>NZ_CP033069.1:1575000-1930000 GCF_003669015.1 Acidovorax sp. 1608163
CGCCATTGGTGACCAGCTCACCTGCGTGTTTGTGGACCACGGCCTGCTGCGTCTGAACGAAGGCGACATGGTGATGGACATGTTCGAGGGCAAGCTGCACGCCAAGGTCATCCGCGTGGACGCCAGCGACTTGTTTCTGGGCAAGCTGGCCGGGGTGAGCGAGCCTGAGCAAAAGCGCAAGATCATCGGTGGCCTGTTTGTGGATGTGTTCAAGGCCGAAGCTGCCAAGCTCAAGGCCGGCACGGGCGGCCACAAGGGCGAGGATGTTGGTCGCACCGTCAAAGGCGCGACGTTCCTGGCTCAGGGCACCATCTACCCCGATGTGATCGAAAGCGGCGGCGCCAAGAGCAAGAAGGCCGTCACCATCAAGAGCCACCACAACGTGGGCGGCCTGCCAGAGCAATTGGGCCTGAAGCTGCTGGAACCCCTGCGCGACCTGTTCAAGGACGAAGTGCGTGAGCTGGGCGTGGCCTTGGGCCTGCCGCCAGAGATGGTCTACCGCCACCCCTTCCCCGGGCCCGGCCTGGGCGTGCGCATCCTGGGCGAGGTGAAGAAGGAATACGCCGACCTGCTGCGCCGTGCCGACGCGATTTTCATCGAAGAGCTGCGCAACTTCAAGGACGACGCCACCGGCAAGAGCTGGTATGACCTCACCAGCCAAGCCTTCACCGTGTTCCTGCCCGTCAAGAGCGTGGGCGTGATGGGCGACGGCCGCACGTATGACTACGTGGTGGCCTTGCGTGCCGTGCAGACCAGCGACTTCATGACCGCCGACTGGGCTGAACTGCCTTACGCCTTGCTCAAGAAGGTGTCGGGCCGCATCATCAACGAAGTGCGCGGTATCAACCGTGTGACTTATGACGTGAGCAGCAAGCCGCCAGCGACGATCGAGTGGGAGTGAAATCAGGTCCTTCGGGACTATCGCCACCTATCGAAAATCCGCCGTAACGTGTTGATTTCAAAGGAAATACGTCGCGGCAGCTATCGGCGACTATCGCCGGGCAGCGAAACGGATTGACGGTAGAGGTGACGGTAGAAACCGGAGGCCGGATTAAGACCTCCTTGTTTACTATCGAGACCAAACCGGTCTTTGACGGTAAATCACTACTCTGGAAAGCTTGTTTCATACGGCTTTCCGGGCATCAGCAGGTCTCCTGACCCCTGACGGTAAAAGCCGTCATGAACAGGAGGAAAAACCTCGATGCTTACCGACACCGCACTGCGCAATTTCAAGCCCAAGCCCAAGACGTACAAGGCTTCCGACCGTGACGGCATGTACGTGACGGTATCGCCTACCGGTACCGTCACCTTCCGCTTCGATTACCGTCTTAACGGTCGCCGTGAGACCCTGACCATTGGTCGCTATGGGGCGGCGGGTATTTCGCTCGCGATGGCCTGCGAAAAGCTGGCTGGATGCGAAGAAGGCCGTCGCCCAGGGCAAGTCGCCGGCGCACGAGAAGCAGCGCGAGAAGCGCCGTCTGACCGCCGCCAAGAACTTTGGCGACATGACCACCCAATGGCTGGGTGGTGCCAGGATGGCCGACAGCACGCGGGCGATGCGCAAGAGCATCGTTGATCGCGACATCCTGCCAGCCTTCCAGAACCGCCTGCTCAACGAAATCACCGCCGATGACTTGCGCGCCTTGTGCGGCAAGGTGAAGGGGCGGGGCGCCCCGGCCACGGCGGTGCATGTCCGCGACATCGTGAAGCAGGTCTATGCCTTCGCCATCCTGCATGGTGAGAAGGTGGACAACCCGGCGGCCGACGTGGGCGCGGCGTCGATTGCGACCTTCGTGCCCAAGGACCGTGCCTTGTCGCCGCTGGAGATCCGCCTGATGTCGCGTCAGATGGAGTCGGTGGCCACCTATCCCACCATCCGGCTGGCGCTGCGCATGATCCTGCTGACGCTGGTGCGCAAGAGTGAGCTGATCGAGGCTACGTGGGACGAGGTCGATTTTGAGAACGCGACCTGGACCATTCCGAAGGGGGGGCGGACAAAAACTTGGACTACCTGGAGGTAGTTCATGTATTCATACGAAGACCGCATCCGAGCGGTCACGCTCGACATCAAGCTGGGCAAGCGCACCGGAGCGACTATCCGCCAGTTGGGCTATCCGACGAAGAACTCCTTGAAGAGCTGGCATGAGGAGTACGAGCGGCGCCTGGACCTGTTGTCCGGCTACGTGCGCTCGAAGCCGAAGTATTCTCAAATTCAGAAGGAGCAGGCTGTCAAACACTACGCCGAGCACGGGCGCTGCATCGCATCAACAGTCAAGGCGCTGGGCTATCCGTGCCGCGATTTGCTGCGCGCCTGGATTGATGAACTGGACCCCGACTCCCGCCAGCGCGTTGTCGGCAGAGCCGTCAGTGCACCTCGGCCGCCGCAAATGAAGAAGCAGGCGGTCCTCGAACTGTGCACTCGTGAGGGAAGTGCGCAGGCGGTTGCTCAGAAGCTTGGCGTGAGCAGGCCGACGTTGTACAACTGGAAGAACCAGCTCCTGGGGCGTGAGGCACCCGCATCCATGAAACAAACCAATCAGTCACCCCACGCTCAAGAGCGCGACGAGCTCGAGCGCCAGGTTGAGGCGTTGCGCCGCGAAGTCAGGCAACTGCGCCTTGAGCAGGACCTCTTGAACAAGGCCAATGAACTGCTAAAAAAAGGCCTGGGCGTCGATCTGCAGCTCCTGTCCAACAGGGAGAAGACACTGCTGATTGACGCCCTCAAGGAGCACTATGGCCTGCCAAAGCTCCTTGGACAGTTGGGCCTTGCACGCAGCTCGTACTTCTACCATCGGGCCCGCGCAGCGGTGGGCGACAGGTACCTCTGTGCGCGTCGTGCGATCACCGATATCTTTGAGTCGGACCACCGTTGCTACGGCTACCGCAGGCTGCAGGCCTCGCTGACAAGGCAGCAGGTCAACATCTCGGAGAAGGTGGTGCAGCGGCTGATGAGGCAGGAGCGCTTGGTTGCTCCAAAGTCCAAGAAGCGCAGATACGCCTCGTACCAAGGGGAGATCAGTCCAGCGCCAGAGAACATCATCAACCGCGACTTCCAGGCTGCTGCATCCAATGAGAAGTGGCTCACGGACATCACAGAGTTCCAGATCCCCGGCGGCAAGGTTTACCTGTCGCCAATCATCGATTGCTTCGACGGCATGGTAATGAGCTGGACCATTGGCACGAGCCCGGACGCTGAGCTGGTCAATACCATGCTGGACGCAGCCATCGAGACGGTGACGGACACCGCTGACCGGCCTGTGGTCCACTCCGACCGCGGCGGCCACTACCGCCGGCCAGGCTGGATATCAAGGATGCGCGATGCCAACTTCACCCGCTCGATGTCTCGCAAGGCATGCTCCCCTGACAACGCAGCCTGCGAGGGGTTCTTCGGTTGGCTGAAGAACGAACTGTTCTATCCTCAGGACTGGAAGAGCGTCACCCTTGCGCAGTTCATTGAGGCAGTCGACAACTACAGCCGCTGGTACAACGAGAAGCGGATCAAGATATCCCTGTGGGCCCTCAGCCCGATCGAATACAGGGTGAGTCTTGGACTTGCGGCATAAAACCAGTCCAAGTTTTTATCCGCACCCCCAGCTGGTCAAGTTTGCGTCGTCACCAACACAGTGCGATAGGCCCGCAAAGTCCCGAAAGTCTGGCACGTCGTGCAGTGCCTCCTCCATGGCTGGGTCGCTGAGCCTGAACCACTGCTGCATGAAATGGATGCGCAGCAGGGTCTGCACAGCAAAGGGCCGCTGCCCTCTGTGCCCACCCTCGGGGGCGTAGGGCTCAATGAGTGAGACTAACTCGGTCTAGGGCACCACCAACTCCATCGCATCAAGGAACTCGCGCTTACGCGTGCGCTTGGTGGTATTGCTCAGGCCCAGGCTGCTTTGCTTCATTGTCTTATTGTCTCGGCTTCAAGCCTTCGTCAGCACATCACGCACGGATTTGTGCAGAGAGTCCCTAGGGGTCAGTTTAATCCCGGGGCGATTCACCGTCTATTCCCTATAAAGCCAATACTGACAAACTTTTCTAAACGTAGAAGAAAGACACAGACGGATTTACAGCTAATATGCTCTGCCAATTATTTCATTACTTGTTCCATAGTTGTGATATAGACGGTACAACTAGTCACAATCTCCGCTGAAATTCTATCACCAACTTGGAAGACAAAGGTGTCAGCGTTAGAGTGCTACAAAGCCTAGCTGGACACCGAAATATCAAAACTACACAAGCTTATATCGATGTCAATGACGCGTATGCAAGGCAAGGCAAGGCAAGGCAAGGCTAGCTGAGCTAGTTTGACTGTTTCAAAATCCAATAGGTTAGAAGCTTATGACTCGGTTCATCTGTGCCATAAGTTACGCTTGCGCTCTTTACATTGAGATTGCTATCTAGAGTTAGGCTAAGATCTACTTAATACATCGCTGGATGTTGTTCCAATGTTCGTTGGAACGTCTATTTCGTATTCGCTTTGCGTGGAGTTCCAAAGCCTAGCGTAAGGGGGAAATACCAATTTTCCCGAAATGTAGGAACTGAGTTGTTCTCTCTTTAAGCCCTTAAAAGGGAAGGCGAGTTGTTCATCAACTACAACTTCAATGATGCTGTCAATGTACCCGTATTTTTCTTCTCCAAAGTCTTCTCCCCAATGCTCCTTTGGATGTCTAAGCATAGCATTGCGATATTCCTCAGTTTTATTTTTTTTGCTGAAATCTATCGATGAATTCTTCGATTTATTTTGAGTCAATGGGAGTATTGAGGAATTGAAGAGCCATATCTTTAATTGACAGATTCCGGCTGGTTCTTGGCCGTCTTCTTGTGCTTCAAGAACTCCTCCACTTGTTTCTATGTTATGCGGCTTTTGATCAGACCCTTAAGTTCAGTTGCAGTGATGTTGAGGCATTTTATCTTGTCATCAACGACTGCTGCAGCAGCATTACGCTCCTCTTGCATGGTGATTTTAAGTTCCTCTTCAATTTGCTTCTGCTGGGCGATAATTTCTTCAGCACGGCTCATCGCGTTCTACTTGTGTTGTTTTATAGGTTGTTTCAGAGGTAGAATATGAAGTTTTATTGCGAATTTTACCCCGTCGCTTAGGTTTGGCAAGTGCCGGCGACTGTTAGCATATCTAAAATGACAACATCTACTCTCCATCTTTCACACCCTAAGTATCGCCCAGACATCGATGGCTTGAGAGCAGTCGCTGTGCTGTCTGTAGTTGCTTTTCACGCTTTCCCCGCGTGGATGAAGGGCGGCTTCATTGGTGTTGATGTGTTCTTCGTTATCTCAGGTTTCCTCATCTCTACTATCATTTTTGAGAATTTGGATAGAGGTACATTTAGCTTCGCAGAGTTCTACGCACGTCGCGTCAAGCGAATTTTTCCAGCATTGTTGCTTGTTCTTATTGCTAGTTATGCTTTTGGATGGTTCGCTCTACTTGCGGATGAATATAAGCAGTTGGGTCAGCACATAGCGGCTGGTGCTGGCTTTGTTTCTAACTTTGTTTTGTGGGGTGAGTCTGGCTATTTTGACAATTCGGCAGAGACTAAGCCTTTATTGCATTTATGGAGTCTGGGTATTGAGGAGCAGTTTTACATAGTCTGGCCGTTCGTATTGTGGTTGGCTTGGAGGAAAAAGTTCAACCTACTTACGCTGACTATCCTTGTTGCCTTCATTTCATTTTATCTTAATATTAAGGGCATTAGGAAGGATGCTGTGGCTACCTTTTACTCTCCGCAAACAAGATTTTGGGAGTTGTTGAGTGGAAGTCTATTGGCTTGGTTGGCTCTGTACAAGAAAAATGCGTTCGCTAACTATAATTTAAAGATTGATGGCTGGCTTGCTAAAATAGTCTACAGAGAGACCGTAGAAGTAGATGGACGAACTCTGTCTAATGTGATTTCATTTTTCGGCAGCTTGCTTCTGGTTTTTGGTTTTTATAAAATTAATAAAGATGTGATTTTTCCAGGTAGGTGGGCTGTCATCCCGGTTTTAGGTGCTGTGATGATTATTTTGGCCGGGCCTAAAGCTTTTATTAATAAAAATATATTATCAAATAAGATTGCTGTTTGGTTTGGCTTGATCAGCTTTCCACTCTACTTATGGCACTGGCCGCTGTTGTCTTTCGCTCGAATAGTTGAGAGTGAGGTACCAGGTCGTAACATACGTATTGCGGCAGTAGTGCTGTCAATAGTGCTGGCCTGGCTTACTTACAAGCTAATTGAACGTCCTATACGGTTTGGTGTGCGAGATAAAATTAAAGTACCGTGCTTATTACTTTTGATGGCATTGATTGCTTTTGTTGGTTATAATGCGTACGCTCGTGGTGGGTTGAAGTTTAGAGACTCTGTTAAGCTTGTCCAGCTACAGACTGAGGACTTAAACTTCAAATTTAAAAGAATGGATGGATGGTTGTGTGATTCTTACAAGGATTTAAGGTGCTATTACTCTGGGGAAAAACCTTCTGTAGTTGTGTTGGGAGATAGTCACGCTCCAACCATTTATTCTGGCTTAAGGGAGTTTTACTCTTCGGTTGGGGTTGGTGTCGCTGTGTTTGGGGGAGGGGATGCTTGCCCTCCCTTGCTTAATGTTGTTAGTAAAATTAATAAAGCCTCAGATACTTTTGGATGTATTTCTAAGATTACTGCAGCGTTGAAAATAATTATTTCAGATCCAAGCATTAAGGAGGTTGTTCTTGCTTCTCGTGGCCCGTTATATACCACTTCGAATGGATTTGGTAGTGTGGAAAATTATGGTGAATGGGTCTTGCACTACGAGAATGAAGAGCAAGGAATAAGGTCTAATTCAGAGGTCTTTTTTGGAGCACTCGGAACCACATTCGATGTTCTCACATCTGCTGGAAAGAAGGTTACTTATTTGATTGATGTTCCAGAGTTGGGTTTTGATATTAAGTCTTGCTTGAGCCTTCGGCCCATAACAATAACCGCTAAGGTTAAAGAACCTTGCGCTATTTTAAGATCTGAATATGATGATAGAACTCGTGACTTTAGGGGGCGATTGGCTATCGTACTAGAGTCACGTCCATCTGTTAATGTGGTTGATTTGTCAAAAGCATTGTGTGATGAGAAGTATTGTTACGGCAGCAAGGATGGTGCTCTTTTATATACTGATGACGATCACCTTAGTCACCGTGGTTCAGAATATGTTGTTCACCGGTTATGGGATAAATTTAGGTAGACGTTTGCGTACACGATGTATAATTTGCTACCATTTAATTGATTGGTAATTTTATGGTAATAAAATTTTTTTTAATTGCAATCTCCAGTTTGCAAAAAAACTACACACTTGGTTTTAGGAGGTGCAAGTGCTTGTCAGTAAAAAAATTTTCGTGCGTTATTATTGGTTGAAAATGATCGAAACGCAGCTCAGGTCTAATGACTGAGCTTCGATGCACGAACGAAAAAGGCCTTGAAGTCATTCAAGGCCTTTTTTCATTCAGGGGGCTTTGCGCCGAGTACGCTGGCAGGAAGCCAGTGACAGTTACTGTCCGCCAAACAACCCCCCTTCGTCCAGCAGTTCATAGCTGATCTCTGGCCGCCGCTCCAGGCTTTGCTTGATGGCTGCTGGAATGGCCTGGCGGGTTTTGCGGCACAGGCCGGGTTGTTCGTGGACCAGGATGGCGATGCCGCGCAGGGTGCGCACTTCGTTGGGGCTTGGGGTGATGGTGACGCGGATGCCCAGTTGTTGCTCCATGCGCTCTTGCATGCGACGCAGGTCGGCCAGGTTGGTCAGTTGCTCCAGCCTCTGCAGCAGGCGCTTTTCTTCTTCGCGGGTCAGCAGCAGCACGCGGGTGTCGCCTTGCGGGTTTTGCAGCAGGGCATCGCGGTCGCACACGCAGGCGCCAGGTGGGCATTCGGTGCGGATGGGGAGCGTGGTGGGCGGCGCGTTCATCGTGCGTCCATTGTGCCGCCGACACCGCAAAAACGCAGGCCTGTGCGGGAAAGCTCGGGGAGGCCGGTGTAGCCTTGGGCGTTTTGATTTTCAGGAACCTTCGCCGTGACGCCACACCTCCATGACTTTTGGCCCCGCAGTGGGTACACCCACCTGCAGCAGAATGCGCGCGGCTGGTTGGTGCCCACGCAGGCCTATGTGCGCACGTTTCTCGCGCGGCCTGAGCTGGCGTTGGTGCCCGAGTCTTGCGCCGCCGAAGTGGCCCTGCACGAGGGTTTGCAGGCTGCACCGCTCAAGCCCGTGGCGGCGGCCGAGCTGGCCGCCGTGCAGGACGACGACGCGCGCGAGAACTACGCCGTGTTCCTGCGCTTTCGCGATGGCCTGCTGGCGGCGGGCACGTTGGAGGCGTACTACCTGCAACTGATGCGCAGCGGGGTGGTGGATGTGCCGGCGGTGTTCATCGACGCGGTGGTGCAGGCGCTGCTGCGCCACCTGCTGGCCGACTGCAACGACGCCCTGGAGGCCCGCGCCGCCGAGATGCTGTTCAGCCCCCAGCGCATCACGCAGTACGAAGGCCAGATGCTGGCAGGCGACCGCGCCACGCTCGACATGCTCAACGAGACGGCGGGCTTGGGCGAGGTGGGGCGCTTGCTGCGGCAAAGCGGGGCCTTGCAGCCCACGGCGCAGGTGCAGGTGTTGACCGCGGACAACGCCGTGGATTACTGGCAGGCGAGCGAGCGCCACCACTTCCTGCTCGACCTGACCCACGAGCTGACACAGGACCTGAGCCATGGCCTGACGTTCAAGATGACCCGTGCCCGGTCAGGTTTGAAGGCCCTGGCCCGCGTGCTGGAGCGCTGGGCGGCCCATCTGCTGGGCGTGCAAGTGTTGATCGAGCCTGTGCACCAGGTCACCGACAGCGCCTGGCGCTGGCACGTGGGGCTGGACGTGGAGTCCACCGCCATCCTCAACGACCTGTACCAGGACCGGCCCGTGGAGCCTGAGCGCATGGCGCGGCTGGTGAGCCTGTTCACGCTGACCTTTGCCAACCCGGCCGAGATGCGCGCCGATGTGGCGGGCAAGCCGGTGTACCTGGGGCTGGCCACCAACGCAGAGGGCGTGGTGCGCATCAAGCCACAGAACCTGTTGCTCAATCTGCCCTTGGCATCCGCATCTTGAATGCTATTGAATTAATAGCTTCTAGCGCTTTATCTGCAAGCGCTAGCGGCTGATTTGATTCAAATTTTTAGTTGCAGGGCGGTGGCCCTGTGCAGAACCCTCAGCCGATCGTCATCAGGCTTGCATTGCCCCCGGCGGCGGCCGTGTTCACGCTCAGTGCCCGTTCGATGAGCAGGCGTTCCAGCGGAATGTCTGCCGTGCCGGGTTGCAGTGCTGTCACGCCCACGATGGGGCCGGGGCGCTGTGCAAGGGCGGTGCACACGGCCTGCAAGGCCGAGGCTTCGCCGTGGTGCAGCACGGCGTCCAGCGCTACGGCGGCGCTGCTGAGCGCGTTGTCTTGCAGCATGACCTGGGCCTGCACCTGTGTGGGCAGTTTGGCATGCAGGCTAGCCTGCGCGTTGGGCCATAGGGCGGTGCCGCCGCTGGCGAGCACGGCGGCCGTCTGTACCAGTAGGTCGTCAGCGCTGGGTGCCAGGCACAGCACGCGGGCACGGGGCGCCAGGGTGTAGACATTGCGCTCGCCCGTGGGGCCGGGCAGGGTGCGGGCGGTGCCGCTTTGGGTCTCTTGCGCAAAACGCTGGCAGTGGCCCGTCAGGGCCAGGTTGCCCTGGTGGTGCGCCCATTGCTGCAAGGCGGCCAGGGGCGCCAGTTGGCGCTCGCGTCGCTCTGTGTCGGGTGGGCTGAAGCGATCAGCTTCGGCAAAGGTGCGTGCCAGCGCATCGGCCGGGCGCTGCGATAGCAGGCGCAGCAGGTACAGCGGCCCACCTGCCTTGGGCCCCGTGCCCGACAGGCCTTCGCCGCCAAAGGGCTGCACGCCCACCACGGCGCCCACCATGTTGCGGTTGACGTACACGTTGCCAGCATGGGCCCGGTTCACCACGCGGGCAATGGTTTCGTCGATGCGGGTATGCACACCTTGCGTCAGGCCGTAGCCGGTGGCGTTGATCTGGTCGAGCAGGCGATCCAGGTCGTCGCGCGCGTAGCGCACCAGGTGCAGCACGGGGCCGAAGACTTCGCGTTGCAGCTCGCCGATGTGGTTCAGTTCGATGAGTGTTGGGGGCACGAAGGTGCCTGGTGCGCTGGTCGCCACCAGATGGCTGGTGTGCTGGAACACCCGATGGCCTTGGGCCTTGAATTTTTCGATGTGCTGGGCGATGCCTGCCTGCGCTTCGGCATCGATCACCGGGCCCACATCCACGCGCAGCGCGCCGGGGTTGCCCACGCGCAGCTCGCCCATGGCGCCTTGCAGCATCTCGACCACGCGGTCGGCGGCTTCTTCTTGCACGCACAACACGCGCAGGGCGGAGCAGCGCTGGCCTGCGCTGTCAAAGGCGGACGACACCGCGTCGCCAACCACCTGCTCGACCAATGCGGATGAGTCCACGATCATCGCGTTCTGCCCCCCGGTTTCGGCAATCAGCGGGATGGGGCGGCCTGCGGCGTCCAGGCGACCTGCCACGGTGCGTTGCAGGATGCGCGCCACCTCGGTGGAGCCGGTGAACATCACGCCCATCACGCGGGCATCGCCAATCAAACGCGCGCCCACGGTCTCGCCCTGGCCGGGCAGCAGTTGCACGGCGGCACGGGGCACACCGGCCTGCCACAGCAGGCGCACTGCCTCGGCGGCGATCAGCGGGGTTTGTTCGGCGGGCTTGGCCAGCACGGGATTGCCTGCGGCCAGCGCTGCCGCCACCTGGCCCATGAAGATGGCGAGCGGGAAGTTCCAGGGGCTGATGCAGGCCACGGGGCCGAGCGGGATGTGGGTGGCGTTGTCGAAGGTGCTTTGCACCTGGGCCGCGTAGTAGCGCAGGAAGTCCACGGCCTCGCGCACCTCGGCGATGGCGTTGCTGGCGCTCTTGCCTGCTTCGCGCATCAGCAGGCCCATGAGGGGCTGGATGCGCTCCTCCAGCAAGTCGGCGGTGCGCAGCAGGGCGGCAGCGCGCTCGGCGGGCGGCGTGGCGGCCCAAGGGGCTGCGGCGGCCTGGGCGTGCGCCAGGGCCTGGTCTACGTCGGCGGTGGTGGCTTCTTGCACCTGGCCCACCACATCGCTGTGGTCAGCAGGATTGCGCACGGGCTGGTTGGGGCCTGCAGGGGCATCGGTGCCCAGCAAGGGGGCGGCGGTCCAGGCATGGGCCGCCGTGGCTTGCAGGGCGGCGGCCAGTTCGGTCAGCGTGTTTTCGTTCGACAGATCCAGCCCGCGGGAGTTGGTGCGGTGCGCGCCATACAGGCCCTGGGGCGTGGCAATGCGGGGGTGGGGCAGGCCCGCAGTGCCTTCTGCCGCAGCTTGCTGGTCCACCACTTGCACGGGACTCTTGACCAATTCATCCAGCGCAATCGTTTCGTCGGCAATGCGGTTCACAAACGAGGTGTTGGCGCCGTTCTCCAGCAGGCGGCGCACCAAATAGGCCAGCAGCGTTTCGTGCGTGCCCACGGGGGCATAGATGCGGCAGGGGCGGCCGAGCTTGCCCGCACTGATCGCGCCCACCACCTGCTCGTACAGCGGCTCGCCCATGCCGTGCAGGCACTGGAATTCGTATTGCCCTGCGTAGTAGTTGCTGCCTGCCAGTTGGTAGATGGTGGCCACCGTCTCGGCGTTGTGCGTGGCGAACTGGGGGTACACGGCCTCGGGCGCGGCCAGCAGCTTCTTGGCGCAGGCGATGTACGAGATGTCGGTGTGCACCTTGCGGGTGTAGACGGGGTAGTCCTCCAGGCCATCGACCTGGGCACGCTTGATTTCGCTGTCCCAGTACGCGCCTTTGACCAGGCGCACCATCAGCCGGCGCTGGGTGCTGCGGGCGAGTTGAACCACATAGTCGATGACGAACGGGCAGCGCTTTTGGTAGGCCTGGATGACAAAGCCAATGCCGTTCCAGCCCGCCAGGGTGGGCTCGTGGCACAGGCGCTCCAGCAGGTCCAGCGACAGCTCCAGGCGGTCGGTTTCTTCGGCGTCGATGTTCAGGCCAATGTCGTACTGCTTGGCCAGGGCCGTGAGGCGCAACACCAGCGGGTACAGCTCGTCCATGACGCGGCCAAACTGGGCGCGGCTGTAGCGCGGGTGCAGGGCCGAGAGCTTGATGGAGATGCCCGGCCCTTCATAGATGCCGCGCCCGGCAGAGGCCTTGCCAATGGCATGGATGGCTTGCTCATATGAGGCGTAGTAGTGCTTGGCGTCTTCGCTGGTCAGCGCGGCCTCACCCAGCATGTCGTACGAATAGCGAAAGCCCTCGGCTTCCATCGTGCGGGCGTTGCGCAGGGCCTCATCAATGGTCTCGCCGGTCACAAATTGCTCGCCCATCATGCGCATGGCCATGTCCACGCCCTTGCGGATCAGCGGCTCGCCGCCCTTGCCGATCAGGCGGCTGAGCGAGTTGCCCAGGCTGCCTTCGCTGTGCGTGGCCATCAGCTTGCCGGTGATGAGCAGGCCCCAGGTGGCGGCGTTGACGAAGAGCGAGGGGCTCTTGCCCAGGTGGGCATCCCACTGGCCGTGGCTGATCTTGTCGCGGATGAGCGCATCCCGCGTGGCCTTGTCGGGGATGCGCAGCAGGGCCTCGGCCAGGCACATCAGCGCTACGCCTTCTTGCGACGACAGCGAAAACTCCTGCAGCAGCCCCTGCACGATGCCCGCACGTCCGGCGCTGGCCTTGCGTTCGCGCAGCGCCTTGGCAATGCGCAGCGCCAGTTGCTCGGCCGACGCTGCTTGATCGGCAGGCAGGCGGGCCTGGGCCAGCAGCGGGGCCAGGGCTTCGGGCTCGGGGCGGCGGGTGGCGGCGGTGATGGCTGCGCGCAGCGGGTTGGACAGCGGCGTGCGGGGCGCGAAGTCTGCAAACGGGGCGGAGGGCTGCGTCATGGCGGTGTCTTTCAGGGGGTTGGCAGGGCCCAACACGGGGGAAAGTGTTGGTTGGGCGCGTTATTGGCGATGATCCTTGGGTTGGTGGTGAATAAATGGTCGAAAATTGGCATTGAAGCCGAATAAAACTCTAATCGACATGCAAACCGAACCCGATCTGGACCGGATTGACCGCAAGATACTGTCAATCCTGCAGGAAGACGGCCGCATTGCCAACCTCAAGCTGGCCGAGGCGGTGGCCCTGTCGCCCACCGCCGTGCTGGCGCGGGTGCAGCGCCTCACGCGCGATGGCTTCATCCTGGGCTACGAGGCGCGCCTGAACCCCCTGAAGCTGGGCGCGGGCATGCTGGTGTTTGTGGAGGTGCTGCTGGACCGCACCACGCCCAATGTGTTCGACCAGTTCAAGGCCGCCGTACAGGTGCACCCCGAGATCATGGAGTGCCACATGGTGGCGGGCGGGTTCGACTACCTGCTCAAGACGCGATCCGCCGACATGAATGCCTACCGCGTGTTTGCGGGCAATGTGCTGTGGCAGCTACCGGGCGTGCGCGAGACGCGGACCTATGCGGTGATGGAAGAGGTCAAGCACACCAACCATTTGCACCTGCACATTTGACGGCGGGTGACGGCCTGAGGTGTGCCAAGCAGCTGTATCCAACTGTTTCGAGCGGCTGGCAGTGGCTGCGGATGCAACGTTTGCGCTTGGGCTGCGAGGGGGTGGCGCCGCATAATGCAACCAATTTCAGTCTATACCGAGGAGAAGAAGATGCCCGCATTGCCTTACGCAGCCGCTGCCGCAGCATTGGCCGCCACGTTGTTCAGCCCCGCTGCATCGGCCGCCTGCTATTACATCTATGCCGCAGATTCCGAGCTGATCTACCGCTCGTACGAAGCCCCGGTGGACCTGTCCTTCCCGCTGCACCAAACGCTTTCCTCGGTGGCGCCGGGCGGCAAGATGGTGTTCACCCTGGACACACAAGGTTGCGAAGTCGTCATCAACAAGCTGCCCAGCCGCACCAAGCCTTCGGCCGCCAGCGCAGCCCCCCGCGCACGGCGCGCTGACCGGGGCTAAATCTCCCCTCAGGCCAGCCCTCAAAACCCGGCTGGCCACCCATCGGGCGGCCCAGGGGTCCCGAGCCTGAGACAATCGGGGGATGAGCGAACAGACAGAACCACTCTCCTCACAAGAAATTCAAGACACCGCAGACCTGCCAGACCTTCCGGATCTTCCCGAGGGCTGGCTTGCGGTGCAGTCCATGGACCTGGACGCCCAGGGTGTTGCCCGCAAGCCCGATGGCAAGGTCGTCTTCATTGATGGCGCCCTGCCGTTCGAGTGGGTCAGCGCCAACACCCATCGCAAAAAGAACAACTGGGAACAGGCCAGCCTGACGGACATCCACCGCGAGTCCTCGCAGCGCGTGCGCCCAGGCTGCCCGCATTTTGGTCTGCACGGCGGCTCCTGCGGCGGCTGCAAGATGCAGCACCTGGACACGCGCGCCCAGGTGGCCGTCAAGCAGCGGGCACTGGAGGACAACCTCTGGCACCTGGGCAAGGTGAAGGCCGAAACCATCCTGCGCCCCATCGAGGGCCCGGCCTGGGGCTACCGCTACCGTGCCCGCCTGGCCGTGCGCCATGTCATCAAAAAGGGCACGGTGCTGGTGGGCTTTCACGAGCGCAAGAGCCGCTACGTGGCCGACATGGAAGTCTGCCCCGTGCTGCCGCCCCATGTCAGCGCCATGCTCATGCCCCTGCGCGGCCTGATTGCCGACATGGATGCGCGGGACACCTGCCCGCAGATTGAGCTGGCCTGCGGTGACCATGTCACGGCCCTGGTGCTGCGCCACCTGGAGCCTTTGTCTGCCGACGACATCGCCCGCCTGCGCGCCTTTGCGGCCCAGCACCAGGTGCAGTGGTGGCTGCAAGCCAAGGGGCCTGACACCGTCAAGCTGCTGGATGAGGACAGTGAGCCGCTGTCGTACGCGCTGCCTGACTTCGGCATCACCATGCCGTTCAAGCCCACCGACTTCACGCAGGTGAATCCGCACATCAACCGCGTGCTGGTGTCGCGTGCCCTGCGGCTGCTGGATGTGCAAAAGCACGAGCGGGTGATTGACTGGTTCTGTGGCCTGGGCAACTTCACGCTGCCGCTGGCCACCCAGGGGCGTGAGGTGCTGGGCATTGAAGGCAGTGAGGCGCTGGTGGCCCGTTCGCGCGAGAACTACCAGTCAAATCAGGCTCTAAGGCAAGAAGGGCAAGCGCTAGCAACTACTGATTTCGTAGCGCGTAACCTGTTTGAAATGACGCCCGCCATGCTGATCGCCGATGGAGTGGCCGACAAATGGCTGGTGGACCCCCCACGCGAAGGCGCCTTTGCGCTGGCCAAGGCCCTGGCAGACATCGAGCAGGCCCGCCAAGGTGCTGAAGATGCGCCGCCCTTGCCCGAGGGCGCGGAGCACTGGAGCCCGCCCAAACGCATCGTGTACGTGAGCTGCAACCCCGCCACCCTGGCGCGTGATGCCGGTTTGCTGGTGCACCTGGCAGGCTACCGCTGCGTGGCTGCGGGCATGGTCAACATGTTCCCGCACACCGCGCATGTCGAGAGCATGGCGGTGTTTGAGCGGGCCTGATGCAGCGAACCTGACGGGGCAGGGCCAGCGCTTTCGACGCCCTGGTCCTGCTGTCAACCACCAAGCCACATGCCCAACTGCTGGTTTGGGGGCGCCTTTTAAAGGCTGTATCGGTTTGGGGCTTTAAATACGGTGCTGGTCCGCACCAGCCGCGCCTTCAGTGCTTGGCACTGGCGCTTTTGCTGTCGGCAGATGCAGACACAGACGCGGAGGCGGCTGCCTTCTTCTCCGGTTTATCGGTCTTTTCTATGACCGACGGGCTGCCTTCGAGCTTGTTCTCGCGCATGTAGGCGTCCATCTCCTTCCACCCTGCAAACACCGAGGCCTTGGACGCCTTGGGGTTCAGGGTGTAGCAGTCTTCCAGCCCGCGCAAGGCATGGCGGCAGGCGCCGCCAATGGCTTTGGATTCCTCCTCGCGCTGGGCAATGCGCGGGTCGGGCCAGATGCCTGGAATCTCGCAGCCAGCCAGCAGCAACACCGCCGTGGCGGCAACAAGCAAACGCGAACGGTGGACGCGGAGGTATGAAAACATCTTGTGTTAATTATCGGCACGCCAAGCCCAAACCTTGAGAGTACCCTGCGCCGCAGTCAACATAGTTATCGAGCGCACAGGCTGCGGAGTGCCGCGATTTCGCATGTGCGCTGCGTGAAGTGCGTGAAGGATTCACGGGATTCCCTCACTGCAGGGATGAAGTCTTTCACCCCAGCGTACCATCGCCAACGCTGTCATGGGCGCTATGCTCCGGGAGCGATGGCAGCGGATTGATCCCGTGGCCCGCCTCAAAGGACATTCCATGAAAACCAAATTTGAACTCGAACTGGCAGACATCAAGCGCATTGCCGCTGCCGCAGAAGCCGAAGCGCTGAAGAACCAGTGGGCTGTGACCATTGCCATCGTGGACGATGGCGGCCACCTGCTGTGGCTGCAGCGCCTGGACGGTGCTGCCGCTGTGTCCTCACACATTGCCCCCGCCAAGGCCCGTACGGCCGCACTGGGCCGCCGTGAAAGCAAGGGCTATGAGGACGTCATCAACGGTGGCCGCACCTCGTTCCTGAGCGCTCCCACGCTGGAAGGCATGCTCGAAGGCGGCGTGCCGATCATGAAAGACGGCCAATGCCTGGGCGCCGTGGGCGTGAGCGGCGTGAAGTCGACGGAAGACGCACAGATTGCCCGTGCTGGGATTGCCGCCCTGGGCTTGTGATGGCCTAGGGATCCTCTGCATGAATCGAGCGGCAAGTGTGGACTGCGGATCGGGATGGGCTGCAAGGCGCAAAGCGCAGCAATAGCTGTAGCTATTGCGAGCATTTGCAACGCGGCAGACCGCCCGAGGCCGCAGATGCACACGGCGCGGTGATTTGTGCAGAGGATCCCTAGGGATGACCTTCATCACTCCCTGCGGTCGGTGATAGCGCGGCCTCGGGCAGTCCGCTGCGTTGCTTTTCTTGCCAATAGCCGGGCTATTGGCTGCTAAAAGACGCCTTGCGGCCTCTCCCGATCCGCACTACCACCGACTCGCGAGGGTGATGCAGGACATCCCTAGCACCCCGCTGGGGCGCATCGCCCGCCCCCAATCAGGCGGGCACAAAAAAAACCGGTCAGCGACCGGTTTTTTTGATGGGGGAAACCATACCGTGGAGAAAAAAAGCCTGGCTACGCGGGATAAACCGTTGGCTGGCAAAAACGACCCTTGCGGACTGCTGTTGAGCCCGGGAGTCGCCCCACGATGAAACTCATTTGGTCAGGATCAGCTTGCCCAGTTTGGTGGCTTGCAGGCGGTACAACGAGCCGTTGTGGCTGATGGCCACGGCCTTTTGACCCTGCAGCAAGGTGCTGCTGTCCACTGCCAGCACCGGGCCTTCCGAGGCGGCCGATGGCACGGCAGCGGCGTTGGCCGAGGCCATGGAAGAACGCAAGAACGAGGCGGTGGTCAATGTGGCTTGCATGTCTGTGTTCCTGAAGCGGTGTGATGCTGATCGATGTGCTAATGATAACGATTCGCAATTACTTGGCAAGCGATTTCTGAAAATATTTCGGGGATTTGTGTGCCCAGGTGTGACAACACCCCGCAAGGCGGGGCGCATTACGGGGCGGGCGGGGCGCCACAAGGGCGGCTGTACATCGTGGCCTCCCGCACCTGTCACTTTTCGGTATCGTTCCCCTGCTTGCCAGTGACGGCGGAGACAAAAATCTCGATCGCTAAAAACACCACATACAGAACGCCTGCCAGCCTGCCTTGCCCGGCGAACAGCAGGCCCAGGCAGATGGCAGCGCAGACCATGTGGATGGCGGGGTGGAGTTTCATCAGCGTCTCCTGAAGGTTGGTGCCTGGCCCGCCCATGGTGGCAAGACTGCGACATCGGGTGTGTGCGTATTCTGGCGGCGGGGTATGCCGTGCCCTGGACCAAGGCTGCACCTGCGGCCATAGGCCTCCCAACGCAAAAAGCCCCGTGCACAGGGCCCGGGGCTTTGAGAGGGGCTCCTTGCGGAGCCTGGGGGTGTGGAGCGGTCCACAGCGCCTGCTGGGTTACTGCTGCGGGTCTGTCACAAACCCGATCTTGCGCACGCCAGCACGTTGGGCGGCTGCCATGGCGGTGGCCACCTTTTCGTAGCGCACGGCCTTGTCGCCGCGGATGTGCAGGTCGGGCTGCGGTTCCTTGGCGGCTTCGGTTTGCAGGCGGGGGAAGAGTTCTTCCTCCGTCACTTCCGACTCGTTCCAGTAGTACTTGCCTTCGGACGATACGCTCAGGCGCACGGTCTCGGGCTTCACGTCCTCGGGCTGGTTGGTGGCCCGTGGCAGGTCGACATTGACCGAGTGTTTCATCACCGGCACGGTGATGATGAAGATGATGAGCAGCACCAGCATCACGTCCACCAGGGGCGTCATGTTGATCTCGTTCATCACCTCATCGGAGCTGTCCTGGGTTCCAAACGACATGGCTTAGCCGCCTTTCTTCATGGGCAGCACCTTGCCCTGTTCGCCACCCGCGTTCACGCGGGCACCGGTCACGAAGTAGGCGTGCAGATCATGGGCAAAGCTGTTGAGGCCGCCCAGGATGGACTTGTTGCCGCGCACTAGGGCGTTGTAGCCCAGCACCGCAGGGATGGCCACGGCCAGGCCCAGGGCGGTCATGATCAGCGCTTCACCGATGGGGCCGGCCACCTTGTCGATGGTGGACTGGCCCGAGGTGCCGATGGCCAACAGGGCGTGGTAGATGCCCCACACCGTGCCGAACAGGCCGATGAACGGAGCCGTGGAGCCCACCGAGGCCAGGATGGCCAGGCCCGATTGCAGGCGGGCGGTGAATTCGTCAATGCAGTTGCGCAGGCAGCGCGTCACCCAGTCGCTCACGTCCAGCGCATCGTGCAGGTGCGCCTTGGTGTTGCGGTGGTGGGCGGTGGCTTCGCGGCCTTCCAGTGCCAGGTGGCGGAAGGGGTTGGTGGGGTCGGCGCCCAGCTTGCTCATGCCAGCGGCAAAGTCTTCGCTGTGCCAGAAGTCTTGCGCAGCGCGGGCGTGCTTCTTGAACTTGATGATGTCGATGGCCTTGATCAGGATGACGATCCACGAGGCCAGGGACATGCCCAGCAGCAGAATGGCCACGGCACGGGTAACAAAGTCGCCTTGAATCCAGACATTGGCGATACCGAATTGCGATTCCATGAAAACTCCTGATGATTATTCGAGAACAAAATTGACGGGGACCAGGTTCCACATGGTTTCGGGAACACCGTTGCGTTTGCCGGGCACAAAGCGCCAGCGCATCACGGCTTCCTGGGCCTGGCGGTCCAGGCGTTCGTAGCCGCTGGACTTGTTGACTTCCACCTTCTGCGGCGTGCCGTCGGTGCCGATCAGCACGCGCAGCACCACCTTGCCTTGCTCACCCATGCGCTTGCTGATGGCGGGGTAGCTGGGCTTGGGGTTGTTGAGGTAAGCCGCATCGCTGGAGGGCAGCTCGATCTTGGGCGGGGCCGGGGGCGCGGGTGGCGCTGCAGGCGCGGCGGCCACGGGCTCGGTGATGGGGGGCGCGGGGGGCTGCGGCGTGGTGGCCCCGGTGGGCGCATTGGGCGCCGGAGTGGGGTCGTTGATGGCCAGCGGCATGGGCGCTGGCTTGGGGGCTTGCACTTTGGGCGCTGTCTTGGGGGCAGGCGGTGTTGGCGCGGGCTTGGGCGGTGGCGGCGCCACCTTGGGGGCTGGCGGGTTGATGAACTCGCTGAGCAGTTCGGCAGGAACAATGATCTCTGCCGCCTTGCGCACCAAGCCCGACTGCAGGGCCCAGATGGCAGCCACGTGAAAGAGCACGACGCTGCTGACGATGACGGTGTTGCGACTCAAGCCCCCGGCAGGGGCAAAACGATCAGGCTGCGACATAAAAATGATAGCTGCTAGCGCTTACAGAATAAGCGCTAGAGGCCTAAATGACCTTTGATTTTATTTGCGAAAGATCCACCAGGCGGAGCCCGCCACCAGGATCAGGCTGCCTGCGAGTGTAGAGAGGAGGTCCATGCCTTGCTTTCCGTGATGGAGCTGGCAAGCTGGATCGTCTGCGGCACAGATTCATTGTGCACCGCAGCAATCGGATGGGTTGCACTGCATTGCGCCACCACGTCGCGGGCGCAGCTTTCGCAGCGGCCGCATTGGGTGGCAACGCCCAGCTCGAACTGGATTTCGTCAAAGCTCAGACCTGCCCGGGCGTGGCGGGCAATTTCTCGGTCCGAAACTCGGCGGCATACGCAGACGATCATGGCGGCAAGCAGAGTAGCTGGCTGTTGGTAATGACTGAATTATAAATACGAATCCATCGCATTTGCAATGCATTCCCTTGCGCCCGTGGGGTTGACAGTGCGCAAGCCGCTTTGCAACAGGGACTTGCGCCTGTTCAATGGCGGCCCAGCAGTCTGCCCATCAGTCTGCCGACAGGGCTGCCGGTGCGTCTGCCAGGGTTTTGCAGCCTGTGAGAGCCATGGCCACCTCCAGCTCATCGCGCAGCAAGCGCAGCACGTGGGCGACCCCCGCTGCACCAGCATGGGCCAGCCCGTGCACGGCGGGCCTGCCTACCAGCACCGCGCTGGCACCCAGCGCCATGGCTTTGAGCACATCGGTGCCCCGGCGTATACCGCCATCCACCAGCACGGGCACTGCGCCCGCCACGGCCTGCGCAATGCGGTGCAGGGCCAGGGCGGTGGGCGGGGCGGTATCGAGCGTGCGGCCACCGTGGTTGGAGACGATGATCCCGTCGGCCCCCACCGCCATCGCCTGGACAGCGTCGGCCGGGTGCAGCACGCCTTTGAGCAGCACGGGCAGGCGGGTGATGGATTTGAGCCAGGCGATGTCGTCCCAGGTGGGGGCTTGGTGCAGCAGGCCATCGAACAGTGCGCTTTGCCCGGGCTGCAGGGCCAGGGTGGGCGGGGGCTGCAGGCCGGCCAGGTTCACCGGGCCGATGCCGGGCGGCAGGTGGAAGTGGGCGCGGCGCTCCCGGTCGCGGATGCCGCTGGTGGGGGCGTCCACGGTCAGCACCAGGGCCTCGTAGCCTGCGGCTTCGGCGCGTTGCACCAGGGCCTGGGTAAAGCCCCGGTCGTGCTGTAGATACAGCTGAAACCACAGCGGCCCACGCCCTGGGTCGCTGAGCACCGCCTGCGCGATGGGCTCCAGCGGCAGGCTGGCCTGGGTGCTGAGCACCAGTCCCGCGCCCAGCGCGGCGGCGGCGTAGGCGGTGGCCAGTTCGCCGTCAGGGTGGGCCATGCGCTGGAACGCAATGGGCG
Source organism: Acidovorax sp. 1608163 (assembly GCF_003669015.1). Taxonomy (NCBI): domain Bacteria; kingdom Pseudomonadati; phylum Pseudomonadota; class Betaproteobacteria; order Burkholderiales; family Comamonadaceae; genus Acidovorax; species Acidovorax sp. 1608163. The sequence goes on from NZ_CP033069.1 coordinate 1,596,323, forward strand.
CCAGCAAGATGGGGTGCGCCAGCGTGCGGCCCAGCAGGCTGACGCGGGTGTGCCCGCCCGCCAGGGGGCGCAGCACGCGCGGCCACAGGGTCAGGGCGTCCCACGCGCTGCGGTTGGCGCGCAGGGTGATCTCATCGGCCGCGCCGCCACTGAAGTAGGCCCAGGCGTTGTCGTCCACGTGCTGACGGGCGTGCTGTTCGTGGTCGGCCAGGGACACCACGTTGGGTGGAACCTTTTGCAGTGCGGGGGAATGGGTCATTGCAATGAAAAAAGCACCTGGCGCTTGTCGGGTAAGCGCGAGGTGCTATTAAAAAGAGAGTGATTTGAAACGATTGGCAGGCATCGGGTGATGCTGCCAGGGCCTTTGCGCAGGCTCTTACACATCGGCCCACATGCGCAGCAGGTTGTGGTACGTGCCCGACAGCGCAATCACTGCGGGGTCGGTCTCGCCCACACTTTGGCGCAGTTTGAGCAAGGCCATGTCCATGTCAAACAGCAACTGGCGTTGCTCCAGCCCACGCACCATGCTCTCCACCCAGAAGAAGCTGCAGATGCGGTGCCCGCGTGTGACGGGCGAGACCTGGTGCACGGTGCTGCTGGGGTAAAGAATCAGGTCGCCTGCGGGCAGTTTGATGCGCTTTTCGCCCAGGGCCTGGGCAATGACCAGCTCGCCACCGTCGTAGTCTTCGGGCGCGGTCAAAAACAGGGTGCAAGACAGATCGCTGCGCACCCAGCAGCCATCGGCCTTGGAGTGCATGACGGCGCTGTCCACATGGTTGCCGTAGTAGTTGGCGCCGTCGCCGTAGTTGTTGAACAGCGGGTTGAAGATGCGCCGTGGCAGGGCCGCTGAAAAAAACAGGGCACTGCGGTGCACGGCCGCCTTGACTTTGGCCTGCAGCTGGGCAGACAGCTCGCTGGCTTGCGACAGCTGCAGGTTGTTCTTCTGGTGCAAGGCCTGCCCACCCGCACTGCGTGCCCCGTCCACCCAGGGGGCGTCTGCGCCGAGCGATTGCCTGAAAAAGGCGATTTCCTCTGGGGTCAGAACGTTCTGGATGTGCAGGAACATGGTGTGCAGGCGGTTACAGGCTTTACAGGCAGCGGGTTGGGCTGCGGATCAGAAGCGGGTCTTCAGGGTGAGCTGGACCGAGCGGGCGGCGCCAGGGACGTAGAAGCCGCGGTACAGCGAGTCGGCATAGACCTTGTCAAACAGGTTGTTCACGTTGAGTTTGACGGAGGTCTTGTCGTCGATAGCGTACTCGACCATGGCATCGATCACGCCGAAGCCGCTGGCGTACACCGCACGCGAGCCTTCGGGGTTTTGCTTGCCACGGTAGGTCACGCCAGCACCTGCACGGATCTTGGAGGTGATGGCGTAGGTGCTCCACACGCTGCCGCTGTGCTTGGGGGTGAGGCCAGGGCGGTCGCCTTGCACCTGCGCACCACCACCGTTGGCGGCCAGGGCCACATTGCTGCGGTCGATCTTGGCTTCAGGAATCCAGGTGTGGTTCCAGAACACTTCCCACTGGGGCGAGATGCGGCCAGCCAGGTTGAACTCCATACCCGTGGCGTGGCGCTTGCCCGACAGCAGCTCTTGCGCAGCGGCGGTGTCAGGGTCGGTGTTGCGCTCGTTGTATTTCTCGCTGTAGAACATGGCCACACCCAGCAGGGCACGGCGTTCAAACAGCTCGAACTTGCTGCCGATTTCGATGTTGCGGCTCTTCTCGGGCGGCGTGGCAGCCGTGCGGTTGGTGGCGCTGCTCAGGTTGATGCCGTACTGGTACGTGTCGCCCGAGGTGTTGTACGAAGTGCCGTACGACACGTAGTACGAAGACAGTTCGTTGGGCTGGAAGATCAGGCCGACACGGGGGCTGACCAGGCTGTCGGAGACTTCGTTGGTCACGGAGCCTGCCGCATTGCGGTAGGAGTTCTTGAAGTCGTCATAGCGCAGGCCGCCCACCAGCTTCAGCGTGTCGGTCAACGACATGGTGTCTTGTGCGTACAGGCCCAGGTTGCGCGACTTGAAGGTGTTCCACTGCACGGGCGTGCGGCCATCGACCACGGCAGCGCCGTTGTCCGGTGCGCCCACGATGGTGGTGGGGCGGGCCGTGGTGTTGGCGTAGTTCTGGTTGCGCTTGGCATCGTCGTCGTAGTAGTCGACGCCAGCCAGCACGGCGTGCTTCTTGCCACCCCAGTTGAAGGTGTTGCTGTAGTCGCTTTGCGCTTGCAGCACATCGCTTTCGCCAATGCGGCCCTTGGAGCCACGGGTCAGCACCGTGCTGTCGTTGATCTGCCCGAGGGTGATGGCGCTGTTCTGGAAGCCAATGGTGCTGGCCAGCATGTCGCGCTTGTAGTTGCCCCAGCGCAGGCGGGTGTTCAGCTCGCCGCCGTCGTTAAAACGGTGGATGTGCCCCAGCGTGACGTACTTCGACTCGGTGTTGTTGTAGTCGCTTTGCAGCCCGTAGAAGTTGCGGGCAGGCAAGGTAGTGTTGATCTTGCCGTCGGCCGACAGGCGCCAGGGGTGGTTGTAGATCGGGCGGCCTTCGGTGGTCAGGTAGTAGGCGCCGATCGAGAATTCGTCGCGCGTGCCAATGCCCCAGGCAAAGGTGGGCGCAATACCGCGCTTGTCTTGCTTGGCGCCGAAGTTGTCGGATTCCTGCACCATGGCGTTCAGGCGGAAGGCCGCGTTTTCGCCGGTGATGAAGTTGAAGTCGCCTGTGGCGCGGTGGGTGTTGCCCGTGCCGTAGGTGTACGAGGCTTCGTGCTGGTTGATCAGCAAGGGGGCCTTGCTCACCTGGTTGACCACGCCGCCGGTCGAGCCCTTGCCAAACAGCATGGAGGCCGAACCCTTGAGCACTTCAATGCGGTCGTTGTTGAATGTGTCGCGCTCCAGCAGGGGGGCGTCTTTCATGCCATCGTTGTAGATGTCACCGGCCTGGCCCAGCGAGAAGCCGCGCAGACGCACGTCTTCCTCGCCCGTTTCGCCCGCCAGGAAGGTTACGCCCGCCGTGGTGCGCAGCACTTCGCGGAAGTCGTCCTGGTTGCGGTCGTTCATCAGCTTTTCGGTGAACACCGTGACGGACTGGGGGATGTCCTTGATGTCTTGCTTGCCCTTGCCTACGGTGGTTTGCTTGAGCAGCAGGGTGTCCTTGCCTTGGGGGGCGGCTTGCTCTTTCACCGTCACGGTGGGCAAGGCAACCTCAGGGGTGGCGCTGGATTGTGCCCAGCTGCCCATGGAGGCGGCCAGCATCATGGCGCCCAGAGGCAGCAGGGCTTTGTCGGACTGGGGGGCGATGGATGGTGTGGATTGCAGCATGCTGCTGCCGCGCGGTGCGCTTGTTGTTGCCAAGATGGCCTCCGTGGATGGTGTGGTGCGGGTGGTGTGACCCAGGCCCGAAGCGCTGCAACGGCAGTTGCACGGAGAGCGAACGGTGGGCGTACCAAAGCAGACCAGAGGCAGTGGCTAGAACCACAGCGCTACGCTGTGTTGTACATGGCTGTGCATTGTCGGCTGTCACACATTCTATCAAATGAGGGTCATTCTCATTTGTATTGATGTTTGCAAACAACAGCTTTACACAGGTCTTGGAACGGGTTCCTGGGTTCGCCAGGAAGGGGTTTGTGCGCCCCAAAAGCAAAAAGCCGGCAAAGCCGGCTTTTTGCATAACCGATCGGGAGCCCGATCAGCTGACGTGCTTGCCAATCAGGCCAGCCAGTTCAAACATGGAAACCTGGGGCTTGCCAAACAGTTCCTTGAGCTTGGCATCAGCGTTGATGTTGCGCTTGTTGGTGGCGTCTTGCAGGTTGTTGGCCTTGATGTAGACCCACAGCTTGCTGATGATCTCCGTGCGTGGCAGCGGTGCGGCACCGACCACCGCAGCCAGAGCTGGGCTGGGGGTGAGGGCCTTCATGAAGGCCGCGTTAGGGGTGCGCTTTTTTGCCGGTGCTGCAGCCTTGTCGGCGGCGGCTGTCTTTGCCGGGGCTTTTTTTGCAGTTGCCATGTTGGGTTTTTCCTTTTTGGACATCAATCTTCACCAGAGAAAAGCTGCGTTCCCACTGGCCGCCCGATGCTACTTTGAAAAAAACGGGTTTCCAAGGGAGAAAAGGCTTTTTTTGCCTCGATTTGTAGCAAGGGCTACCCGGTGTCACCGATGGGGGTGCCTGTGCTTGACAAATTTTTGACAAAGCGCTGTTTTTGAGCGACTGCGCCAGCTGTCAGGGTGTCATTGCGGCCCACGTCCCACCCGGGCTGCTGCGCGCGATGGAACAGTGGCCAGCAGCACGCTGGCCAGCGCAATACCCAGCGCCAGCATCTGGATGCCCGTCAGTTGTTCGCCCAGCACCAGCACACCTACCAGCGCCGCGCTGACCGGCAGCATGACGGTGAAGATGCCGCCTTGCGCTGCAGGCACCGATTTGAGCCCGGTCATCCAAAGCCACACCGTCCACATGCTGGCGGCCAGCGCATAAAACACCAGCAGCACCCAGTTGCCCGTGCTGACTTGTGCAAAATTGAAGCTCCAGGCGGTGTACAGGCCCAGCGGAGTGGCCAGCACAAAGCCCCACAGGTTGATGAGGGAGGTGATGCGCTTGGGCCCCAGGCTGCCGGTGAGTTTTTTGCCAATGACCGAGTAAGCCGCCTCGCACAGCACTGCTCCAATCAGCAGCAACTGGCCCAGCCAGACCAGGTCGGATGAGTTTTCGCCTTCTAGGGCAATGGCAATTTGCGCTGAATGCTCTGTTTTTGATAGCGAAAGCAGGGCGATGCCCAGCACAGCCAGTGCCACGGCGGCCCAGGTGCGGGGGGCAATGCGTTCGCGCAGAAAGGCCCAGCTCATCACGGCCACTGCTGCAGGAATGGCCGCCATGGTCACCCCAGCGGAGAGTGCATTCGTCAGGCTGACGCCAAACAGCATGCACAGGGTGAACAGGAAGTTGCCCAGCAATGACTCCAGAAAGAGCAGTCTTTTGGTTTGGGGGCTCAGCGGGGGCTCTTGCACCGGTTTGCGCAACCAGCTCAGCATGGCCAGCCCGCCGATGCCAAAGCGCAACCAAGCCAGCAAAAACACGGGAATGGCGGCCGCCAGAGGCTTGGACAGTGCCACGTAGCTGCCCACCAGGGCCATGCTGAGTGCCAGGCAAAAGTAGGAAACGGTGCGGTTGGGGTGGGGCACTAGACTCATCGGTTCACCAAATCAAGGAGCCCGCATCATGCCCGATGAGCCATTGCCGCCACGGCAGGCGCGCTGTGTTTTTGTCTATGGCACTTTGCGCGCGGGTGGGGCCAATGACATCCGGCGGCTGCACCCTGCACCGCAATGGGTGGGCGCAGCCCATGTGTCTGGCGACCTGTACCACCTTGGTGCCTACCCGGGGCTGCTGCTGCGCGCGGGCGGCCCGCCCGTGGTGGGCGAGGTGTATCAGATGGATCCGGCACTGGAGCCCGTGCTGGATGCGATCGAAGGCTTGTTGGGACCGTGCGCGACAGATGAATATGTGAAGCGCGAGGTAGCCGTGCCCTGCAATGGGGCGGTGGTGCGCTGTCTTGTGTATGAAATCAACCCTCGCTATGTTGCCAATGCGGCATGCATCGTGCATGGGGATTGGATGAAGGCCTGACTCTTGTGGGTGGTCGATATTTTGTATTGCGGAAATGTGTTTTTGCAATGCGAAATAAAGAGTTTGGTGCGACGCCGCAAATTTTCTCAATATGAGAAAACAACTCTCGCATTGAGATATTTGTACTCTAAGTAATTGTTTTAAAACAAGAAAATTTATATCTTCTATAAGACATAAGAGCTTGCTCAACTCTTATAGAAGACTTAGAGTTATCTCCATGGGCAGCAGCGAAGCCGCCCGGTGTTTTCAACCAACCTCAGGAGTGTCCACATGCCTCAATCCCTCAACGAACAACTGAGCCGCGAACAGCAAATTGCCGCCCTGGAAAAAGACTGGGCCCAGAACCCCCGCTGGAAGGGTGTGAAGCGCGGCTACTCCGCAGCCGACGTGGTGCGTCTGCGCGGCTCGCTGCCCATCGAGCACACCCTGGCCAAGCGTGGTGCTGAAAAACTGTGGGACAAGATCAACGGCGGCGCCAAGAAGGGCTATGTGAACGCGTTCGGCGCCATCTCCGCCGGCCAGGCCATGCAGCAAGCCAAGGCAGGCCTTGAAGCCGTGTACCTGTCGGGCTGGCAAGTGGCCGCTGACGGCAACACGTCTGAGACCATGTACCCCGACCAGTCGCTGTACGCCTACGACTCGGTGCCCACCATGGTTCGCCGCATCAACAACACCTTCAAGCGCGCTGATGAAATCCAGTGGGGCCGTGGCATCAACCCCGGCGACAAGGAATTCATCGACTACTTCCTGCCCATCGTGGCGGACGCTGAAGCCGGTTTCGGCGGTGTTCTGAACGCATTCGAGTTGATGAAGAACATGATCCAGTCGGGCGCTGCTGGCGTGCACTTTGAAGACCAACTGGCTGCGGTGAAGAAGTGTGGCCACATGGGCGGCAAGGTGCTGGTGCCCACCCAAGAAGCCTGCGAGAAGCTGATTGCAGCACGTTTTGCCGCTGATGTGATGGGCGTGTCCACCATCGTGCTGGCCCGCACCGATGCCGAAGCCGCCAACCTGATTACGTCCGACCACGACGCCAACGACAAGCCCTTCCTGACCGGCGAGCGCACGCAAGAAGGCTTCTACCGCGTCAAGAACGGCCTGGAACAAGCCATCAGCCGTGGCGTCGCCTACGCCCCCTACGCCGACCTGGTGTGGTGCGAAACCGGCGTGCCAGACATCGGCTTCGCCCGCGAATTTGCGCAAGCTGTGCACGCTGCCTGCCCCGGCAAGCTGCTGTCGTACAACTGCTCGCCTTCGTTCAACTGGAAGAAGAACCTCAACGACAAGCAGATCGCTTCCTTCCAGGAAGACCTGTCGGCTCTGGGTTACAAGTACCAGTTCATCACGTTGGCTGGCATCCACATCAACTGGTACAACACTTTCCAGTTCGCCCATGCATACGCCAACGGCGAAGGTATGAAGCACTACACGGAAATGGTGCAAGAGCCTGAATTTGCCGCGCGCGAAAAGGGCTACACCTTCGTTTCGCACCAGCAAGAAGTGGGCGCAGGCTACTTCGACGACGTGACCACGGTGATCCAGGGCGGCTCGTCCTCCGTGAAGGCCCTGTCGGGTTCGACCGAAGAAGAGCAGTTCCACTGATCTGCGCGGCTGCTCGCGCTATCTGAGCCCGGGCATGCCCGGGCTTTTTTCTGGCTGCTGGCAAGGGATGGTTAAAATATCAGCAAGATTGATTCACAAGAGCGAGAAAGGCATCCTGGTTATGACACCGCGAACTACGACGGAGATCCTTACCGGCCACTAGTGGCTGGCCGTTCGCGCCTGTACGAGATGCACTCTCCCTTCCAAAAAGCGCGGCCGGTTCCGCGCTTTTTTGTTTTGAATTTTTCGTGGGCCTTTGCTGCCCGCTGCCTCTTATCTTTACGGACATCCCCATGATTCACATTACGCTCCCTGATGGCTCGCAGCGCGAATTTCCTGGCCCGGTCACGGTGGCTGAAGTCGCTGCATCGATCGGCACTGGCTTGGCCAAAGCGGCACTGGCGGGCAAGATTGGCGAGAAGGTAGTGGACACCAGCTACCAGATCACGGCAGACAGCCCCTTGTCCATCGTGACCGCCAAGGATGCCGATGGCCTGGAGGTCATTCGCCACTCGACCGCTCACTTGCTGGCTTATGCGGTCAAGCAGTTGTTTCCTGATGCGCAGGTGACCATTGGTCCGGTGATCGAAAACGGCTTTTATTACGACTTTGCTTACAAGCGCCCCTTCACGCCTGAGGACTTGGTGGCGATCGAAAAACGCATGGCCGAATTGGTCGCCAAAGACGAGCCGGTGGTGCGTCGGGTGCTGCCGCGCGACGAGGCTGTGGCTTATTTCAAGGGCCTGGGCGAGCACTACAAGGCAGAGATCATTGCCAGCATCCCTAGCAATGAAGATGTGAGCCTGTACCGCGAAGGTGACTTTGAAGACCTGTGCCGTGGCCCTCACGTGCCCAGCACCGGCAAACTGAAGTTCTTCAAGCTCATGAAGGTGGCGGGCGCCTATTGGCGCGGCGATCATCGCAACGAGATGCTGCAGCGCGTGTATGGCACCGCCTGGGCGTCCAAGGACGATTTGCAGCAGTACCTCACGATGCTGGAAGAGGCTGAAAAGCGCGATCACCGCAAACTGGGGCGTGAGCTGGATCTGTTCCACATCGACGAGCACTCGCCCGGTACGGTGTTTTGGCACCCCAAGGGCTGGACGGTGTGGCAAGAAGTGGAGCAGTACATGCGCCGCGTGTACCGTGACAACGGCTACCAAGAAGTCAAGGCGCCTCAGATCCTGGACCAGAGCCTGTGGGAGAAAACAGGGCACTGGGACAAGTACCGCGAAAACATGTTCGTGACCGAGTCGGAAAAGCGCGATTACGCGCTCAAGCCGATGAACTGCCCTGGACACATCATCATTTTCAAGCAGGGCATCAAGAGCTACCGCGACTTGCCGCTGCGGTTTGGTGAGTTTGGCCAATGCCACCGCAACGAACCCACGGGTGGGTTGCACGGCATCATGCGCGTGCGCGCTTTCACGCAAGACGATGGCCACATTTTCTGTGCCGAGGACCAAATCCAGTCTGAAGTGGTGGCGTTCACTCGGTTGCTGCAAAAGGTCTACAAGGACTTTGGCTTTTCGGACATCATTTACAAGCTGTCTACCCGCCCAGAAAAGCGCATTGGCTCCGAAGAAAGCTGGGATCGTGCCGAGCAGGCGCTGGCCGATGGCTTGCGCGCGTCAGGTTGCGATTTTGAATACCTGCCGGGCGAAGGCGCGTTCTACGGTCCCAAAATCGAATACACGCTGAAAGATGCGTTGGGTCGCCCGTGGCAATGCGGCACGATCCAGGTGGACCCCAACCTGCCAGAGCGCCTGGATGCGGAGTTTGTAGGTGAGGACGGCGCACGCCACCGGCCCATCATGCTGCACCGCGCCATCGTGGGCAGTCTGGAGCGCTTTATTGGTATCTTGATCGAGCAGCACTCTGGTGCGCTGCCCACTTGGCTCGCGCCAGTGCAGGTTTCGGTGCTCAATATCACCGACTCGCAAGCCGATTACTGTCGTGAAATTGCAGCAAAACTGCAAAAAGCGCTGCCCAATCAAGGCCTTAGGGTGGCCGTGGACCTGCGCAACGAGAAGATTACGTATAAAATACGTGAGCATTCGTTGCAGAAGCTGCCATACATCCTCGTCGCGGGTGACAAGGAAAAGGCGGCAGGAGCCGTCGCAGTGCGCGCCCGAGGCAATCGTGACCTCGGTGTAATGTCTGTGGATGCGTTCATCGAACTCATCGCCAAAGACATTGCTGACAAAGCCTGATTTTGAATGAATCTAGCTCTGGGGCACGCCAGTTGCGCGGGTGTAGCTACAATTTTCGTAGCATTTTGATTCAAGGAAGATAGCCATCGCTACTGAATTTCGTGATCGTCGCCACCGTGAAGAGCGCAAACACCGCCTGAACCGTGAAATCATGGCCCCAGAAGTTCGTCTCTCTGGGCCTGAGAACGAGCCTTTGGGCGTGGTGAGTTTGATGGAAGCCTTGCGCATGGCGGGCGAGCTGGATGTGGATCTGGTGGAGATTGCTGCTACAGCCAATCCCCCAGTGTGCCGCCTGATGGACTACGGTAAGTTCAAGTACCAGGAACAAAAACGCGCTGCCGAAGCCAAGGCCAAGCAGACGGTCATCGAGATCAAGGAAGTCAAGTTCCGTCCTGGTACGGATGATGGCGACTACAACATCAAGATGCGCAACATTCGCCGCTTTTTGGCGGATGGTGACAAGTGCAAGATCACCTTGCGTTTTCGCGGACGCGAAATCACCCACCAGGAACTCGGTTTGGCTCTGCTCAACCGTATCCGTGATGAGTTGGCAGACTCCATCCTCGTCGAGCAGTTTCCCAAGCTGGAAGGCCGCCAGATGATCATGATGATTGCCCCTGGTAAGAAAAAGCCTGCTGCAGCAAAGCCTGCGGCGGAGAATGCCGCTGGCGGTACTCCTGCTTGAGCAGGGACCGTCCTGGTGTGATTCGGATTCGATAGGTTTGTGGGTGTGCCATCTGTCAAAGGATGGGGCGCCTGGCAAAGGCGGTGCTTGCACCGCCAAACCCTGAGGGGTGACCTTCAGGGTAGAAGTGGCTCGGGGCCAACAAGTTTGCAGATCGGTTTGCAAACGCCTCACGAGCACAACTAAAAGGAGCATTCAAATGCCCAAAATGAAAACCAAGAGCAGCGCGAAAAAACGTTTCCGCGTTCGTCCAGGTGGCACCGTCAAGCGCGGTCAAGCCTTCAAGCGTCACATCTTGACCAAGAAGACCACCAAGAACAAGCGCCATCTGCGTGGTGCGGTTGCTGTGCACGAGACCAATATGGGCTCGATTTCACAGATGCTGCCCGGCATGGGCGTTTAATTTACTGACGAACAAGGAGTACATACATGCCTCGCGTCAAACGTGGTGTAACGGCCCGTGCCCGTCACAAGAAAGTTCTCGCCCTTGCTAAGGGTTTCCGTGGTCGCCGCGGTAACGTCTTCCGTATCGCCAAACAGGCGGTAATGAAGGCTGGGCAATATGCCTACCGTGACCGCCGCACCAAGAAGCGCGTGTTCCGCCAGTTGTGGATCGCCCGTATCAACGCCGCTGCCCGTGAACTGGGCCTGACTTACAGCCAGTTCGCCAACGGCCTGAAGAAGGCATCCATCGAGATCGACCGCAAGATGCTGGCCGACCTCGCCGTGCACGACAAGGCTGCTTTCGGCAGCATCGTGAACCAAGTCAAGGCCAAGCTGGCTGCTTGAGATCACGATAAGGGGCTATCATTTTGATAGCTTCTTGCGCAATAACAGCAAGGGCTAGAGCTTGAAAAGGCACTAGCCCTTGTTTATTTTCAAGAGTCGATATGAACGAGTTGGATTCTCTGGTCGAAAGCGCAACGCAGCTGTTTGCGCAGAGCGCTACCCCTGCCGAACTGGAAAACGCCAAGGCGCAGTTTCTGGGCAAATCAGGCCGTGTGACGGAGCTCATGAAGGGGATGGCGCAGCTGTCCGTCGAAGAGAAGAAGTCCCGTGGCGCCGCCATCAACCTGACCAAGCAAGCGATTGAGGCTGCGCTGACTGCGCGCCGGCAGGCTCTGGCGGATGCGGAACTGCAAGCCCAACTCAAGGCTGAGGCCTTGGATGTGAGTCTGCCAGGGCGTCAGCGCGGCCAAGGCGGCCTGCACCCTGTGTCGCTCACGCTGGAGCGCATTGAGGGCATTTTTGGCTCCATGGGTTTTGATGTGGCCGAAGGCCCCGAGATCGAGACCGACTGGTTCAATTTCACCGCACTGAACACGCCGGAAGACCATCCCGCGCGTTCCATGCACGACACCTTCTACGTGGAGGGCGGCACTGCCACCGCCCCCAACCTGCTGCGCACGCACACCAGCCCGATGCAGATTCGCCATGCCGTGCAGCATGTGAAAAAGCACCGCGCTGCACTGGATGCAGGCCAGTCCATGCCTGAAATCCGTGTCATCGCCCCCGGCCGCACCTACCGTGTGGACAGCGATGCCACGCACTCGCCCATGTTCCACCAGTGCGAAGGCCTGTGGATTGGCGAGAACGTGAGCTTCAAGGATTTGAAGGTCATCTTCACGGACTTTTGCCGCACCTTCTTCGAAAGCGATGACTTGGTGCTGCGCTTTCGCCCCAGCTTTTTCCCCTTCACCGAGCCGAGCGCCGAGATCGATATCCAGTTCCAGACGGGCCCCTTGGCCGGCCGTTGGCTGGAAGTGGCGGGTTCGGGCCAGGTGCACCCCAACGTGGTGCGCAACATGGGGCTCGATCCTGAGAAGTACATCGGCTTCGCCTTCGGCATGGGGCCTGACCGCCTGACCATGCTGCGCTATGGCGTCAACGACCTGCGCCTGTTCTTCGACGGTGACATCCGTTTCCTGTCGCAGTTCCAATAACGCAAAAAAGTGAGCTGGCTGCGTACGTATTTATTGGGTTTCAACGTCATTTCGTTCTGAAGCCCTTGATTGAAAAGCGCCAGCAGCTCCTTTTTTAAGAGCAAACGCCAAAGAATCTCACTATGCAATTTCCCGAGTCCTGGTTGCGCGAATTCTGCAATCCACCGCTGACCACCCAAGAACTGGCCGACACCCTGACCATGGCGGGGCTGGAGGTTGAGGAACTGCGCCCCGTCGCTCCGCCCTTCACCAAGATCGTGGTCGGCGAGATCAAGGAGGCTGTGCAGCACCCTGATGCCGACCGCCTGCGCGTGTGCCAGGTCGATGTGGGGCAGGGCGCCTTGCTCAACATCGTCTGCGGTGCGCCCAATGCCCGTGTGGGCATCAAGGTGCCTTGTGCCTTGGTGGGCGCTGAGTTGCCCCCGGGCGACGATGGCAAACCTTTCCTGATCAAGGTTGGCAAGCTGCGTGGAGTGGAAAGCCAGGGCATGCTGTGCTCGGCCCGTGAGCTCAAGCTGTCGGAAGACCACGGCGGCTTGCTGGAGCTGGACGCATCGGCCCCTGTGGGTCAGGACATCCGCGCGCATTTGAATCTGGATGACACGCTCTTTACCCTCAAGCTCACGCCTAACCTTGCGCATTGCCTGAGCGTCTACGGCATTGCCCGCGAAGTGTCTGCATTGACCGGTGCGCCATTGCAGCAACCGTCGTTCCCGGCCGTGCCAGCCCAGCTGGCAGACAAGCTGCCCGTGAAGGTGAGCGCGCCCGATCTGTGCGGCCGTTTCTCGGGGCGCATCGTGCGCAACGTGAACACGCGCGCTGCGACTCCCCAGTGGATGCTGGACCGCTTGGCCCGCTGCGGTCAGCGTGGTGTGTCGCCACTGGTGGACATCTCGAACTACGTGATGTTTGAGCTGGGCCGCCCCTCGCATATTTTTGACCTCGACAAAATCCACGGTGGCCTGCAAGTCCGCTGGGGCAAGGCCGGTGAGCAGCTCAAGCTGCTCAATGGCAACACGATCACCGTCGATGACAAGGTGGGTGTGATCGCCGATGACAGCCAGGTCGAATCGCTGGCTGGCATCATGGGTGGCGATGCCACGGCGGTGTCTGACGACACGCGCCACATCTACATCGAAGCCGCCTTCTGGTGGCCCAAGGCTGTGGCGGGGCGTTCGCGCCGTTTCAACTTCTCGACCGACGCAGGCCATCGCTTTGAGCGGGGTGTCGACCCTAGCCTGACCGTCGAGCACATCGAGCGCATCACGCAGCTCGTTCTCGATATCTGCGGTACTGCCGATACGGCTTGCGGCCCCATCGATGACCACACGGTCAATCTGCCCACGGCACAGCCTGTCGCATTGCGCGTGGCACGTGCGGCCAAGGTCATTGGTATGCCGCTGACCCAGGCTCAGTGCGTGGACGCGCTCCAGCGCCTGGGGCTGCCGGTGTCTGAATCTGACGGTGTGGTGACGGTAACCCCGCCCAGCTACCGCTTTGACATTGCCATCGAGGAAGACCTGATCGAGGAAGTGGCCCGCATGGTGGGTTACAACAACCTGCCCACCACACCGCCCTTGGCGCCTATCACCCCCAAGCTGCGTGCCGAGGCCCAACGCAGCCCGTTCGCTGTGCGCCGTGTGCTGGCGGGATTGGGGTACCAGGAGACCATCAATTTCAGCTTTGTGGAAGAGCGCTGGGAGCTGCAGTTGGCAGCCAATGCCAACCCTATCAAGCTCCTGAATCCGATTGCCAGCCAGATGAGCGTGATGCGCTCCACCTTGCTGGGCTCGTTGCTGCAAGTGCTCAAGTTCAATCTGGACCGCAAGGCCGAGCGGGTGCGCGTGTTTGAACTGGGTCGCGTGTTTTTGCGCGATGCTTCTGTGGCCAACACCGACACCACGGTCGAGGGCTTTCACCAGCCCATGTGGGTAGCTGGCGTGGCCTATGGTGCCAGCGACATCCTTCAGTGGGGCCGCAAAGAGCAAGGTATTGATTTCTTCGACGTCAAGGGCGATGTCGAGGCCTTGTTGGCGCCGCTGCGTGCCACCTTTGAGCCCGCAACGCACCCTGCCATGCACCCCGGCCGTTGCGCCCGCGTGCTGGTGCAAGGCCGTGCCGTGGGCTTTGTGGGCGAGTTGCATCCGCAATGGCGCCAGTCTTGGGAGTTGCCCCAGGCGCCCGTGATGTTCGAGCTGGAGCTGGACGCCGTGCTGCTGCGCACGGTGCCCCGTTTCACCGCCGTGGCCAAACACCAGGCCGTGGAGCGTGATCTGGCCATCGTTGTGGCAGAGCGTGTGACGCACAGCGAAGTCATGGCGGCGGTCGAGTCTGCCGTGCCTGGCACCTTGCTGCGTTCTGCCGTGTTGTTTGACGTGTACCGCCCCAAGGCGGTGAAGCCCGGCGAAGAGCCATCAACCACTGCAGGCGTGGCGGCAGGTGAAAAGAGCTTGGCGGTGCGCTTGACCTTGGGCAGTGGCGAGGCTTCGCTCACTGAAGCCGAGATTGAGGCGGCGGTGCAGGCCGTCATGGCCCAACTGGTGGCGCGCACGGGCGGCCGCCTGCGCGTTTGATACTGGCGTGGAGATGGCCCAAGTGATTGAATTTGCAGTCGACAGCCTGGAGACCAACGCGCTGACCAAGGCTCAGCTGGCAGACCTTTTGTTTGACCAGATTGGGCTGAACAAGCGCGAGTCCAAAGACATGATCGACGCATTCTTTGACCTCATCGTGCAAAGCCTGATCGAGGGCAAGGATGTGAAGCTGTCGGGGTTTGGCAACTTTCAGATCCGAACCAAAGCCCCCCGGCCCGGGCGCAATCCGCGCACGGGTGAGGCCATTCCCATCCAGGCACGGCGGGTCGTCACCTTCCACGCCAGCAGCAAGCTCAAAGAGCAGATTCAGGGCAGCGCGACAGAGTCCGTGTGAACCTTTTCCTGTTTTGAATGGGAATCCGTGGATTCGCGCTGGCGGCCGTTCGGCCTCTGCAGTACGCTAAGCGGTTTTCGAGTACACCGGTCTTCCCTTCATGGGCACAACGCTTCCTCCTATTCCAGCCAAGCGCTACTTCACCATTGGTGAAGTCGCTGAACTCTGCGGCGTGAAGCCGCATGTGCTGCGCTACTGGGAGCAGGAGTTCACGCAACTGCGTCCCATGAAGCGGCGCGGCAACCGCCGCTATTACCAGCACCATGAAGTGTTGATGATCCGGCGGATACGGGATCTGCTGTACGACCAGGGCTTCACCATCAGCGGCGCACGCAACCGGTTGCAAGAGCTGACGCACCTTGAGCGTGACAACAGCGTGGCGTTGGAGGGCGATAGTCCGGACGCGTTGGGTGCCGAGCTTGCCGATTCTTCCGCTATGGCGGTGCGAAACGACAAGGTTTTGGACTTTGCTACAGTCCGCCAAGAATTGTTGGAGATAAAGGCTCTCCTTTCTTAAGGGGCCTATTTTGTGTATATAATCTAAGTCTTGTCGGCGTGTAGCGCAGCCTGGTAGCGCACTTGCATGGGGTGCAAGGGGTCGCGAGTTCGAATCCCGCCACGCCGACCATTGATAGCAAAAGCCCGGTTCCGAAAGGAGCCGGGCTTTTTTGCTTTGGGCCAGAGCCAGTCTGGAAGTTGAGGATCAGATGATTGATGGTTTGGTGGCAGGCAGGCTGTGGAGCGCTGCCGAGCGTCGGGTGGACAAGGCGGGCAAGTCCTATACGGTGGCGCGCTTGCGTGTGACGGGCGTCGATGTCGATGGCGTGCTCGTCAATCTCATCGCCTTTGATCCCAGGGTGTGCGAGCTTTTGCACGATGCCCAAGAGGGTGAGGCCGTGTCCGTGTCGGGTGCGTTGACCCCCAAGGTCTGGACCGATAAGCAGGGCAATACCAAGCCCGCACTGGACATGGTGGTGCACCGCGTCTTGATGGTGCGTCCAGACTGACTGGAGGTGCTGCATGCCCAAAGCATGCACAGGATTTCAGTGGGCGCCTGCTGAGTCAGCGCGGCAAAAGCGACTGGGACTGTTCAGCCGCGATGTCTATAGCCTTTCAGCGACAGTGCAAGCCTATGGGGGCAATCAGGGTTTGTTTGGCTTTGGTGCCGTGTCAAAGCCGAGTGCGATGAGCTCTTCGGGCGACAGCTCGATCTCTACGACCTCCGGCTGCCGGGGCTCAATGGTTCTGCGCCGCTCATAGCTGGCGGGTGGCTCATTTTGCGTTTGTCGGCGGTCGATGCCGCTTCTGCGGTCGGTGGGGGTTCTGTTTTGCATGGTGTGATGGCCTTTCCAGCGGTGCGCAGAGTCCCGAAAATTGTGGGCAGCCACGCCTACACGTGGCAACCTAGCGGGCGTTCCAAGTGTCCACAATTTGCCGCCATTCGCAAACAAAGTTTGCGCCAACCCACTGAATTTCAGAACCGGCCGAGTGGTCTGTCGGCATAGCCCAAACCCATGAAAAAAGCCCTGACTCTTGCGAATCAGGGCTTTTCATTTGGTGCCGGAGAGATGAATCGAACACCCGACCTTCTCATTACGAAGGCCGGTAGGGCGTATTCGTTGGGCTCTTTTCTCTCTGTGGACTTCACCCGGTTTCGTAGACATATTTCAACTTCCGTTTCGAAGTTGTTCGAATGCCAGCGGACTCAGTTGGTCTAGGTGACTGTGCCGACGGATTCGATTGTAAAAACCTTCGATGTAGTCAAACACATCTGACTTGGCGTCTTGCCTGGTGGCATAGATATGGCGTTTGATTCTCTCCTTCTTCAAGCTGCTGAAGAAGGACTCTGCTACCGCGTTGTCCCAACAGTTTCCACGTCGGCTCATGCTTGGCACCAATTGGTTGTCCTTGCACCAGCGGGCGAAGTCGTCACTGCCAAACTGACTTCCTTGGTCGGAATGGATCATCACTGGACCCGTTGGGCGCCTGCGCCACACTGCCATCGTGAGCGCATCCAACACCAACTCTGTAGCCATGCTGGAGTTCATCGCCCAGCCGACCACCATGCGCGAGTACAGGTCAATTACGGCCGTTAGGTACAACCAGCCCTCATGGGTTCGGATATAGGTAATGTCGGTGACCCACACTTGGTTCGGTAGCGTGACCGTGAACTCACGTTGCAACCGGTTCGGTGCGGCAGTCGCAGGAAGACCGACTCGGTAGCGTGGCCGCTTGTAACCACGCACTGAGCGCAGTTGGGCCTGGCGCATCAGGCGTGCTACACGTTTTTGACCGCACGCCATACCGTCCTCTCGCAAGTCCCGCAGGATGCGTGGGCTTCCATAAATCCCGTGGCTGTCGTCAAAGGATTGCCGAATGCTTGCCAGCAAGACATCGTCGGCTAAGGCGCGTTTGGACTTTGGATTGGCCTTCCAAGCGTAATAGCCACTGCGCTGTACGCGCAGAACGCGGCACATGCTGCTGAGCCGGAACTGGCCTTTATGTTCGGCCATGAATGCGTACTTCACCCGGACAGCTTGGCAAAGTACGTTGCGGCCTTTTTTAGGATGTCGCGCTCCTCATTGGCCCTTTTGAGCTCCGCTTTGAGCCGGGATACCTCGGCCTTGAGCTGGCTTGTCTCTGCCCCCCTGCGCTCGATTGCTCTTTGGCAAGCCGCACCCACAGGTACAGGCTTTTGTCCGACATGCCCAATCGCTTGGCTACATCCACTACCCCATGACCACGCTCGGTCACCTGTTTGACGGCTTCTGCCTTGAACTCAGCCGGGTATCGCACTCTCTTCATTTCTCACTCTCCAGTTCAATTTCGACCTTGATAGGTGTCTATTGAACCGGGTGAAGTCCACACCGACTCCATAAACGCATCCTCTTGATCCGCTGGAATTAGCTGGTTTCGGCGCCCGCCCTTGGATGAGTCTTGAATGGCACTTGATGATTCACGTATGAAGCCCTGCCGTTCTTTGACGACCCAAGTCTCGGATCTTCCCAGCACACTGGCTGTTTCTGAGATGGACAATTCGTGAAGAATTGGAAGCATGACCGCCAGAGCCCGACGCAGTTCGATCGCCGACTGCGTTGTTTTGGCTGTGTCCATGGCTCGTTCGATGGCCTCGGGAGGCCCGCTAGGCTTTCTGCTCATGAAATACCTTGAACGTTGGATTTAGGCGCGTGTGGGACGAATTCACAGGAGCTGGAAGCGAAGTAGACCCACGCGTGGTCGCGCATGACAGTTCCGGTTTCCGCATGCGGTCGAGTCCTAGTCGCTTGCCCAAATCGACTGATTGGACGTTGTCCTAAACACCACCACGCACGTCTGTAAATAGTCTGTAAGCTGCAACAAAAGAAAAACCCCGCTATCTTTTGGATAGCAGGGTTTCCTTTACTGACTTGGTGCCGGAGAGATGAATCGAACACCCGACCTTCTCATTACGAATGAGCTGCTCTACCGACTGAGCTACACCGGCGTTAGCCTCAAATTATAGCGTCGAATGGTAGCTGGTGACCCGCTCCACTTCGTTCTTGGAGCCGAGGATGACGCTGACGCGTTCGTGCAGTTGCTGGGGCTGGATGTCCAGGATGCGGCCTTTGCCGTTGGTGGCGGCACCGCCGGCTTGCTCTACCAGCCAGCCCATGGGGTTGGCTTCGTACATCAGGCGCAGCTTGCCGGGCTTGTTGGGTTCGCGCTTGTCCCAGGGGTACATGAAGACGCCGCCACGGGTCAGGATGCGGTGCACGTCGGCCACCATCGATGCAATCCAGCGCATGTTGAAGTCCTTGCCGCGCGGGCCTTCCTTGCCTTGCAGGCATTCGTCGATGTAGCGCTTGACTGGCTCATCCCAGTGGCGCATGTTGCTCATGTTGATCGCGAATTCCTTGGTGTCCTCGGGGATGCGCACGTTCTCTTGCGTCAGCACGAAGGAGCCTTGCTCGCGGTCCAGGGTGAACATGGCCACGCCGTCGCCCACCGTGAGCACCAGCGTGGTTTGCGGGCCGTAGATGCAGTAGCCAGCGGCCACTTGGCGGTTGCCTGCCTGCAGGAAGTCGCCTTCCTCCACGCCACGGTCGTCATCGGGCTTCTTGAGCACGCTGAAGATGGTGCCAATGCTCACGTTCACATCGATGTTGCTGGAGCCGTCCAGGGGATCGAACAACAGCAGGTATTCGCCTTGCGGGTAGCGGTTGGGCACCAGGTAGATGCCGTCCATTTCTTCGGATGCCATGGCCGCCAGGTGGCCGCCCCATTCATTGGCTTCAATGAGCACTTCGTTGGCGATGATGTCCAGTTTCTTCTGGACCTCGCCCTGCACGTTTTCGCTCTCGGCACTGCCGAGCACGCCGCCCAGTGCGCCCTTGTTGACGGCTTGGCTGATGCCTTTGCAGGCGCGTGCCACCACTTCCAGCAGCAGGCGCAGTTGAGAGGGAATATGGCCGTCAACGCGCTGTTGTTCGACCAGGTAGCGGGTGAGGCTGATGGGTTTTGCCATGGGGAGACTCCTTGTTTATTCGGCCAGTGCGCGGTTGACGACTTCGCGCACGTCGTTGCTCAGGCCCTCGCGGGCGGCCACGCGGGCGATGGCTTCGCGGGCGGCGGTGCGCCAGGGCTCGGCCAGCTTTTTCCAGCGGTCCAGTGCGCGCGCCAGGCGGGCGGCCACTTGGGGGTTGATCGCGTCCAGCTCGATCACGCGGTCGCTCCAGAACACATAGCCACCCGCATCCAGGCGGTGGAAGGCGCCGGGGTTGGCGCTGCAGTAGCTGAAGATCACGCTGCGCGCGCGGTTGGGGTTCTTGAGACTGAAGTCGGGGTGCTGCATGAGCTGGCGCACGGCGGGCAGCACGTTGCCGCCCCGGTCGGGCGCGCCCGCCTGCAGGGCAAACCACTTGTCGATGACCAGCGGCTCGTTCTTGAACAGCGCATGAAAGCGCGCCAGGGCAGGGGCTGCCAGTTCGTGGCCGCTGGCCACCAGGGCCGTGAGGGCGTTGAAGCGGTCGGTCATGTTGCCCGCGTCCTTGAAGCGCTGGTAGGCCTTGCCGGGCCACACGGCATCGCCCGTGATCTGCGCTGAGATGCACAGCATGTGCAGGGCCATGCCGCTCAAGGCGCGGCGACCGCTGGAGACGCTGTCAGGCTGGTAGCCGCCGGTGTTCTGGTGCTGCTCCCAGGCGGCTTCCCAGTCGGCGCGCAGGGCCAGCGCCAGTTCGGTGCGCATGGCTTCGCGCACGGAGTGGATGCGCTGCGGGTCCACCACGTCCAGCTGCTCGGCGATGTAGGTCTCTGACGGCAGGGTGAGCACCAACTCCTTGAAGGCGGCATCCAAGCCGGGATGGCGCAGCACAGCACGCATGGCCTCGACGAAGGCCGTGCCCAGAATTTTGGGCTCTGAAGTGGCTGTAGCGCCCGCCAAATCAGCGCTAGAAGCTATGCTATTGATAGCGATTCGCAGTGCCAGGCGCTGGCCTGCTTCCCAGCGGTTAAAGGCATCGGTGTCGTGCGCCAGCAGGGTGAGCAGCTCGGCATCCGTGTAGTCGATGTCCAGCACCACCGGGGCGCTGAAATTGCGCAGCAGCGAGGGCACCGGGGCGCTGTCGAGGTTGGTGAAGGTGAAGGTTTGCGATGCCTCGGTTAGCACCAGCACTTGCGACAGGGCGCCAGTGACGGCCTCGCCCGTCAGCTGCAAGGGCAGGGGGGCGCCTGAGGTGCTCAGCAGGCCCAGCTCCACAGGAATGACGAACGGCTCCTTGGTCGGCTGGCCGGGCGTTGCGGGGCAGCTTTGTGACAAGGTGAGGGCGTAGCAGCGCGTGGCAGTGTCATACACCCCGGTCGCGCGCACGCGGGGCGTGCCCGCCTGGCTGTACCAGCGCTTGAACTGCGGCAGGTGCTGCGCCAGCGGGCTGGCGGGGTTGGCATCGGCTATTGATTGCACGAAGTCGTCGCAGGTCACGGCCTGGCCGTCGTGGCGCTCGAAGTACAGCTTCATGCCCTTGGCAAAACCGTCGCGGCCGACCAGGTTGTGCTGCATGCGCACGACTTCGGAGCCTTTTTCGTAGATGGTGACGGTGTAGAAGTTGTTGATCTCGACGTAGCTGTCGGGCCGCACCGGGTGGGCCATGGGGCCCGCGTCTTCGGGGAACTGGGCGGTGCGCAGCACGCGCACGTCTTCGATGCGCTTGACGGCGCGGGCCGAGGGGCTGCCCGCCAGGTCCATGCTGAACTCCTGGTCACGGAATACGGTGAGGCCTTCCTTCAGGCTCAGCTGGAACCAGTCGCGGCAGGTCACGCGGTTGCCCGTCCAGTTGTGGAAGTACTCGTGGCCCACAACGCTTTCGATGTTGGCGAAGTCGGTGTCGGTGGCGGTGGCCTCGCTGGCCAGAACGTACTTCGTGTTGAAGATGTTCAGGCCCTTGTTCTCCATGGCGCCCATGTTGAAGTCGCTGGTGGCGACGATCATGAAGCGCTCCAGGTCCAGCGGCAGGCCAAAGCGGGCTTCGTCCCAGGCGATGCTGGCCATCAGCGAATTCATGGCGTGCTCAGTCTTGCCCAGGTCGCCCGGGCGCACATACACCTGCAGCAGGTGGTCCGTGCCCGCGCGGGTGCGGATTTTTTGCTCGCGTGCCACCAGCTTGCCAGCCACCAGGGCGAACAGGTAGCAGGGCTTCTTGTGCGGGTCCACCCACTTGGCAAAGTGGCGGCCGTCTTCCAGGTCACCGCTGTCCACCAGGTTGCCGTTGGAGAGCAGCACGGGGTATTGCGTCTTGTCGGCGCGCAGCGTCACGGTGTAGCTGGCCATCACATCCGGGCGGTCCAGGAAGTAGGTGATGCGGCGGAAGCCCTCGGCCTCGCACTGCGTGAAGAACGACTCGTTGCTCACATACAGGCCCATGAGCTTGGTGTTCTTGGCGGGCGCGCAGGTGGTGAAGATCTCGATGGCGCAGGGCTCGCTGCCTTCGGGCAGGTTCTCCAGCACCAGCTGGCCACCGTCCATCTTGAACGAGGTGCCCTGGCCGTTGACGAGCACGCGCGCCAGGTTCAGGTCTTCGCCGTGCAGGCGCAGAGGTTGCGCGGCCACGTCGGGGTTGCGGCGCAGCACCATGCGGTTGAGCACGCGGGTCTTGGCAGGGTCCAGGTCGAACGTGAGCTCGACGCTGTCGATCCAGTAGGCGGGGGCGGTGTAGTTCTCGCGGTGGATGGCTACAGGCACGGCCTGTCCGTCTTCTTTAGACAGTTGCAACATGGATGCTCTCCAAAAAGTCGGTGTTCATGAGTTCGGTGTAATCGCGCACGGCGGCCAGCACATGGGGCCCCGCCAGTTGCGCGGGGCTGTGCGTGCTGCACACCGCCACGGCGCGCATGCCAGCGCGGCGGGCGGCTTCAATGCCAAAAGGGGCGTCTTCAAAAACGATGCAGTGCTCTGGCGCCACGGCCAGCCTGCGGGCGGCTTCCAGAAAAATCGAGGGCTCCGGCTTGCCAGGCAGGCCTTCATCGCCCCGCACCACCGCCAGGGGCTGCGGCTGCATCTGCAGGCGCGACATGGCGAACTCCACGTTGTGGATGTCGCCTGCCGTGCCCACGGCCACTTTCAGGCCGCGGCCCGCCACCTGCTGGGCAAATTGGCGAAAGCCCGCCACCTCGGCAAATTGCGGGCCAAAAAGGGCGCGGTAGATGTCTTCTTTTTCGCGGGTCAGCGCGTCGGCCTCGTCCTGAGACACCTCGCGGCCCAGCAGCTCGCGGATGCATTCGGTGCCGTTGCGCCCGGTGGTGCGCGCCATGAGGTCGGGCACATCCAGGGCCATGTCGCGGCGGCGGGCAAACTCCACCCAGGCCTTGGCGTGCCAGGGCATGGAGTCGATCATGGTGCCGTCCATGTCGAAGATGATGGCTTGGGTGGGTGTCATGCCGCCTTTCGGGTGCGGGTTGGGTGCAAGGTGTGGGGTTCAGTGGCAGGTCAGCGGCCAGAGGGCGCGGCGCCCACCGCACGCAGGCGGTGGGCAGGGGTGGCGCCGTGCGCTGCGCCCATCACACCCCTTGCTTGAGCGAGGCTTCGATGAACGCGTCCAGGTCGCCGTCCAGCACCTTTTGCGTGGCCGAGATTTCGACGTTGGTGCGCAGGTCCTTGATGCGGCTGTTGTCCAGCACATAGCTGCGAATCTGGTGTCCCCAGCCCACGTCGGTCTTGGTGTCTTCCAGCTTCTGCTGCTCTTCCATGCGCTTGCGCATTTCAAAGTCATACAGGCGGCTGCGCAGGCGCTGCCAGGCCACATCACGGTTGCTGTGCTGGCTACGGCCGTCCTGGCACTGCACCACGATGCCGGTGGGGATGTGCGTCAGGCGCACTGCCGAGTCGGTCTTGTTGATGTGCTGCCCGCCCGCGCCCGATGCGCGGAAGGTGTCGGTGCGCACGTCGGCCGGGTTGATGTTGATCTCGATGGAGTCATCGATTTCGGGGTACACGAACAGCGACGCGAACGAGGTGTGGCGGCCGCCTGAGCTGTCGAACGGGCTCTTGCGCACCAGGCGGTGCACGCCGGTTTCGGTGCGCAGCAGGCCGAAGGCGTACTCGCCCTCGATCTTGATCGTGGCGCTCTTGATACCGGCCACGTCGCCCGGGGTTTCGTCTTCGACGGTGGCCTTGAAGCCCTTGCGCTCGGCGTACTTGAGGTACTGGCGCAGCAGCATGCTGGCCCAGTCGCAGGCCTCGGTACCACCGGCGCCCGCTTGGATGTCGACGAAGCAGTTGAGCGGATCGGCCTCGTTGCTGAACATGCGGCGGAACTCCAGCTCTTCCACGGCCGTGCGCATCGTGGCGACTTCGGCCTCGATGGTCAGCAGGCCGGCTTCATCGCCTTCTTCCTTGCTCATCTCGTACAGCTCGGCGTTGTCGGCCAAGTCGCGGGTGAGCTTTTCCAGAGTGACGACCACGCTGGAGAGCGATTTTTGTTCCTTGCCCAACTCCTGGGCCTTCTTCGGGTCGTTCCAGACCGAAGGGTCTTCCAGCGAGGCGTTTACCGTGCGCAGGCGTTCAAATTTGGCATCGAAGTCAAAGATACCTCCGTAACTCTTGCGTGCGCAGAGCCAGGTCTTCGAGGGTGGTGCCGATGAGGTTGGTGCGTTCTGCGTCCATGGTTCTTGTCCTGCGTGTTCTGTGGAATAACCCGCGATTTTCTCATGGGAAGTGAATCCGCCCCGCCAATGTCCCCAGGAGGGCTTTGCGCCTGCACAGCCGGGGCAGGCGGCTGCCAGATGTTTCGGATGCCTTTTCAAAAATGATAGCTGCTAGCGCTTTATGCATAAGCGCTAGAGGCTATTTTGATGCATGGTGACTTTGCTGGTGGTTTAACTGGTGGTTCAGGCGGCGTCCAGAAACTGCTCCATGAGCTGTGCCACTTGCTGCGGCTGGTCGTGGTGCAGCATGTGCCCGGCGTCCTGCACGACGGCGGTGCGCGCGTCGCGCACATGGGTCAGGCGCTGGTGGTATTCGGCCAGGCTGTATTTGCCTTTCCACCACTGGCCCAGGCTGTCGTCGCTGGCCTCCACAGCCAGCACGGGGGCGGTGATGTGCTGGTAGAGGGCCAGCGCCTCGTCCAGGCGGTACAGCTGGGCGCTGGAGATCTTGTGGGCCGGGTCGCCCAGGATGGCCCACTGGCCCTGGGCATTGGGCCGTGCCCAGTGGCCCGCCAGCCATTGGGCCTTGTCTTCGGACAGGCGCGGGTTGGTTTTCATCAGGCGGCTGGCCACGCCGTCCTGGCTGTCGTAGCTTTTCAGGGCCACATCGCCCTGGTGCAGTTGCTTGATCTCGTCGATCCATTGCCCGTAGCGCCGGGGTGCTTGTTCGGGCCGCGTGGCGGGCATGCCAAAGCCTTCCAGGTTGACGAGACGGCGAATGCGCTGCGGCCGCACACCCGCATACATCATGGCCACGTTGCCACCCATGCTGTGACCCACCAGGTCCACGGCTTCGCCGGGGGCGTAATGGTCTAGCAGCAGGTCCAGGTCGGCCAGGTAGTCGGCAAACACATAGTGGTCTACCGGCGCGCCGGTGGTCAGGCCAAAGCCGCGCCAGTCGGGCGCGATGATGCGGCGCTCGCGCTGCAGCGCGTCCACCGTGAACTGGTACGACGCGCTCACGTCCATCCACCCGTGCAGCAGCACCAGCGTGGGCAGCGGACTGGTGTCGGGCCCCCAGTGGCGGACGTGGTAGTTCAGGTGGCGCAGGGCCAGTGTGCTGCTGCGCGAGGGTTTCAGGGCTTGGTACATCGGTGCTGGGGCGATCGCGGAAAAAGTGGGGAAGGCTGGGCGGCCAGGGTGTGGCGGGATGTTACGTCGGGCACCCCGGTCTCGCAGGCGCTGGGCTGTCGCGCAGGTGGCTGGTGCAGGACATCCATAGGTGGACTTTCCCTCCAGCGCAATGGCATTGGGTATGGAAATTGCTGTTTTGACGCAAATCAAAGCGGTGCCCCCTGAGTGCACTGCGCCCACCCCCGCGAAAAGGCCTTGTCGCATGCTGCTTCAGCCCGCCCTGTCTCTGGACCTGTCCGCCCTGCAGCGGCGGCCGGTGTTCACGTCGTGCGCGCGGGTGGATTCGCATGACCTGGTCGCCCGCGAGTTCTCAGACCATGGTCTGAAGTGGTGCAGCGGGGCGGTGGACACCGCGCTGTCCAAGGTCCGCATCCGCCAGTTGCAGGTGTTCCTGCTGCAATACGGTGCGGAGGTCGAGATCCGCCCGCGCCCATTCGATGACTTCGTGCTGGTGCACCTGTCGCTCTCGGGCGTGGCCGAGATGGTGTCCGACGGGGTGCCCATTCGCCTGCCCGCCGGTGCCGCCGCGTTGATTGCGCCCCGGCGCAACCTGCACATGCGCTGGCAGCAGGGTGCGCGCCAGCTCATCCTGAAGGTGCCTTGCCCACTGCTGCGGGCCTGGGCGCCCGAGTCGCTGGTCAACGACACGCGCTTTGTGCACCCGCTGGTGCCCTTATCGGCCGTGCAGGGGCAGCAGTGGCACTTTCTCATGCAGTCGCTGCTGCACGTCAGCCAGCAGCCGGTAGAAAGCACCGCGCATGCCCGCTGGGTGGACCACATGGAGAGCAATGTGGCGCTGTTCCTGGCATCGTGCGCCCAGGCCCTGCCTGTGCCTAAGCCGGGTCGTGAGCAGGGCTGTGGCGAGCCCGCAGTACCGCAGACGGGGCTGCCAGCCGGCCACGGCAGCCTGAGCGATGCAGGGCGGCTGGACCGGCTGGACGCCTACCTGCACAGCCGCCTGAGTGCGCCCGTGGCGCTGGAAGACCTGGCCCGTGCGGCCGGGGTGAGTGTGCGGGGCCTGAACCAGCTGTGCCAGCGCCACCACGGCACATCGCCCATGGCGCTGCTGCGCAACCGGCGCCTGGATGCCGTGCGTGCGCGGCTGTTGCAGCAGCCCAGCCCGTGCGTGACCGATGCAGCGCTGGAGTTTGGCTTTGGCCACCTGGGGCGCTTTTCCAGCTACTACCGCGAGCGCTTTGGCGAGCTGCCCAGCCAGACGGCGGGCGGGTAGCTGCCTCTGTCTCACCTTTGCTCTATTGGTTCTTCCGCTTGGTTCTGCGCAGGGGTGGGGCTGCCGCATGCGCAGGTGATTGGCTCCCCTCCACAGATTTGCCAGAAGCGGACAGACCCAGCGCCTTGCGTGCCGATAGTGGATAGCGCCCAGGCGCCGCGATTTCTAGCATGAAGGCATCCCCATCGAAGAGGTTTGCCCATGTCCGACATCCCCGTGGTCCCTGTGATTCCCATTGCGCCACCCGCATCGCTCAAGGCGCAGCGGCTGGTGCATTTCCCGCAGCCCGACGGCTCCAGCGTGCCCTACAGCGTCTTCAGTTCGCAAGAGGTGTTCGACCGCGAGCAAGAGCGCATCTTTCGCGGCCCGGTGTGGAGCTTTCTGGGCCTGGAGGCCGAGATCCCCAACGTGGGCGACTTCAAGTCCACCTTCATCGGCGATACGCCCGTGGTGGTCACCCGCACCCCCGAGGGCCTGGCCTGCTGGGTCAACCGCTGCGCGCACCGGGGGGCCATGGTGTGCCGTGAAAAGCGCGGCAACGCCGCCAGCCACACCTGCGTGTACCACCAGTGGAGCTTTGCGGCCAATGGCGACTTGCAGGGTGTGCCGTTTCGCCGGGGCCAAAAGGGCATGGTCGGCATGCCCAAAGACTTCAAGCCCGAAGAGCACAACCTGCACAAGCTGCGCGTGGACAGCTACAAGGGCCTGCTGTTTGCCACCTTCAGCGACCAAACCCCGCCGCTGCCCGACTACCTGGGCGAGCAGATGCGCCCCTGGATCGACCGCATCTTCCACAAGCCCATCGTCTACCTGGGCTGCACGCGGCAATACTCCAAGTCGAACTGGAAGCTGTACTTCGAGAACGTGAAGGACCCCTACCACGCGAGCCTGCTGCACCTGTTCCACACCACGTTCAACATCTTTCGCGTGGGCATGAAGGCGCGCTCCATTCCCGATGCCACGCACGGCCTGCACAGCATCATCACCGTGACCAAGCCCGAGGTGGACACCGACACGGCGGCGGCCTACAGCGCGCAGAACATCCGCTCGATGGACGAAGGCTTTGCGCTCGAAGAACCGGCCCTGCTGGGGCAGATCAAAGAGTTTGAAGAGATGACCACTAACCACATCCAGCCCATCTTTCCGCAGCTGGTGGTGCAGCAGATCCACAACACGCTGGTGGCCCGCCAGTTGCTGGCCAAAGGGCCCAGCAACTTTGAGCTGGTGTTCCATTTCTTCGGCTACGAAGACGACACGCCCGAGCTGCGCGAACTGCGCCTGTTGCAGGCCAACCTGGTGGGGCCTGCGGGCTACATCTCGATGGAAGACACCGAGGCCACCGAACTGGTGCAGCGCGGCACCGCGCGCGATGGCGACAAGCACTCCTACATCGCCATGGCGCGCGAGGCCCCCGAGCAGCAAGACACCGTGATCACCGAAAACCTGATCCGCCGCTTTTGGGTGGGCTACCAAAAGCTCATGGGCTATTGAGGAAACACCGCCATGAACCAACATCAACAACCACAACAACGACTGCCGCTGTGGACCGAGCTGCTGGAGCTGCAGCACCGCTACGTGCACGCGCTGGACAACAACCGGATCGAAGACTGGCCCGGCTTCTTTGTCGAAGACTGCCGCTACGAAATCATCCCCAAAGAGAACTTCGACGCAGGCCTGCCCGCGCCCATTGTGTATTGCCGCAACGCCGGCATGCTGCGCGACCGCGTGCTCTCGCTGCGCAACGCCAACATCTTTGAAGACCATGTGTACCGCCACGCCACCTCGGGCCTGGTCATCACGGCGGTGGAGGAGGGCGTGGTGCACACCCAGTCCAGCTACATCGTCGTCATCACCGGCCAGGCGGGCGATTCGAGCGTGTACCAGGCGGGCACTTACCTGGACGAGGTGGTGCAGCACGAGGGCGAGTGGCGCTACCGCAGCAAGCGCGTCATCTACGACACCTTGCGCGTTCCCACCCTGTTGGCCACCCCTATTTGATGACGAGTCGATCCATGCACACAGAATCCGAAACCCTGAGCCCTTTGACCCTGCTGGCCCAAGCCGCCGCCGCTGCCCAAAGCTGGCACGACGTGGGCGAGCCCGATGACTTTCCGGACGGCGCCGTCTGGCCCGTGGTAGCGGGCGGTCTGCCGGTGGCCGTGTTCCGGCAGGGAGAAGGGCTGTACGCCCTGCACGACCTGTGCACCCACGGCGCGGCCAAATTGTCCGATGGCTGGGTCGAAGACGGCTGCGTGGAATGCCCCTTGCATCAGGGCACCTTTGACATCCGCACGGGTGCCCCTTGCAAGGCCCCTGTCACCGAAGCGGTGCGTACTTTCCCGGTGCGCGTGGTGGCGGGCAGGGTCGAAGTAGGGCTGTAGCATTCGCGGTTGCCAACTGCGTATCGCTTTTTTTCAAATTCAACTCCACAGGACAGACGATGGCCCCCACATTTCGCCCTTTCTCCGGACCTGCCCTGCGCCGCGCTGCGCAACTGACCCTGCTGGCGGCGCTGGCCACCAGCGCTTGCTTGTCGGCCCAGGCCCAGGGAACGGCCGCCGCGCCCATCAAGGTCGGGATTGCGCTGGATGTGTCAGGCCCCTTTGCTGGCCCCGGTGCCGAGGCGCGCGATGGGTTTGCGCTGGCCATCAAGCAGCTGGGCAGCAAGCTGGGCGGGCAGCCCGCACAGTTCATCCAGACCGACATGGCGGGCAGCCCTGACCAGGCGAAGCAGCTGGTGGATCGCTACGTGCAGCGCGAAAAAATCGACCTGTTCACCGGCCCCATTGCGAGCAACGTGGCCCTGGCCGTGGCCCCCACCTTGTTTGCGGCCAAGGTGCCTTACCTGTCGAGCAATGCAGGCCCGAGCCAACTGGCGGGTGCGCAGTGCAACGCCTACTTCTTTGGCACGGCTTACCAGAACGACCAGTTCCACGAGGCCGCAGGCCAGTTTGCCGCCGACCAGAAGTTTGGCCGCATGGTGCTGATCGCCCCCAACTACCCAGCGGGCAAGGATTCGCTGACTGGCTTTAAGCGCAAGTTCAAGGGCCAGGTGGCCGACGAGATCTTCACCAAGGTGGGGCAGATCGACTACGCCACCGAACTGGCCCAGCTGCGCGCCGCCAAGCCCGATGCGGTGTACTTCTTCCTGCCCGGTGCCATGGGCATCAACTTCATCAAGCAGTTTGTGGGGGCGGGCCTGTCCAAGGACATCACGCTGGTCACCAGCGGCTTCTCGGCCGACGAAGACGTGATCACCGCCGTGGGCGAGCCCATGCTGGGCCTGTTCAACACCACCCACTGGGCACACGACCTGGACAACGCCGCCAACAAGGCCTTCGTGGCGGCTTTCCGCAAGGAATACGCGGGCCGCACGCCCTCGCTGTACGCCGCGCAGGCGTTTGACGCCATTATGGCCATGGACGCTGCCGTCAAGGCCGCAGGTGGTAAGGCCAGCGACAAGGACGCCTTGATCAAGGCCCTGGCCAAGGCGCAGTACCCCTCGGTGCGTGGCAATTTCCGCTACGCCAACAACCACTACCCCGTGCAGAACTTCTACCTGCGCACCGTGGGCAAGAACGCCGAAGGCCGCATCACCAACAAGACCATCCGTACCGTGCTGGAGAACTACGGCGATGCCTACTCGGCCCAGTGCGGTTTGAAGTGACATCCCCCTGAGGCACTTTGCGCCTTCCCCCTTCCCGAATGGCTGTGCCATTCGGGAAGGGGGACGCTGCCAGCGCAGCGGGGCGGCCCTTGCGCGGCGGCCCTGGCATGGGCCGCGCTATTTCAAAGGACTGAGGATATGCAGACGCTTTCGAAAACTGACGCGATGTGGAAACGATGCCCGTGGGGCTGTTCGAAGCCATGAACTGGATCCTCGTCATCGAGCAATTGCTCAACGGCGCGGGCTACGGGCTCATGCTGTTTTTGATTGCGGCGGGGCTCACGCTGGTCTTCGGGATCATGGACGTGATGAACCTCTCGCACGGCTCGCTGTTTATGGTGGGTGCCTATGTGGCGGCAACGGTGCATGTGCACAGCGGCTCGTTTGCCGGGGCGGTAGCGGTGGCCGTGGCGGCCACCATGCTGGTGGCGGTGCTGCTGGAGGTGACGCTGATGCGCCGCCTGTACGGGCGCGACCACCTGGCCCAGGTGCTGGCCACGTTTGGCGTGATTTTGGTGGCCGACGATGCGGTGAAGATGGTGTGGGGCCCCTCGCCCGTGATGGCGCCCACGCCCGCTGCGCTCTCTGGCCCGGTGGATCTGTTCGCCGGGCTGCCATATCCCTCGTACCGCCTGGTGGTGCTGGGTGCGGGTGTGCTAGTGGCGGGGCTGCTGTACCTGCTGGTCAACCACAGCCGCGTGGGCATGCTGGTGCGCGCGGGTGCTTCAGACCGCTGGATGGCCGAGCTGATGGGCGTGCGCGTCAAGCGCGTGTTCAGCGGCATTTTTGTGCTGGGCGCTGCGCTGGCGGCGCTGGCGGGCGCGCTCATGGGGCCCATCATGGCGGTGCAGGTGGGCATGGGTGAATCCATCCTTATCCCGGCGCTGGTGGTCATTGTCATTGGGGGCATTGGCTCGGTGCGCGGCGCCTTTGTGGCCGCGCTGCTGGTGGGGCTGGTGGACACCATGGGCCGCGCCTTTGTGCCGCAGCTGTTGCGTGCCACCTTGCCCCCCGCGCTGGCGGCAGACCTGGGCCCGCTGTTTGCCGAGGTGGCCATGTATGCCCTGATGGCTGCCGTGCTGGCCTTTCGCCCTGCGGGGCTTTTCTCTGCAAGGGCCTGAACCATGTCGGACGTACCGATGAACTCTGCTGCCGTAGCGGCCCCGGGCGCAGCCGCACCGCGATGGCTGGGGGTGGCATTGCCGCTGGCCCTGTTGATAGCGCTGGCCGTGTTTCCGCCCATCGCATCTGCCATGGGGCTGGACTTCTACATCGGCTTTGTGCGCCGCGTGCTGGTGGTGGCGCTGGCCGCCGCGAGCCTGAACTTCATCATGGGCTTTGGCGGCATGGTGGCACTGGGCCATGCGGGGTTCATGGGCGTGGGGGCCTATGCAGTGGTGGTGCTCAGCGATGCCGGGGTGGGCTCGGCCTGGGGGATGTGGGCGGCGGCCATGGGGGTTGCCGCGCTGGCGGCCCTGTTGATTGGTGCGGTATCACTGCGCACCAAGGGCGTTTACTTCATCATGATCACGCTGGCTTTTGCGCAAATGCTGTACTACGTGTTCGTGTCGCTGCGCAGCTACGGCGGTGACGATGGCTACACGCTGATGGCGCGGCCCGCGCTGGGCGGGGGGCTGAACAGCGCCGATGAGTCCACGCTGTACTGGGTGGTGCTGGCGCTGGTGGCTGCGGTGCTGTGGTGGATGGACCGGGCCACCAAGTCGCGCTTTGGCGTGGCGCTGGCGGGCATCCGCGACAACGAGACCCGCATGCGGGCGCTGGGCTACCCGGTGTACGCATTGCAGCTCACCGCCTTTGTGCTGGCCGGGGCCATTGCGGGCCTGGCCGGGGCGCTGCTGGCCATGGGCAATGGCTTTGTGAGCCCATCGATGATGCACTGGACACAATCGGCCACGCTGATCGTGATGGTGGTCATCGGCGGCCTGGGCCGCCGCTGGGGCGGGCCGCTGGGCGCTGCGGTGTGGCTGGTGCTGGAGGAGGTGCTCAAGCTCAACACCCACTACTGGCACATGCCGCTGGGCCTGCTGCTGATTGCCACGGCGTTGTATGCGCCCCAGGGGCTGGCGGCATGGGGTGGGCTGCGCGGCCTGCGCCAACTGCGCGAGGGGAGCAAGCCATGAGCTTGTTTCAAGTGCAGGGCCTGGTCAAGCGCTTTGGCGGCCTGCTGGCCACCGACCATGTGAGCCTGTCGGTGCAGTACGGCGAAATCCATGCGCTCATTGGCCCCAACGGCGCGGGCAAGACCACGCTGGTCAACCAGATCTCGGGCCTGCTCACGCCGGACGAGGGCCGGGTGGTGCTGGGCGGTGTGGACATTACGGCACTGCCCATGCACCGGCGCGTGGCGCATGGGCTGTCGCGCTGCTTTCAGGTCACGCGCATCTTTCCAAAGCAGAGCGTGCGTGACAACCTGCTGCTGGCGGTGCAGGCGCACAGCGGCTCCAGCTTTCGGTTTTGGCAGCCACGCACCCAGGCGCGAGGCCTGTACGCCCAGGCTGAGCAACTGGCCGAGCGTGTGGGGCTGCAGCACAGCTTGAATGCCACCGCCGGTGCGCTGCCCCACGGTGCGCAGCGCACGCTGGATGTGGCGCTGGCCCTGGCCTCTGCGCCCAAATTGCTGCTGCTGGACGAGCCCATGGCGGGCATGGGGCCGGACGAGTCGCAGCAGATGGTGCAGCTGATCGAGACCCTGCGCGAGGGCATGGCCGTGCTGCTGATCGAGCACGACATGGAGGCCGTGTTCCGCCTGGCCGACCGCATCTCGGTGCTGGTGTATGGCCGGGTGCTGACGGCAGGCACGCCCGACGAGATTCGCAACCACCCCGAAGTGCAGGCCGTGTACCTGGGCTCCGAAACGCTGGAGACCGCTGCATGAGCACCCCCGAGCCCTTGTTGAACTGCCAGGCCGTGGAGGCGGGCTACGGCGCCAGCCAGGTGCTGTTTGGTGTAGACCTGCAGATTGCGGCGGGCGAGGTGGTATCGCTGCTGGGCCGCAACGGCATGGGCAAAAGCACCACCATCAAGACCCTGGTGGGGGCGCTGCGCCCCACGGCAGGCCAGGTGCGCTTTGCGGGCCAGGCCACCACCCGCATGCCCACCGACGCCATTGCCCGCCTGGGCCTGGCCATCGTGCCCGAGGGGCGCCATGTGTTCCCCAACCTCAGTGTGCGCGAGCACTTGGTGGCGTTTGCCGACAACCGCAACGGCCTGCGCGATGCGTGGGACATCGAGCGCATCTACGGCGTGTTTCCACGCCTCAAAGAGCGGCAGCACCACCTGGGCAGCCAGTTGTCGGGCGGCGAGCAGCAGATGCTGGCCATTGGCCGGGCGCTGTCGACCAACCCGCGCCTCTTGATCCTGGACGAAGCCACCGAAGGCCTGGCCCCGGTGATCCGCGAGGAAATCTGGCGCTGCTTGGGCACGCTCAAGGCGGCGGGGCAGACCATTTTGGTGGTGGACAAGTACGTGCACCGCCTCATGGGTCTGGCCGATCGCCATGTGATCCTGGAGCGCGGGCGTGTGGTGTGGCAGGGCGACTCTGATGCCCTGAACGCAGACCGCAGCCTGTGGGCCCGTTACCTCACGGTGTAGTGACGCGACCGCAAGGCCAACGTGCGTGCCAGGCCTAAGAACCTGTTCAAAGTCTTTTTGGAGATTGCATTGGAGAGCAATCGGGATGAGTGGATGCTTCGGATGCGCCGCATGGGCTCGTGCCCATGCAAGCAGCCGGTGCGTCCAATCGCCCGATTTCACTCCAACCCGTAGGGCAAGTGGCTTGCCGGGCGGTCTGCGGCGTTGCAACGCTTGCCAATAGCACGGGCTATTGGCTGCGCGCTGCGCCTAGCAGCCCATCCCGGCAAGACACTTGTGCAACTCCAAAAAGACTTTGAACAGGTTCTAAGGTTGCGTTGCCCACACAGCGGCCATGTCGAGGGCCTGTTGTGGGGTATTTGCTATTTATTTGGTAGCTGCTTGCGCTTGATTGATAAGCGCTAGAGCCTGTTTTTATTGAAATGCCAGGTGCGCCGTGTCAAACCCACGCACCGCGCCCCGGCGCATAAGCTGATGCCAGCAGCAAATATGGCCACACCGTAAACTGGCAGGCTTGCCAACGGAGACCCCATGAAAGCCATTCAGCTCGGACACAGCGATCTTCAAGTCACCCCCATCTGCCTGGGCACCATGACCTTTGGTGAACAGGTCAGCGAAGCCGATTCCCACGCCATCCTTAGCCACTCGCTGGCACGGGGCGTCAACTTCATCGACACGGCCGAGATGTACTCGGTGCCTGCCAAGGCCGAGACCTTTGGGGCCACCGAAACCATCATCGGCAACTGGTTTGCCAAAAACCCCGGAGCCCGCCAAAAGCTGGTGCTGGCCACCAAGGTGGCGGGCCCCTCGCGCGGCATGCCCTGGGTGCGCGAGGGCAAGGGCATGACGCCCGCTGACATCGTGGCGTCGTGCGAGGCCAGCCTGCGTCGCCTGCAGACCGATGTGATTGACCTCTACCAGATCCACTGGCCCGAGCGCCACGTGCCCGCCTTTGGCACGGTGTACTACGACCCTACCAAGGAAACCTCGCAAACGCCCATCCACGAGCAGCTGGAGACGCTGGCCAAGCTGGTGAAGGCGGGTAAGGTGCGGTACATCGGCCTGTCGAACGAGACCCCCTATGGTGTGCACGAATTTGTGCGCCTGGCCGAGCAGCACGGTCTGCCGCGCGTGGCCACGGTGCAGAACCCGTACTGCCTCATCAACCGCACCTGGGAAAACGCACTCGACGAAACCTGCCATCGGCTGAACGTGTCGCTGCTGGCCTACTCGCCCCTGGGCTTTGGGCTGCTGACGGGCAAGTACGACGAGAGCGGCATTACCGGCCCCAACGCCCCCCAAGGCGCGCGCATTGCCAGCTACGAGTCGGTGCGCAAACAGCGCTGGGGCCGCCCCGAGGCGCTGGCCGCCGCCCGCCGCTACAACCAGCTCGCGCGCGACAACGCCCTCACGCCCACGCAGCTGGCGCTGGCGTTTTGCTACACCAAGTGGCAGGTGGCCAGCACCATCATCGGCGTGACGTCGGTGGCGCAGCTGGACGAAGACCTGAACGCCTGGGGCACCACGCTGTCGCCCGAGGTGCTGCAGGCCATTGATGCCATTCGCTGGGAAGTGCGCGACCCTGCACTGTGAAGCCCCCTGAGTCGCTTCGCGCCATCCCCCAGGGGGACGCCCCCAGCGCGGCGGGGCGGCCCTTGCTCGGGGGCACTGGCCGGGCCGTGCTACTTTCAGGCGCTGGTGGTTGTGTTCAGCGCGCCTTCTTTCCACGGCACGCCTGCGGGCTCGCCCAGGTCCCAGAACAGCCCGGCCATCACGGCCAGTCCTTCGCGGGCGACGGAGCCCAGCAAATGCTCGTTGGGTGCATGCTGCGCGCAGGCGGGGTAGGAGTGGGGAATCCACAGCGTGGGCAGGCCCAGCTGGTCGGCAAAGATGTCGTTGGGCAGTGAGCCTGCCAGGTTGGGCAGCAGTGTGGCGCTTTGGCCTGCGCTGCGTTCCATGCTGGCCAGGGTCCAGTCCACCCAGGGGTTGTCCAGGTCCAGCCGCGTGGCGCCGCACACCATGCCCATGGTGATTTCGACCTCCCCGAAACCGTGGGCGTCCAGGTGCTGGCGCAGCGTGGCCTGCACGTTCTTCCAGTCGGTGCCCACCACAAAGCGCAGCTGGCAGTGCGCCACGGCTTGCGAAGGGATGGCGTTGATGGGCCGCTGCGCATTGCCCGAACCCAGGGCCAACACCTCCAGCGTGTTCCAGCCTACCAGTTGCTCGGCGGGCGTCAGGCCCGGCTCGCCCCAGCCAGGGGTGAGGGTGGGGTCGTCCGCGCCTGTGCCAATGGCCACGTCCTTGAGTGCGGCGCGCAGCTTGTCGGGCACGCCAGCAGGCAGCAGGCCGGGCACCAGAATGCGCCCGTGCGCATCGACCATGCTGGCCAGCGCATGGCTGAGCACGGTGGCCGGGTTGGCCAGCACGCCGCCCCAGTTGCCTGAGTGGTAGGCCTTGTCACGGCTGCGCACGGTCAGCGAGAAATTGAGGGCCCCGCGCGAGCCCAGGAACAGGGTGGGCCGCTCCACATTGATGCGTGGGCCATCGCTGGCCACGAACAGGTCGGCGTGCAGGGCTTCGCGGTGGTCTGCGCAAAAGCGGGCCAGGCCGGGCGAGCCTGCTTCTTCGCCCATCTCCAGCAGCACGGTGATGTTGTAGCCCAGTTGGCCGTCCCGGGCTTGCAGGGCGTGCGCCAGGGCCGTCAGCACCACGGTGTGCTGGCCCTTGTTGTCGGCGGTGCCTCGGCCGTACCAGCGGTCGCCCTCTTGCGTCAGCGCCCAGGGCGAGAGGCCTTCGCGCCACCCGCTTTCCTGGCCGTTGACCACGTCGCCGTGGCCGTAGGTGAGCACGGTGGGCAGAGCAGGGTCTTCCACCCGGCGGGCCAACAGCAGGGGGCCGCCCTTGGGGTCTGGGTTGTCGATCACCTGGCAGTCAAAGTCCAGGGCGTGCAGGCTGGGCACCATCTCTTCGGTCAGGTAGGTGTGCAGCTCAGGCGGCACGGTGCCCGTGTCGCTTTCGGTGCGCCAGGCCACGCGGCGGGCCAGGTCGGTGGCAAAGGCGCCACCGTCAAAGTGCTGCTGCACGCTGCGGATCAGTTGTTCTCTGCTCATGGGGGTTTACTCCACTGCGATTTGTGCGCGGTGCGCCAGGGCGCGGTAACGGCCAATTTCGGCCTCCATGGCGGCGGCCATGGGCTTGGGGCCGATGAACACGGGTTCCATGCCCTGGTTGCGCACCTGCTCTTGCAGGCCTGTGTCGCGCATGCTGGCGTCCACTTCTTTTTGCAGCTTGGCCAGGATGGCGGCCGGGGTGCGTGCCGGGGCCGCAATGGCGTACCAGCCGTCAAAGGCAGCATCGGGCATCTTCAGCTCTTGCACGGTGGGCACAGTTGGCAGCGCCCGCGAGCGGTCATTGCCCGCAATCGCCAGGGCGCGCAGCTTGCCCGATCGCACATGCGGCGCAGCGCTGGCCACGGTGTCGATGGCGAGCTGAATCTCGCCGCCAATCAGGCCCATCATGGCCTGGGCACTGCCACGGTAGGGCACGTCTTGCAGGCGCACGCCAGCGGCTTGCTCCAGCAGGGCACCCACCAGGTGCGGCGCAGAGCCCGAGCCAAACGTGGCGTAGTTGATGGTTTTGGGCGCCGCCTTGGCCGCTGCCAGCAGCGAGGCAAGGTCTTTGTGGGGCGAGCTGGCATTGACCACGATCACCAGCGGCGCCTTGGCCACGATGGCGACGGGGGCCAGGTCTTTGAGCGGGTCGTACGGCAGTTTGGGCCGCAGGGCGGCGTTGACGGTGTAGCTGGTGGAGCCAGACACCAGCAGGGTGTAGCCGTCGGGTTCGGCCTTGACCACGCTTTCGGTGCCGATGATGGTGGAGGCACCGGGTTTGTTGTCTACCACCACGGGGCTGCCCAGGCGGGTGGCCAGCTTTTGCGCCAGGGCCCGAGCCACGGCATCGGTGCCGCCGCCGGGCGGAAACGGCACCACCAGGCGGATGGGGCGTTGCGGCCAGGCCGTGGAGGCACTGGCTGCACTGTTGGGCTGCTGCGCGCTGCTGGCCATAGCGGCCAGGGCGCCACAGGTGGCGAGCAAAAGGGTGAGTGAGGCGCGGCGTTTCATGGAATGGCTCCTGGGGTGGTGGCGAGGAAGGCGCAGCCCTCTAGGCTATATGGCAATTGGAGCCTTGAAACACGCAAGATGGGCGCCTGCTATTCGTTCTGATTCATAGAGAATAGGCAAAAAAGTGTTGCCTTTATTGCAACGCAATATGGCGCCGATTTTGGGCAAAGGATGGTCATGCAGTTCTCACTCTTCAGTTTGCCTTTGCGGTATTTCTTTGAGGTGGCGCGCACGGGCTCGGTCAACCAGGCGGCGCAGCGCTTGCATGTGGCAGCGTCGGCGGTGAGTCGCCAGTTGGCCAAGCTCGAAGACTCGGTGGGTGTGCCGCTGTTCGAGCGCCAGCCCCGTGGCATGGCCCTGACGGCCGCAGGTGCGCGGCTGCTGGCGCATGTCAATGCGCAAGAGGCGCAATCCCACGGGTTGGTGCAGCAGTTGCAGGATTTGGCCACCCAGCAGGCGCAGCAGGTGCGCGTGGCGTGTACCGAGGGCTTCGCGGTGGGGTTCTTGCCCCGCGTGATGTCGGCTTTCCGGGCGCAGCACCCCTCGGTGCAGATGCAGCTGCAGGTGGTGGTGCCGCAGGACGCCTCGGCCTTGCTGCTGCGGGGGGAGGTGGACCTGGCCCTCAAGTACAGCCTGGCGCCCGACAAAGGGCTGCAGGTGCTGCACTCGGCCGTGGCCCCGGTGTATGCCGTGGTGGTGCCGGGCCACCCGCTGGCCCGTCAGCGCAGCGTGCGCGTGGCCGATGTGGTGGCCTACCCGCTGCTCATGGGCGGTGCCAGCATCACCGGGCGACAGTTGTTTGATTTGAGTTGCACCGTGCAGGGATTGCGCTATGCGCCCGCCGTCGAGAGCAATTTCTCGTCGGCTTTGCTACCCCTGCTGGAGGGGCTGGACGTGGTGCTGGCGGGCTACCTGACAGCCGCCCATTGGGTGGAAGACGGGCGCCTGGTGGCCGTGCCGTTTGAGGAGGCCCAGTTGCAGCAGCGCCGCCTGCAGGTGCTGGCACCCGAGGGACGTGAGCCGTCGGCCTTGGTACGGGCGTTCACCGAGACTTTGGTGGCCGCCATTGGCGAATATGGAACGCGCAAGGTGGGGCGCCGTAAGAAGGCCGCAGTGGCCAAGGCCACAGCGAAGGCGGGGTGAGCCGGGACGCGCCCCTGTGCGGGGCGCCGTGCAGGGTCAGCAGGGTGGTTACCATTGGGCGTTACCTTGCGTTGCACTATGGCCAAGAGAGATCACGTTTCAGAAACCCCGGCGACCCAACTGCTCAAAGCCAACAAAGTGGCTTTTACCGAGCACCCTTATGAATACCTGGAGCACGGAGGTGCCCAGCACAGCGCGGCTGTGCTCGGGCTCGATCCGTTCACGGTGGTCAAGACCTTGATCATGCAGGACCAGGATGCGAAGCCGCTGGTGGTTTTGATGCACGGCAACCGCAAGGTGTCCACCAAGAATCTGGCACGCCAGATCGGAGCCAAGTCGGTGGAGCCCTGTGCCCCTGAGGTGGCCAATCGCCACAGTGGTTATCTGGTGGGCGGCACGTCACCTTTTGGGACGCGGCGCACCATGCCGGTTTACATCGAAGAGACGATCCTCGGCTTGCCCCGCATTGCCATCAACGGCGGGCGCCGGGGCTTTCTGGTCCAGATCGACCCGCAGGTGTGCGTGCAATTGCTGTCTGCCAAGACGGTGCAGTGCGCGCTGGCAGAATAGCCAGCCGCTTTTACCAGCCGTTTTTTGCCCACCGTTTTTGTAGCCGCTGTATTGCGTTGCTTTTGCGCCCCTGCGGAGTTTGCCCGCATGGAGCGTCTACCCAAGGAGTTGTTTTGACCGCCGCGTACCCTTTGTTTGCCACCCTGGCTGCCTATTTGCTGGGCTCATTGTCTTTTGCCGTGATCGTGACCCGCGTGATGGGGTTGAGCGACCCGCGCACCTACGGCAGCAAAAACCCGGGTGCCACCAACGTGCTGCGCTCTGGCAGCAAGGTGGCCGCCATCGTGACCCTGCTGCTTGATGCTGTGAAGGGCTGGGTGCCCGTGGTGCTGGTGCGCTGGTTTGGCAAGCCCTATGGGCTGGAAGACGGCACGATCGCGCTGGTGGGCCTGGCCGCGTTTCTCGGTCATCTGTGGCCGGTGTTTTTCCGCTTTCAGGGTGGCAAGGGGGTGGCTACGGCGCTGGGGGTGTTGGTGGGCATCAGTGGCTGGCTGGGCTTGGCTACGGCGCTGACTTGGCTGCTGGTGGCGGTGGCCTTCCGCTATTCGTCCCTGGCCTCGTTGGTGGCGGCCATCCTGGCCCCCGTGCTGTACCTGTTGCTGGATGGCGTGGTCTGGTATGCAGAGCAAAGCATTACTGTGGCTATTGCTGCCATGGCTTTGCTGTTGGTGTGGCGGCACCGTGAGAACGTCTTGCGCCTGCTGGCTGGTAAAGAGTCGAAACTGGGCAAATCCAAGAAATGAGCCTTACCCACCCCGTCTCGGGTGGGCATGCATGCCTGGGGCTCACTGCAATCCGAGTGTGGCGGGTGTGGTGACCAGGTGGTGGATACCGGTGTGGTGCTGGGCTGCATAGAGGCCCAGCCGCACCATGGTCTGGTGGTGCAGGTCGACGGTCACGGCGGAGCGCGCCAGCGCTGACTGAATACGAGGCTTGCCCAGTGCGGTGGAGTGCAAGATGGGCTGGGGTTTGTGATGGCCTGCACGGTCTAGCAGGCTGGCGACCAGCGGGTGGTTGGCCTTGTCGCTGCGGCGCAGAACAATGGCCGTGTCGCCGTTGTCGAGCCGGACAAAAGTGCCTGGTGGGCACAGGCCGATGGCACGCACCAGGACGTAACTCACTTCATCGTGCTGTTCAACCTCCTGGCCCACAATGGCCCGGACGGAGTCGGTGGCACTGCGGCCAGCGCGTGATTTGCGGGGGCTGATCATGGCCGCGTAGCGGTCAATCGTCCCGAGGATGCGGGTCAGACGGTCTTGCGGCGCCTGGGTGGCCAGCGGCACCCGATCGGCAATCGGCGCATGGTGCTGCCCCACCACATCCAGCCACAAGGGATCGTTGATGAAGACGCGCTCCAGCAGGGCCTGGCTGTCCAGGGGGTGGCTCTGGATGGCTTCTTTTTGCGGTGGCGTTGGCTTTTCGCGTTGCTCGGCCAGCTCGTCCTGCAAGACTGTCATGCCGATGTTCATGGTGAGTGCCGCGCGCACGAGGCTGTCGCGCTCGTTGGCAGGCAGCTTCAGCTCGCGGGCCATGATGTCGCACAGCGTGGCGCACACCAGCGCGTGCGAGGCGCTGTAGCCTGCGGTGGAGGTGGCCGCCAGTTGAAACATGAGGTACAGCGCTGCGTCGTTGTCGTGCGCCACCAAGTCCTGCAGCCACAAATCCAGCTGCCGGATCTTTGCTGAAAAGTCCTGCACCAGCAGGGGTTTGGACAGCAGTAGCGAGAGCGCTGACTCCAGGTCGGACCAGAGGCTGAGCAGGTCTTCGTATTCACCATCGTGGTGTGGTTTGCCTGAGGGCAGGGGGGCCGACATGGTGATGAGGCTCAGTTGCGCTTTTCCAGCACCATTTGATCGTTGGTGCGGGTCATCTGAAACTGGCCCAGGAAGCTGTTGCCCAACAACACATAAGGCATGGGTTGGGGGTGACCACGGCGTCAATGCCAAACACTTCTACATCGCCAATGCGTACCGAATCGAGTCGGATACGCCAGCCCTGCGCGACCCCATTGGCGGTGCTCAAGCGCATGGGTTGGCCTTGCAGGTATTTCAATCCCATGCGGTCAGCGTCTGTCTTGCCAATGGCAACCGACGATGCCCCCGTGTCCACCACATACTGCATGTGCTGGCCGTTGATCTGGCCAGTGTTGATGAAATGGCCCCGGCTGTCTGCGGCCAGCACAACACGCTTGCCGGCGGAGGCACTGCCCACGCTCACCGGTGCCTCGCCCAGGCGCAGTGAGCGCCGAGTGCCATCGATCTCCACCACGGCCTCTTCTTTGCCAACGGACAGCACTTTGACGCCTTGGTGGCTCTCACCCGTGCCTACACCGCGTGGCGCGCCACCATTGACCACCAGCAAGGCCTTGCCACCCAAAATGCCTGCCAGGGCGACCGCCGATTGGGCAGACGCCAGCGTGGGGCTCAGAAGAGCGAGCGCCAGGGAGAAGGCCAGTGCCGGTGTGTATTTCATCTGCGGTGTCAGTCGCGGAAATTGTCGAAAGACAGCGGGACGTCTGTGACGTCTTTGCGAATGAGTGCCATGGCTGCTTGCAGGTCATCGCGCTTGGCGCCTGAGACACGGACTTTGTCTTCCTGAATGGCGCCTTGCACCTTGAGCTTGCTGTCCTTGAGCAGTTTCTGGATCTTCTTGGCCAGTTCGCTCTCGATGCCGTTGCGCACCTTGATGACTTGCTTGACCTTGTCTCCGCCCATTTTTTGCACGTCGCCCTTGTCGAGGAAACGGACATCCACGCTGCGTTTGGTCAGCTTGTTGCGAAGAACGTCTTCGATCTGCGTGAGCTGAAATTCAGCGTCGCCAATCATGGTGATCTCTTTGTCCTTGATCTCAATGCTGGCGGAGGTCCCTTTGAAGTCAAAGCGTGTGGAGATCTCCTTGACGGTGTTTTCCACCGCATTTTTGACTTCTACGAGGTTGGCTTCACAAACGGTATCAAAGGAGGGCATAGCGGCTTTCACTGGCTTGGCAAAACAAAAGGGGCAGTCGCGCACGGTTGCCCCGGTGCGACAATCCTGGCAATGGTAGTCGAGAAAAACGTCCCTTTACAGCCCTGGAACACCTTCGGTATTGCCGCTCGCGCGTTGTCGCTGGTGCGCATCCAGAGCGCGGCTGATTTGTTGCAAGTGCGCGCAGCGCCTGAGCTGTGTGATGCCCCCTTCTTTGTCCTTGGAGGCGGTAGCAACATCGTGCTGACGGGAGACGTCAAGCCGGTGGTGCTCAAGATGGAGATCAAGGGTTTTCGTCTGGTGCAAGAGACCCCAAAGGCCTGGATTGTCGAAGCGGGGGCGGGTGAGCTGTGGCACGACTGTGTGGCGTGGACGCTGCGCAATGGTTATCCAGGCCTTGAGAATATGGCGCTGATCCCAGGCACGGTAGGGGCCGCGCCAGTGCAAAACATTGGTGCGTATGGCGTGGAGCTGCAAGACCGCTTTGAGTCGCTTGACGCAGTGGATATGCGCACGGGTCAGTCCTTCACCTTGATGGCCGAGCAATGTGCGTTTGGGTATCGTGATTCTGTGTTCAAGCACGGTGCTTCCACCCCTGCTGTGCAGGGCGCAGATTTGCGCAACATGGGGCTGGCTGGGCGTGCGGTGATCACCCACGTGCGTTTTCGTTTGCCTCGCCCCTGGCAGCCCGTGCTGGGCTATCTGGACCTAGAGCGCCGCAGGGAGCAAGCGGGCGTGGACAGCCCCGATGCGTGGCAGATTTTTGAATGGATCTGCGAGATTCGCCGGGCCAAGTTGCCTGACCCGGCTGTAGTGGGCAATGCCGGTAGCTTCTTCAAGAACCCGACGGTCACCCCAGAGCAATGCACAGACATCATCGCCAGAGAGCCCAAAATCGTGCACTACCCCATGCCAGACGGCAGCGTGAAATTGGCCGCTGGCTGGTTGATTGATGCCTGTGGCTGGCGTGGCAAATCGATTGGCAAAGCCGGTGTCTACGAGAAGCAGGCGCTGGTGCTGGTGAACCGAGGTACGGAGCAAGACAGCGTCACCGGTGGCGAAGTGATGACGCTGGCCAAGGCCATACAGACCAGCGTGTACGAGCGGTTTGGCATTCGACTGGAGCCTGAACCTGTTGTGGTTTGACCCAGACGCGTTTGCATTTAGCGTGGCGAGCAACACCCAGCGAAGCAGCCCTGGCTAGGCGTTGCGCCGCAGGCAGTACAAGCAATACGACAAGGCGAGACAACGACGCTAGGGGAGTTTTGTTAGCGGCTCTTAGCCCGGCGTCAGGCGGGTGCTGGGGTCTTGTCGGTGGTGGCTGGTGGGTTGCGGTGGCGGTCGAGCACATTCTGTACATCGGTCAGCCCCATGCGCAGACAAAGCGCATGGGTCATCTCCCAATCCGCGAGCAACTGCGTGTGTGCCTCTCGAAGGCTTCTGCCGTTTTCCTCGTGTTTTTCCAATTCAAAGGCCAAGTCCGCCAGCTTCTGGAACCCCAGGTTGGCAGAGGCACCTTTGAACCCATGGGCGGCAGCGCGCAAGCTCTCCGGTTTTCCCTCTTGCAAGGCTTGCAACAACGCGTCGAGACTGCCTGATTCATCGCTGAAATAGCCTTGCAGCAGAGATCGGTAACCTTGAACGTTCACGCCGATGCAGACCTCTCCCACCATGGGCATGTTGATATGTGCCGTGACATCCCCGGAGCGAAAGCGTCGGCGTGGGGCTCGTTGGGCGGCGGGTTTTGGTGCCTCGGGCTCTGCGGATGCTGTGGGGGCGCAGGGCGCTTCCTGAAGGTCCGCTACAGAGGATGTGGCAGGGGCGCTTTTCTCGTTGGCAGAGAACATGTCTGCAAGCAGGGACTGGATCGTGTCCACGCTCACGGGCTTGCTGATGAACGCATTCATCCCCACATCGTTGGCCCGCTGGCGGGTTTCTGCAAACACGTCTGCGGTCAAGGCGACGATGGGTACCTTGGTAAATTGGGGCCACTGGCGAATTTGCTGAGTGGCCTGGAATCCATCCAT
Organism: Acidovorax sp. 1608163; assembly: GCF_003669015.1. NCBI lineage: Bacteria > Pseudomonadati > Pseudomonadota > Betaproteobacteria > Burkholderiales > Comamonadaceae > Acidovorax > Acidovorax sp. 1608163. The sequence continues at coordinate 1,640,958 of NZ_CP033069.1, forward strand.
GATCGGCATGTGCAAGTCCATCAGTACCAAGTCTGGTGGCTTTTTCTGAATCTCAAGACAGGCCTGTTCTCCGTTATCTGCAAATCTTGGGTGGTGCCCCATGCTGATGAGCAGCGCTCCCATGTACTTTCTGTTGACCATCTGGTCATCGGCCACCAGGACGTCCAGCCCCGTCAGCTCTGGTTGGAACGGTGCTGGCATTTCGCTGGGCTGAGTGGCTGCATTGGGTGGGGCAGCCTCCAGCAAGGGGAGTGTGACGGTGAATGTGCTGCCATGGCCCTCCGCGCTCTGGACTGTGATGTCGCCCCCCATGCGCCGAGCCAGGTTGCGAGAAATTTCCAGCCCCAGGCCTGTTCCCCCGAAACGCCGGGATGTGCTTGCATCTCCTTGGGTGAACCGCTCGAATAAGCGGGACAAGGTCGCTGCATCCATACCGATGCCTTGGTCCGCTACTTCCAGCTGCAACAGGTAAATACCTTCGTTGCCCGTTGTGGCTTGAGGAGCGCGTCCTATTTTCACCGTCACTGCGCCGCTGTCACTGAACTTGATGGCGTTGGTCACCAGGTTGAGAACAATCTGCTTGAGGCGGGTGCCGTCGGCTTCCACCCATGCGGGAAGGTCTGCCGCTGTGTGGATGGCAAAGCCCAGCCCTTTTTGGCTTGCCAGTGGGCGCATGAGTTGATCAATGCTGTCTACCAAGGGCTGCAGTGGGATGGCGATGGGGTGGATGCCCATCTTGCCGGACTCCATGGCAGAGACGTCGAGAATGTCATTCAACAGGGACAGCAGGTGATCTGCTGAGTTGCGGGCCGTGTAGACATATTCTCGCTGGCTGCCGTCCAGGCGGGTGCGTTCCAGCAGCGTCAACATGCCCAAAACGCCATTGAAGGGGGTGCGCAATTCATGGCTCATGTTGGCCAAAAACTGGCTTTTTCCTCGGTTGGCTTCTTCTGCCGCATTGTTCGCAGCCCGAAGGTTATCTGTCAGCGTCTGCAGGGCAATGCGTTCTTGCTCTTGCCTGGTTTGGCGCCACGCCAAGGCACCTGCGGCGAGTAGCAGAAGGACCAACTGGGCAAAGATCAGAGCCATGATTTGCTGACCTTGGGTGAGCATGGTGGACTCTTGCTCTTCCAGTAGCCCTGCGATATGGCTCGTGGCCGCCATCGTCAATTCCTGCACATCCGGCCCCAGTTCATTGAGCTCGGCAAGCAGTGGGCGCAGCTCGTGCGGTTGAGGGCTATGACCGTTCTGTAGCAGACGATCCACTTGCGTCACCAAAGCCTCAAGCCGGGGCATGACTTTGGTGTACTCCTCCCTCTCTTGCAAGGCCGTGGTACTTGGTGTGTCGTGCATCAGCTGAAAGCGACTGGCAAAAATATCGCTGCGCAGCCGCAACTCATCCAGGGCCAGAGGTGGTTTGCTCCGTGAAGCCAGCTCCATCGACTGCCGAAGGCGCAAAAACTCGCGTTCCAATTGGAACGTGAGTGCAGTGATCGAGTCGCTACGCAAATCCCCACTTTTGCGAATGGCTTGCTGTTGCGTGAGCTGCAGCACAAGCAAAACAGCCATGGCTGCTGCCATCAATATGGTGCCCAGCGCAAGCCACAACAGGTAACGCTGGTTGGTGCGGCGAGCTGGCATCGATGGGATCAGTCGACTTTGATGGATTTCAGCTGCCAGGCAGAGCGGCCGTAGTATTTGGATGACTTCAGCTCTGGCTTGGAGTCAAACGGGTAGATGATGAACAGCGGCCCCTTGGTACGAACAGAGATGGGCATGTCGTCGATGCGGTGGGCGATGATGACATCGAACAACGCCGCATCTTCAGCGGGGATGGTCGTTTTGTAGTCGTTCAAGGCCAAGGCTGTCAGCGTTTTTCCGCTGGACTTTACGGCTCCCAGTACATCGCGGAGGAGGGGGCCTGTGAACTTGGTGGGGTTTTTGTCCCAAGGCGTCTTGGTCACAAAGGTCTGCTGGGGCAGTTTTTGCAGCATGTCCAGGTCAAATACCGCTGTGTTCTCCCGGTTGGCATCGTCAATTTTTCCTGAAATGGTCAGAATGACTTCGCCGGAGGGGGGCTGTAGTGCCCAGACAGGCATCGCAATGAATGACGCCGCTGCAATTTTTATGAGCCATCTAGACAGCAAAGAAATGGACTGCATGGCTGACCTCCAATGAGTGGAATGAAATGTGATCAATATTTTATGGCAAAAATGATTTAAATGATTATTTTGGGCAAAAAAACGCCCTCAAAATGAGGGCCGTTTTTTTAGGTGCAATCACCGCGTTATTTTTGTCCTGAAGTCAGGGTCAGCAGATCGTTTTGCGAACCTGGCAGCAGCAGCCCTGCTCGAGAGTAAACGCCCAGCTTGTCGCGGGTGTCCGAAATGTCCAGATTGCGCATAGTCAACTGACCGATGCGGTCGAGTGGGGAGAACGGCGCATCTTCCACCTTTTCCATCGACAAACGTTCTGGAGCGTAGGTGAGGTTTGGGCTTTCGGTGTTGAGCAGCGAATAGTCGTTGCCACGGCGCAGTTCCAGCGTCACCGTGCCGGTGACGGCGCGAGCCACCCAGCGCTGGGCTGTCTCACGCAGCATGATGGCCTGTGGGTCAAACCAGCGGCCTTGGTACAGCAGTCGGCCTAGCTTGAGGCCGTTCATGCGGTATTGCTCAATGGTGTCTTCGTTGTGAATGCCTGTGACCAGGCGCTCATAGGCAATGTGCAACAGTGCCAGGCCCGGGGCTTCGTAGATACCGCGGCTCTTGGCTTCAATGATGCGGTTTTCGATCTGGTCACTCATGCCCAGACCATGCCGCCCGCCGATGCGGTTGGCTTCCAAAATCAGATCAACAGGGTCGCTGAATTCCACGCCGTTGAGAGCAACGGGCTGGCCTTCTTCAAAGCGCACCGAAACCTCTTCGCGCTTGACTTCGACTTCGTCTTTCCAGAAAGCAACCCCCATGATCGGGTTGACGATGCGGATGCCGCTGTTCAGGAACTCCAGATCCTTGGCTTCATGCGTGGCACCCAGCATATTGCTGTCGGTGCTGTAAGCCTTTTCCGCGCTCATCTTGTAGCCAAAGCCAGCCTTGGTCATGAACGCGGACATTTCAGCACGACCGCCCAGTTCGTCGATGAACAGTTGGTCCAGCCAGGGCTTGTAGATTCGCAGAGACGGGTTGGTCAGCAGACCATAGCGATAGAAGCGCTCAATGTCATTGCCCTTGAAGGTGGAGCCATCTCCCCAGATGTTGACATCGTCTTCCTTCATGGCTGCCACCAGCATGGTGCCGGTGACGGCACGGCCCAGGGGGGTGGTGTTGAAGTAAATCAGACCGCCTGTGGAGATGTGGAAAGCGCCAGCCTGGAGGGCTGCAATCCCTTCATGGGCCAATTGCAAGCGGCAATCGACCAAGCGGGCCTTTTCGGCGCCATATTCCATGGCTTTACGAGGAATAGCGTCGTAGTCCGGCTCATCGGGCTGTCCGAGGTTTGCGGTGTAGGCGTAAGGGACGGCGCCCTTGAGCTTCATCCAGTGCAGGGCCGCACTGGTATCGAGGCCGCCTGAAAAGGCGATGCCGACTTTTTGCCCTGTCGGCAGATTTTGAAGAATGGTGGCCATGTGCTGGGGGGGGTGCGGTTGCAGGAATTAGCCGAAGTGGCAGATGTAGTGGTACGACTCGGTGACGCGGATGTCAAACTTCGAGTTGCCAGGGATGCTGAATTTCTCGCCTGGATTGGATGGAATCCAAGTGTCCGTCCCGTCCAGCTTGTATTCGCAGGAGCCAGCGACGCATTCCATGATTTCTGGTGCGCCGGTATTGAACGTCAACGTGGCTGGCAGCACCACGCCCACCGATTTTTTGGTGCCATCTGCCAGGGTGATGCCGTGGCTCACGCACTTACCGTCAAAGTACACATTGGCCTGGGTGTTGACGGTCACACCGTCGATAGTTTGGGTGGTCATGGTCGTGTGTGCAAAAAGAATTCAACTTTTGATTTTAGGCCAGAGGGCCTATGGAGCGATTCGTTTCAGGTGCCACCCAACTCAAACTCTCGTGAGGCCATGAAAAAAGAGCCCCTCAGGGCTCTTTGGTTTGTCCCAAATCGGAGTTATCTCCAATAAGGGTTGCCATGATGCGGCGGGTAGTAAGGGCGGCGGCCATCGATGTAGCCATACTCGATAACCGTGACGGGCGGCGTTACGTAGGCTGCTGGTGCGGGGTAGGTGGAAGTGACGACACCAGGCTGCACATAGGTGTTGCCTGATCCATATTGGCTGTAACCGCTGGGCTGTGTGGAATAGCTTTGACCGTTTTGCGGTTGCACGCTCAAGGGAATCCAGGCGCCGGGGTCATTTTGCGTACGGGTGGTGTACTGGCGGCCTGCGTACTCGTAGAGCACGTTGTAGCCCACAGTGCGGTTCTCGTAGTAGGTTTCAGTGGTGCAGCGCTGCACATTTTGGTATTGGGGTTGGCCGCTTCCCTCAATCTGGTTGCCAAGCACTGCGCCGCCAATCACGCCCAATGCGGTGGCTGCCGTTCTGCCATGGCCCTTGCCGATGGCATTGCCTGCAGCCCCGCCTGCGATAGCGCCCATAACGGCACCCGCGCCCGTATTGCGTGAGCCGCTGTATACGGTCTCGTTGCCGCACACCTGTTGTGGTATGCCGACTTGCTGAACGATGGGGGTGGAAGAGAGGACGCGTCCCTGCTCTTGTGCGAACGCAGGGAGTGCGCAGATTACAAGTGCTGTAACGATGGCGGTTTTTTTCATGGGAAGCTCCTGTCTGTGAGCACATACAACGCACGATGCGCTCAAAAAGTTTAGTGCCGCCCCGTCGTTTTGAGGGCTAGAAATGTGAAGTTAGGTAAAAACCATGTGATTTTTCACATTTCACTGCGCAATAGCCACCAGCCACGGCGCTTGCAAATGGCCGGGCCCCACTTCACTTGGCGCCGGGTTGAATGTGTTTCATCCAAGTCTCTGGCGAAAAACCGACTGTAAGTTGCGCCTCGGTTTCGCTACCCCATTCGACGATTGGGCGTTTGATCAGGCTTGTGTTTGCTTGCATCAGGGCCAGTGCATGCTCCAGTTGGCCAGCACTTTCCTGTTGGGTAGGAGTGAGTCCGCGCCAAGTGGTTCCCTTGCGGTTGAGTACCTTGTCCAGGCCAGCAGCGCTGCACCAAGTGGCAAGTCGCTCTGCGGATACTCCCTCTTTTTTGAAGTCGTGGAATTGGTGCTCAAGGCCATGGGTGGTCAGCCAAGCCCTGGCTTTTTTGACTGTGTCGCAGTTTGGAATGCCGTACAGGGTGATTTGAGGTTGTTTCATGGGCAAATCATGCCCCATGCACAGGCTGGGCGACAATTGGCTGCGTATGCACACCATTCCCCAAACACTGGAAGGCTGGCTCCGTCATTGCGAGCAGCTGCACCCCGTCGGTATCGATATGGGCCTGGAGCGCGTCCGTGAGGTTGCGCACCGGATGTCGTTGAAATTTGAGTGTCCTGTCATTACCGTGGCGGGCACCAATGGCAAGGGTTCCACCTGCGCCATGCTGGAGGCGGTTGCACTCCAGGCAGGCTACCGCACGGGGGTTTACACCTCACCCCACTTGGTTCATTTCCAGGAGCGGTGTCGTGTCCACGGGGAAATCGTGGGCGCCAACGATTTGCTGGTCCATTTTGAAGCGGTAGAAGCCGCTCGCACGATGGGCGGAAGTGAGATATCTCTCACCTACTTTGAATTCACGACCTTGGCGATTTTGCGGTTGATGAGCCAAGCCTTGCTGGATGTTGCCATTCTGGAGGTAGGTCTGGGCGGGCGTCTGGATGCGACCAACATCATTGATGCCGACTGCGCCATCATCACCAGCATCGATATTGATCACATCGAGTACCTGGGGCCGGACAGGGAAACGATTGGTCGTGAAAAAGCCGGAATCATGCGCACCGGTCGCCCTGCCATCGTGAGTGACCCGATGGCTCCCCAGAGTGTTGTCGATCATGCGAGGGAGATTGGGGCTGATCTTTGGCGCGTCGGCCATGATTTCAACGTAGCCGGCGACAAGCAGCAATGGAGTTGGGCGGGAAGAGGGCGTCGGTACGCTGGGTTGGCCTATCCTGCCTTGAGAGGCGCCAATCAATTGGTCAATGCAGCGGGGGTGTTGGCCGCCTATGAGGCTCTCAGGGATCGGCTCCCGGTGACTGCGCAAGCGGTACGCAATGGGATGGCGATGGTTGATTTGCCGGGGCGTTTTCAAATTGTTCCTGGTCAGCCCACGTTGGTGTTGGATGTTGCTCACAATCCGCACTCTGTGGCGGCGCTCACGGCCAATTTGGATGCAATGGGTTACTTTCCTGTGACCCACGCAGTGTTTGGTGCCATGGCTGACAAAGACCTGGGTCCGATGCTGGCCAAAATTGGGCCATTGGTGGATCGCTGGTATTTCACAGGTCTTCCAACGCCCCGGGCATTGACGGGGGCGGAGCTGTTGCAAAAATGGAATGCCGTGCAGATGGTCGCGGGTGGTCGCAAGGATGTGTCATCTAGCGCGTTCGCGGATCCGCTGCATGCCCTGCAGGCCGCTGTCGATGCGGCAGACCCGGCTGATAGAATTGTGGTCTTTGGCTCGTTCTACACAGTGGGCGGGGTTCTTGTGAACGGAACTCCTCGCCTGAACGCCAAACATCTGGGCGCATAAGGTCCACACGAGTCTTTTTCCCCATGGCATTTTTCAAGTTTCGGTGGCCCGGTCAAAGTGATCCAGCCGACAAACCGACCAAACGCAGCCGTTCTCCCCAGGCCGAGAGCATCGAAGTGATGCGGCGCCGCGCCCGGCATCGCTTGATGGGGGCGGCCGTGCTGGTGTTACTCGGGGTTGTGGGTTTCCCCTTGTTGTTTGACACGCAGCCAAGGCCCATCCCTGTAGACGTTCCCATAGAAATTCCTGATCGCGGCAAAGTGGCGCCTTTGGTGGTGCCGGTGCGGCAAAGCGATGCCGATCAGGCGAAGCCCAGCAATGTTGCGGCGTCTGGTGGTGCCCAAAGCCGAGCAGGTGCGGAGCGGGTGGCCGCGAGTGCCACACTGGGCGATGGCGAGGAAATTGTTGTTTCCAGCCACAGCAGCCGTAGTGCACCCAAGGCTAGCTCTGCCGCCTCTCCTGCGCCGAAGCCTGAAGCGAAGAGCGCGGGTGCTACGGCGGTCAAACCAGCCAAGACAGAAGATGGGGCGCGAAGCAAGTCTGCAGCAGAGGTGCGGCCGCCTGCAGCGCCCGATCGCACGGATGATGAGCGTTTCATTGTGCAGGTCGGCGCTTTTGCCGATGCCGATAAGGCGAAAGAGGTGCGCCTCAAGCTGGAGCGTGCGGGGCTCAAAACATACACCCAGGTCGTCGATGCCAAAGATGGAAAAAGAACCCGTGTCCGTGTAGGCCCATACGCCAGCCGTGCGGAGGCGGAAAAGGCTGCTGCGCGCATCAAGGGACTGGATTTGTCGGCCTCCGTGCTGACGTTGTAAGTCTGTTCGGTCGCTGATTGCTTCATGCATGCTCTGGATTGGATTTTTGTCGGCATATTGACGGCCTCGTTGCTGATCGGCGCGTGGCGTGGTCTGGTGTTTGAGTTGCTCTCCTTGGCAGGGTGGGTGGCAGCGTTTTTTGTGGCGCAGTGGTTTGCCGCGGATGTGGGGCGCATGCTGCCTATTGCAGATGCCGATAGCGCCCTGAGCTATGCCAGTGGGTTTGCCGTTGTGTTCATTGCTGCGGTGTTTGCTTGTGGATTTATTGCGTGGCTCGCCAAGAAGCTGGTGGAGGCGATTGGACTGCGCCCAGCAGACAGGGTTTTAGGGGCTGGATTCGGCTTGGCACGCGGCGGTGTGCTGCTGCTGGCCGTTGCTGTGTTGGTGGGCTTGACGCCTTTGCGTGATGAACCTTGGTGGGCTGCTTCTTTGTCGGCACCTGTGTTGAGTGAGGCGCTCGGTGTTTTAAAGCCTGTGCTGCCGCAGAAATTTGGAAGCCTGCTTCCTTTGTCGGAATGAGCGAGTGCGTGCCTGCAACTCGCCCATGAAAATTGCTTTGTGCAGAACCCTCTGCAATCGGATGGAATAAAACTATGTGTGGAATCGTTGGTGTTGTCAGTACTGCGCCGGTCAATCAACTGATCTATGACGCTTTGTTGCTTTTGCAGCACCGTGGGCAAGATGCTGCTGGCATCGTGACCCAGCAAGGCCGCAAATTTTTTATGCACAAAGCCAAGGGCATGGTGCGCGACGTATTCCGCACTCGCAACATGCGCGCCTTGCCTGGCAATGTGGGTTTGGGTCAGGTGCGCTATCCCACAGCGGGCAATGCCTACAGTGAAGAAGAGGCACAGCCCTTTTACGTCAATGCACCTTTCGGCATTGTGTTGGTGCACAACGGCAATCTGACCAATGCGCAGACCTTGCGCACAGAGCTGTTTCAGACGGACCATCGGCACACCAACACCGAGAGCGACTCCGAGGTGCTGCTCAATGTTTTTGCCCATGAGCTGGAGCGCGCAACCCGAGGTGTGCCACTGCAACCCGAGGATGTTTTTACCGCGGTACGCGCTGTGCACCAGCGTATCAAGGGCTCGTATGCTGTGATCGCGTTGATTGCGGGTCACGGATTGTTGGCATTCCGCGATCCCCATGGCATTCGCCCCCTGGCGATGGGCCGAAGCCAGGACGGAACGGTGATGGTGGGCAGCGAGTCTGTGGCGCTGGAGGGCACCTCGCAGGTGTTCGAACGCAACATTGAACCTGGCGAGGCGGTTTTCATCACCCTGGACGGTACGGTGCACTCGCGTCAGTGCGCTCAGGCACCACAGTTGAATCCTTGTATTTTTGAGTTTGTCTATTTGGCCCGGCCTGACTCGGTGCTGGATGGAATTTCCGTCTACCAAGCGCGCCTGAATTTGGGTGAGGCTCTTGCCAAGCGGGTGGTCTCCACCGTGCCGCCCAATGAGATTGACGTGATCATTCCCATTCCTGAGTCGAGCCGCCCCAGCGCCACACAACTGGCCCATTTGCTGGGCATTCCGTACCGCGAAGGTTTTGTGAAAAATCGCTATGTGGGACGTACCTTCATCATGCCGGGGCAAGGTATTCGCAAAAAGTCAGTGCGCCAAAAACTCAACGTGATCGGTAGCGAGTTCAAGGGCCGCAACGTGCTGTTGGTAGATGACTCCATCGTTCGTGGTACCACCTCGCGCGAAATCGTTCAAATGGCGCGCGATGCCGGCGCCCGCAAGGTGTATCTGGCCAGTGCAGCCCCCCCGGTGCGTTATCCCAACGTGTACGGCATCGATATGCCCACCAGCAAGGAGTTGGTGGCCCACGGTCGCACGGTCGAAGAGATTCGCCAGGCCATCGGCTGTGATGCGCTGATTTACCAGGATGTGGAGGCTATGAAGCGGGCCGTGGGGTCGCTCAATAGCGCCATCTCTGGCTTTGATGCATCTTGCTTTGATGGCGTATACGTCACCGGCGACATCACTGCAGAAGACATTGCGCGCCTCAATGAAGGTCGCGTGGGGGCTGAGGAGGGGGAGGAGGACACCTCTCGGCTTGCTTTGCCCAACGCCCAGGAAGCCTGATCTCCCTTTGGCCGCCCTTCCTTTATTGGGTGGCCGAGCCCTTTGATTTATTGATTTACCCCTGAGCTGCGCGGCACACTTCGCGTTGGCTCACCCCTATTGCCATGACAGAAACCAACGTTGCACGCGTGCGCACCCGCTTTGCTCCTTCTCCCACTGGGTTTATCCATTTGGGAAATATTCGCTCTGCGCTGTACCCCTGGGCGTTTGCGCGCGCCACTGGTGGGGATTTCATTTTGCGCATCGAAGATACGGACGTGGAGCGCTCCAGCCAAGCGGCGGTGGACGTCATCCTGGAGGGCATGCAGTGGCTGGGTATGGAGCCCGACGAGGGGCCGTTCTATCAAATGCAGCGCATGGACCGTTACAAGGCCGTGCTGGCCCAAATGCTGGCGAAAGGGGATGTATACCCTTGCTACATGAGTGTGGCCGAGCTGGATGCACTGCGTGAGGGCCAGATGGCTGCCAAGGAAAAACCCCGTTACGACGGTACGTGGCGCCCTGAGGAAGGCAAAACACTGCCTGCGATCCCTGAAGGTGTTCTGCCTGTGCTGCGGTTTCGCAATCCCAAAGATGGCGTGGTTGCTTGGGATGACAAGGTCAAAGGTCGCATCGAGATCCGCAACGACGAACTCGACGATTTGGTGATTGCACGCCCCGATGGCACCCCCACTTACAACTTTTGCGTCGTAGTGGACGATATCGACATGGCAATTACCCACGTGATCCGAGGCGATGACCACGTGAACAACACGCCGCGCCAGATCAATATCTTCCGTGCTTTGGGGACTGAGCCGCCGGTGTATGCGCATTTGCCTACCGTGCTCAACGAGCAGGGCGAGAAGATGAGCAAGCGCAATGGCGCCAAGCCAGTGACGCAGTACCGCGACGAAGGGTATCTGCCCGAGGCCATGATCAATTACCTGGCCCGCCTGGGCTGGAGCCATGGCGACGATGAAATTTTCAGCCGTGAGCAGTTTTTGCAATGGTTCAACCTGGACCATCTGGGCCGCAGTGCAGCACAGTTTGACGATGCCAAGCTGCGCTGGGTGAACGCGCAGCACATCAAGGCAACCGCAGACGAGGCGTTGGCCGTTTTGGTGGCAGAGCAGTTGGTTCAACGCGGCATTGATCGGTCGGCACTGGACGACGGTCGCTTGCCTCGCATTTGTGGTTTGTTCAAGGACCGTTGCGACACCACCGTGGCTTTGGCGGACTGGGCCTTTGTCTTTTATGGCGATGTCAAGCCGCAAGCTGCTGAAATGGAGCAGCATGTGACCCCCGCCATTTTTGCGGCCCTGGATTCCCTGGCTGCAGCCCTGGCTGCTTGTGCATGGGACAAGGCTTCCATCAGTGCTGCGTTCAAAGCCACGTTGGCAGAGCAGGGCCTCAAGATGCCTCAACTGGCCATGCCAGTGCGGGTGTTGACCGTGGGTACTGCCCATACGCCTTCTGTGGACGCCGTGCTTGAACTGGTTGGCCGCGAAAAAGTTCTCGCACGTTTGCAAAACCGCTAAATATCTGTATATAATTCAAGGCTGTGATGACGATGACTTAGATTTAAGTCAAAGCCATTAAGGGGGTATAGCTCAGCTGGGAGAGCGCTTGCATGGCATGCAAGAGGTCATCGGTTCGATCCCGTTTACCTCCACCAAATTTGTCAGTGTCAGTTCGGTTAGTTCCAAGGTTTTGACCCCATCGTCTAGAGGCCTAGGACATCACCCTTTCACGGTGAGTACCGGGGTTCGAATCCCCGTGGGGTCGCCAAGTTGTAGCGCTTGGCTTGTGTCAGAGATACAAGCAAAAGCTATCTACCAGGAGTGGTAGTTCAGTTGGTTAGAATACCGGCCTGTCACGCCGGGGGTCGCGGGTTCGAGTCCCGTCCACTCCGCCAAATCCAGGGCCTGAAGTCATTCAGGCTGGGTCTTCAAGCAATTGAAGTTCCGTGGGGGTATAGCTCAGCTGGGAGAGCGCTTGCATGGCATGCAAGAGGTCATCGGTTCGATCCCGTTTACCTCCACCAAATTTGTCAGTATCAGTTCGGTTAGTTCCAAGGTTTTGACCCCATCGTCTAGAGGCCTAGGACATCACCCTTTCACGGTGAGTACCGGGGTTCGAATCCCCGTGGGGTCGCCAAGTTGTAGCGCTTGGCTTGTGTCAGAGATACAAGCAAAAGCTATCTACCAGGAGTGGTAGTTCAGTTGGTTAGAATACCGGCCTGTCACGCCGGGGGTCGCGGGTTCGAGTCCCGTCCACTCCGCCAAGCATAAACCGCTGTAGTCGAAAGGCTGCAGCGGTTTTTTTATGCCTTGATGAATGACTTAACTGACCCGCAGGCCACGAAAGCCGCGCTTGAACCGTATGGTTGTGGCCAGGTTTGTTACAAGTGGTGAGGCCTGTGCAAGAATCGTCTGCATGCCACCGCACCGCTCAGGTGGCTCTCAGAGACCATCAGGCGCCCATGAACCTTCTTCGGTTGCAGATTCACCCACAACACTTGGCCAGCTTCAAAGCGGTAGCCCCGGTGCTCTACCTGTTGACGGGTGGAGTGATTGCAGCCTGGGCCTATTTTTCGGTGGCAACTCCACAGCGTGTGGGCCATTACCTCACATTGCACCAAGTGCTGGAGACGCTGTCCATTGCCGTGTCGGCGTTGGTGTTTGCGGTGGGGTGGAAGGCGCACAGCTTAAATCCCCAGCGGAACGTCCTTCTTCTGGCCTGCGGTTTTTTGGGGGTGGCGGTCCTGGATTTTTCGCACATGCTGTCCTTTGCCGGCATGCCGGACTACATCACGCCCAATTCGGTGGCCAAGGGGATCAATTTCTGGTTGCCCGCCCGGTATTTGGGGGCGTTGACGCTTCTGGGCGCAGTGGCGTTGCATTGGCGTGAGCCGGGTGATGTTGCCGATCCAGGCCCCGGCAGGTTTGCGGTGGTGGTCTTGGTCTTGGCCGTGGTGGCTGTTGTCCATGCCATCGTTTTCTGGTTTCCGCAGTGGTACCCGCAGACTTACGATGCCCAAGGGCTGACACGGTTCAAGATCGCCTCCGAATACGGTGTGGTCGCCTTGTATGCAGCGTCGCTGGTGCTGTTGCTTCGCTGGGCGCGGGAGCGTGCCGCCTTTGATGTGGCCAGGCTCTTCGCTGCCGTGTGGGTGATGGCCCTGAGCGAGTTCTTTTTCACGTTCTACGTCATCGCGACCGACCCCTTCAATCTGCTGGGCCATTTGTACAAGGTGGTGGGGTACTACTACCTCTATCGGGCCATCTTTGTGGGCACCATCGAGGCGCCATACCGGGTGCTCAAGCAGTCCGACAAGGCCATGCGTGCCGTGCTGGATGCGGTGCCCGACCTGATGTTTGAAGTGACCCGCGATGGCCGTTACGTGCAGATCCATACGCGCCAGCCCGAGTTGCTGCTGATGCCGGCCAGCGAGGTGATGGGCCGGTCGATCCACGACATCCTGCCCCCAGCAGCGGCGGCCGTGGCGCAGGCTGCGATCGATGCGGCGGCTGAGCACGGCCTGGCCCGTGATTTTCAGTATGTGCTGGACTTGCCGGATGGCCCGCACTGGTTTGAGCTGTCCGTGGCGCGCAAGGTGATGGACGATGACGCAGACGATCACTTTGTGGTGCTGTCGCGTGACATCTCCCAGCGGGTGCAGATGCTGGACACCTTGCGCAAGTTGCGCCATGCCGTGGAGCAGGCGCCCAACTCCATCTTCATTGCAGGCGCCGACGGCAACATCGAATACGTGAACCCTGCATTCACCGCCACGACGGGCTACAGCCCCGAGGAGGTGATTGGCCGCAACCCACGCCTGCTGAGCGCGGGCGCCACACCTGCGAGTGTGTATGCCGACCTGTGGGCCCATTTGACCTCTGGCCGTCCTTGGCGCGGTGAGTTTGTGAACCGCCGCAAGGGTGGCGGCGAGTACAACGAGTCCGCCATCATCTCGCCCCTGCTGGACGAGCAGGGCCGCATCACCCACTACCTGGCTGTGCAGGAGGACGTGACAGAACGCAGGCGTGACGAGGAGCGGATTCGCAAGCTGATCAACTTTGATGCGCTGACCGGCTTGCCCAACCGCACGATGTTTGCCTCCCGTTTCAGCCAGGCCCTTGCATTGACGCAGCGCAGCGGCCATCAGCTGGCCTTGTTGTACCTGGACCTGGACCACTTCAAGAACGTGAACGACTCGCTGGGCCACCAGGTGGGCGACGGGCTGCTGGTCGAGATTGCGCAGCGCTTGCAGTCGGTGGTGCGCGATGAAGACACGGTGTCCCGGCAGGGTGGGGACGAATTCGTCATCGTGCTGCCGCTCACCGATGCCCAGCAGGCGGCCCACGTGGCCGACGGGCTGCAAGCGCAGGTGCGGCGCATCTGCAAGCTGCAACACCACGAGTTGGTGGTGACATCGTCGATCGGGATTGCGATGTACCCAGAGGACGGCAGCGACTTTGAAACCCTGGCCCAGCGTGCCGATGCCGCCATGTTCCGTGCCAAAGAGTCTGGGCGCGATACCTACCGTTTTTTCTCGGCAGACATGCAGGCGCAGTCGCTCCGGGTGCTGAAGATCGAGAACGCCCTGCGCAGTGCCCTGGTGCAGGGGCAACTGACGCTGCACTACCAGCCGCAAATTCGGCTGAAGGACCATCAACTGGTGGGGGTGGAGGCCTTGCTGCGGTGGACTCACCCTGAGCTGGGTGCCGTCGGCCCGGCCGAGTTCATCCCGGTGGCTGAAAGCAGCGGCCAGATTCTGGGCATGGGCGAGTGGGTACTGCGCACCGCGCTGGCCCAGGCGCGGCAATGGCGCGATGCGGGCCACACCGAGCTGGTGGTGGCGGTGAACCTGTCGATGGTGCAGTTCCGTCACCCGGGCCTGGTGGACATGGTGGGCCGCGCACTGGCCGACAGCGAGGTGCCGCCGCAGATGCTGGAGCTGGAGCTGACCGAGGGCATTGCCATGGATGCGCCAGAACAGGTGATTGCCATCGTGCAGCAGCTGTATGACCTGGGCGTGCAGCTGTCCATCGACGACTTTGGGACCGGGTACTCGTCGTTCAGCTACATCCAGCGCCTCAAGGTGCATAAGCTCAAGATCGACCAGTCATTTGTGCGCCACCTGGGCGACGACCCTAGTGCGCCCCACATCGTGCGCGCCATCATTGGCCTGGCGCAAAGCCTGGGCCTCGAGACCATCGCCGAGGGCGTGGAAACGGCCGCGCAGAGCGACCTGCTTTTGGGCTTGGGTTGCGACACGGGGCAGGGCTACCACTTCAGCCGCCCTGTGCCAGCGGCCGCCTTGGAACAGCTTTTGGTGCGAGGCCACTCCGTCGCGGGGTGAGAGGCGGGGAGCAGGGGCTTGGGCAAGCGCCTGGCCAAAACAGAACCGCCGCGTTGTCAGCGCGGCGGGCAGGTGGTGGTGCCTGCCGAGTGTTCAGCGTGGCGTGAAGCCTCACCAGGCACCGTTTGGCGGGTTTGATGCCAAATATGCCACCGGTGTTTGAGGAATAAGCGTGAGGTGCTATGAAATGTATAGCGTTTGTGTGCTCTGGTTCCTTGCTCCGGCTCAACGAGGTGCCAGGCGAATGGCGCCATCCAGGCGGATCACTTCGCCGTTGAGCATGTCGTTTTCAAAGATGTGCAAAGCGAGCTTGGCATAGTCTTCCGGCGTGCCCAGGCGGCTGGGGAAGGGGACGCCTGCGGCCAGCGCATCCTGCACTTCCTGGGGCATGCCGAACAGCATGGGGGTGCCAAAGATGCCGGGGGCGATGGTCATGTTGCGTATGCCGTTGCGCGCCAGGTCGCGGGCGATGGGCAGGGTCATGCCGACGATGCCGCCTTTGGATGCGGAGTAGGCGGCTTGGCCAATTTGTCCGTCGTAGGCTGCCACGCTCGCCGTGGAGATCATCGCGCCGCGCTCGCCAGTCACTTCGGGGGTGTTTTGGGACATGGCCTGGGCGGCCAGCCGGATCATGTTGAAGCTGCCCAGCAAATTCACCGTGATGGTCTTGCTGAACAAGGCCAGCGAGTGCGCGCCATTTTTGCCCACGGTTTTTTCCGCAGGGGCAATGCCGGCGCAGTTGACCAGCCCCATCAGCTTGCCCAAGGACACGGCTTTGTCTACCACGGCCTGGCCGTCGGCTTCGCTGCTGACATCGCAGCGCATAAAGGTGCCGCCAATGTCTCGCGCCACGGCTTCGCCTTTGTCCGCCTGCATGTCCGCAATCACCACGGTGCCGCCGCGCAGCGCCAGCATGCGTGCCGTGCCTTCACCCAGTCCCGAAGCGCCGCCGGTCACGATGAATACTTTGCCTTTGATCTCCATGAGCCATCTCCTTTGTGAATTACGTTAACGTAAACGTCAATTATCCTTCAGGCGCATTCTCAAACCCCAAAACTCTCTGTCTTTGGTGCTTGCATTGCGCTTGCGGGCACAAAAAAGCCCGGCAGAGCCGGGCTTGATAGAACTGGGAGGAGGCCCTCAGATCACTGGAAGCCGACGCGGTCCAGCATCTGTTGAACCTTGGTCACGTTTGCACCCACGGCGCTGATCGGGATGGTTTCGCTCTTGAATGGCGCGCCACCGGTCATGGCCTTGAGGGCGGGGTTGTCCAGCGTCACGCCCTTGACGGTAGGCCACTCGTTGTTGCCATTGGCAAAGTAGTTCTGGGCTTCTGGGCTGGCCAGGTATTCCAGGAACTTGACGGCGTTGGCCTGGTTCTTGGAGTAACGTGCCACGGCGCCGCCAGCGATGTTCATGTGGGTGCCCCAGGAGGATTGGTTGGGGAACACGACCCCCACCTTATTGACCACGGCCACGTCCTCGGGCTTGTTGGATCGCATCATGCGCGCCAGGTAGTAGGTGTTGGTCACGCCGATATCGCACTCACCAGCGGCCACGGCCTTGATCTGGTCGGTGTCACCACCCTTGGGGGGGCGTGCCAGGTTGGCCACCATGCCCTTGAGCCAGGCTTCGGCCTTTTGCTCGCCCATGTGCTCGGTGACGGCGCCGAACAGGCTCAGGTTGTAAGGGTGCGAGCCCGAGCGAATGCACAGCTTGCCCTTGTTCTTGGGGTCACCCAGAGACTCGTAGGTGTCCACATCGGTCTTTTGCACCTTGACCTTGTTGTAGACGATCACGCGTGCGCGGGTGGACAGGCCAAACCACGAAATGCCGCCGTCCGCTGCAGGCGTGCTGCGCAGGTTGGCAGGAATCGCGTCGTTGAGCAGCTTGGACTGGATGGGCTGGAACAGGCCATCCACTTCGCCCTTGTACAGGCGCGCAGCGTCCACCAGCAGGATGACGTCGGCTGGCGAGGCTGTGCCTTCGGCCTTCAAGCGCGCCAGGATGCCTGCATCGTCAGCGTCCACACGGTTGATTTTGATGCCAGTGGCCTTGGTGAAGCCGGTGTACAGGGCCTCGTCGGTCGAGTAGTGGCGTGCGGAGTAGAGGTTCACCACTTGTTCTTGGGCCAATGCGGCGCCCGCAGTGGCGGCCAGTGCGCAGGCGGTCAGCAAGGCTTTCACGGTCTTCGACATGGAATGCTTCTTTCGGGGTTGTAACCCTCGGATGATAAAACAAACGCGAATTATTCTTAATAAAACCCGTGTGGCGCGAGGGTGTCAGGCAGCTTAGAACAGGTTCTTAGACGCTGCAGCTGCTTTGATCTGCGTGAGGCTGAGCGCTCACTCGTCGATGGATGCGCTCCAGCGGCTGCCCCAGTCCTGGGCACGCTCGATGTTGCGCCGGTCGCGTTTGGTGGGGCGCCCGTCTTGCAGGGTGGCTGCAGGCTCGGGTGCCAGGCGCCTTTGTTCTGCCGCCTGCTCGCGGGCCGCGATGCTTTCTGCCGTCTCTTCGTACAGCAGCTGGGCCACAGGGGCCGGGCCCCGGGCACCGCTCAGCGCTCGCACCAGCACCGTGCGGGCCACGGGGCCTTGGCGCAAAGCCACGGTGTCGCCGCAGCGCAGGTCGCGCGCGGGCTTGGCCTGCTGGCCGTTCACGGTCACGCGGCCTTTGCTGATTTCTTCGGTCGCCAGGCTGCGGGTTTTGTAAAAGCGCGCGCACCAAAGCCATTTGTCCAGGCGCATCGTTTCGGTCAAATTCATGGGGGTGGATTGTGCCGCGTTGCCTTATTCGCTGCCGTGGGGGATGGTGGGGTGGCCCGCGTCTGGCTGCGGCCGCGCCAGCGGCAGGCGCACCACGGCGTCCAGCCCCAGCACCCTGGTTCCCTGTTCGCGATTGGTCAGCGCAATGCTGCCTTCCAGCGCCTGCACGATCTCCTGGCAAATGGCCAGGCCCAGGCCACTGCCGCTGCGCACATCACCGGCAGAAAATGGCTGAAAGAGCCGTGATGCCAACTCCGGCTCAATCCCTGGGCCGTGGTCGCTGATGGTGAGTGCTGTGTGGTGTGCGTCGCTGCGCAGGTCCACCGTCAACTCGCTGCCGGGCGGCGCGTGGCGCACGGCGTTGTGCAGCAGGTTGCGGGTCAGCTCGCGCAGCATCCACTCATGGGCACGCACGGGGGCCACCTCGGTTTGGATGCCAAAGTCCAGGTCGCGTTGTGCGATCAGGGGCGAGATCTCCAGCGCTACGGTGCGCAGCACCTCGTCCAGCCGGGTGATGGGCGGCTCGCTTTGCTGGCGCAGTTGTTCCACCTTGGCCAGGGCCAGCATCTGGTTGGCCAGTTGGGTGGCGCGGTCCACGGTGTCGCTGATTTCATGCAGGGCCTGCTCGGCAGGCATGTCGCCCCGCAGGGCCGATTGCACCTGGGTTTTGAGCACGGCCAAGGGGGTGCGCAGCTGGTGCGATGCATCGCGCACAAACCGCTTTTGGTGGCGCAGCAGGTGGCGCAGCCGCTGCATGACTTGGTTGGTGGCGGCAATCAGGGGCTGCAGTTCGCGCGGGGCTGTGGGCGCGGCGATGGGGCTCAGGTCACCTTCGCCACGGGCCTGCAGTTGCAGGCTCAGGTGCCGCACGGGGCGTGTGGCGCGTTGCACGACCCACAGCACGGTGAAGGCGATCACCGCAATCAGCAGGGCCTGCCGCAACAGGGTCTTCCACAGAATCTGCAGCGCCAACGTCTCGCGTACCTCCAGCGTCTCGGCCACCTGGATCACGGCCATGCCGCGCCCTTCGGCGCTGGCCACGGGCTGCAGCAGCACGGCCACCCGCACGGGCTGGTCGCGAAAGACATCGTCGTAAAAATCCACCAGCGCTGCGTAGGGCGGCTTCAGCGGGATCTTGCCGCGCCACTCGGGCAGGTCGTCAAAGCCCGAGATCACCTCGCCGCTTTGGGTCGAGACGCGGTAGAACATGTGGCTCTGGTTGTCGGCCTCAAACGCCTCCAGCGCAGAGTAGGGCACGATGGCCCGGATGTGGGCGTCGTCGTCAAAGCCCTCCACATCCAGCTGCTCGCTGATGCTTTTGGCCGATGCCAGCAGCGTGCGGTCGTAAGCGGTGTTCAGCGAGGCCAGCGTCTGGTGGTAGAGGCTGTAAGTGTTGAAGCTGATGAACGCCACCACCGGCAGCAAAATGCCCAGCAGCAGCCTGCGGCGCAGCGAGTGGGTGGCTTGCAGCGGCTCGGTCATGCAGGGCGCTTTCTATTCTTCTCTTGCCGTCTCAGGCCTGTGCATCGGTGCGCAGCAAATAGCCCAGCCCGCGCAGCGTCATCAGCGTCAGCCCCGTGCCCGCCAGCTTTTTGCGCAGCCGGTACACCACCACTTCGATGGCTTCGTACTGCACATCCAACTGGCCCGGGAACACCAGCTCGTACAACCGCTCCTTGGTCACGGCATGGCCGGGCTGGGCCAGCAGGGCGTGCATCAGGGCCAGCTCGCGGGGGGTCAGCTCCATCACCTCGCCATTCAGGTACAGCGCACCGCTGTCCTTGTCATAGCGGATGGCGCCGATTTGTGTGGTGTTGCTGCCCACCGGGGTGGCGCCTGGGTCGGCGCTGCGCCGCACCAGGGCCCGCAGGCGGGCCTCCAGCTCGTCCAGGTCAAAGGGCTTGGGCAGGTAGTCGTCCGCCCCGGCATTGAGGCCCATGACACGGTCGCCCACGGTGCCCCGGGCGGTGAGGATCAGCACCGGCGTGCGCAGGCCCAGTGCGCGGGCGCGTTGCAGCACTTGCAGCCCGTCCAGGCCGGGCAGCGTCAGGTCCAGGATCACGGCGTCCGGCACCCGGCCCACCCATTGGGTGAGAGCGGCTTTGCCGTCGCCCACCGCTGCAACCTCCATGCCACGGCGCGTCAGCGCCCGCTGCAAGGTGGTCTGCATGGTGGGGTCGTCTTCTACGAGGAGCAATTGCATGCGCGGCACCATAGCACCGACTGGGCCGTGGTTTCCAGAGTTTTCAAGGGGACATGCCGGATTGCGACACCCAGGCTGGGGCGCGGTAGGCCATCGCCGTATGGGTGTTTTCCCTGAGTTCGCAGACAGCCTTTTGACAGGCAGAGCACGCATCATCGACAGATTCGCCAACCGTTCCAGGAGACACCGATGCGTCGCGATACTTTCCTCAAGTCTTTGGCCGCCCTGGCCGCCGCTGGCAGCCTGCCAGTGTCGGCGCAGACAGCCGCTTTGAAAATGATGATCCCCGCCAACCCTGGTGGCGGCTGGGACACCACGGGCCGTGCCCTGGGCAAGTCCATGCAAGAGGCGGGCGCTGCCTCCTCGGTCTCGTATGACAACAAGGGCGGCGCTGCGGGCGCCATCGGTCTGGCGCAGTTCGTCAACTCCAGCAAGGGCGATCCGAACGCCCTGATGGTGATGGGCGCTGTGATGCTGGGCGGCATCATCACCGGCAAGCCACCTGTGGGCCTGGACAAGGTCACCCCCCTGGCGCGCCTGACCAGTGAATACAACGTGTTCGTGCTGCCTGCCAACTCGCCCTTCAAGACCATGAAGGACGTGGTCGAGCAGCTCAAGAAAGATCCCGGTAGCGTGAAGTGGGGTGGTGGCTCGCGTGGCTCCACCGAGCACATCGCCGCCGCCATGATTGCGCGTGAAGTGGGCGTGGACCCCGCCAAGATCAACTACGTGGCCTTCCGTGGGGGTGGCGAGGCAACGGCCGCCATCCTGGGTGGCAACGTCACCGTCGGCGGCAGCGGCTACAGCGAGTTTGCCGAGTACATCTCGGCGGGCAAGATGCGCGCTGTGGGCGTGACATCGGCCACCCGCCTCAAGGGCGTCAATGTGCCTACGCTCAAGGAGCAAGGCATCAACGTGGACATCGGCAACTGGCGCGGCGTGTATGGTGCCCCTGGCATCACGGCCGAGCAGCGCAAGGCCCTGATCGATGCCCTGGCCAAGACCTTCAAGCACAAGGCCTGGCAAGACGCCATGGACAAGAACGGCTGGACCCCGGCATGGCTGGCGGGTGATGAGTTCTCCAACTTCGTGGACGCTGAGTTTGCCAGCCTGCGCGCCACGATGGCCAAGTCCGGAATGATCTAAAGCGAGGTAGGGCTGCAGCGGCTTTGCGTCTGTCCTGATGGGGCGGGCGCAGCGCCGCTGTGCCAGTTGGTGCGAAGGAAAAAATCATGACACAACAACATTCATCGCGCTCCAAGCCGTTGCAGACCCTCATTGGCGTAGGCATTGTGGCGCTGGCGGGGTTGCTGGCCTGGGGGGCCAGTTCTGTCAGCTCTGAGGCAGGCTACGGCGGCGTGGGGCCCAACTTCTTTCCGTGGGTGGTGGCCATCGTGCTGCTGATCTGCGGGGTGCTGTGCGTGGTGCACGCGCAGACCGGCGGCTTTCGCGAGCTGGAAGACGGCTCGGGCGACGAGCGTGCGCACTGGAAGGGCTTCATCTGGGTGTCTGCCGGGTTGTTGCTCAATGCACTGCTCATCACCACCCTTGGCTTCATCCTGAGCTGCGCCCTGTGCTTCGTGCTGTCGGTGCGGGGCTTCAAAAGCTCGGAGGGCGAGTTGGACCTGCGCCTGCAAGCCTGGATCAAGGATTCGGCCATTGGCATCGCCGTAGCGGCGCCGGTGTACTGGATGTTTACGCAACTGCTGGCCATCAACCTGCCCGGCCTCACAAACACGGGGTGGCTGTAAAGCCAGCACGCTATGGATACGCTCAATCTCTTGATGCAGGGGTTCATCACCGCTGCCACTCCCATCAACCTGCTGTGGGCCTTTGTGGGCTGCATCATCGGCACCGCCGTGGGGGTGTTGCCAGGCATTGGCCCCGCAGTGGCCGTGGCCATGCTGCTGCCCATCACTGTCAAGGTCGAGGCCACGGCCTCCATGATCTTCTTTGGCGGCATTTACTACGGCGCCATGTACGGTGGCTCCACCACCTCCATCCTGTTGAACACGCCGGGTGAGGCGGGCTCCATGGTCACGGCCATGGAAGGCAACAAAATGGCCAAGCATGGCCGCGCTGGCGCGGCGCTGGCCACGGCAGCCATTGGCTCGTTTGTTGCGGGCACCATCGCCACCATCCTGGTTACCTTCTGCGCACCCCTGGTGGCCGAATACGCCATTCGCCTGGGCCCCCCTGAATACTTCATGCTGATGGTGCTGGCCTTCACCACCGTGAGCGCGGTGCTGGGCAAGAGCACGCTGCGTGGCATGGTGGCACTGTTTGTCGGCCTGGCCATGGGCCTCATCGGCATCGACCAGATCACAGGCCAGGCCCGCTACACCGGTGGCGTGCCTGAGCTGATGGACGGCATCGAGGTGGTGCTGATTGCCGTGGGCCTGTTTGCCGTGGGCGAGGCGCTGTACAACGTGATGTACGAAGGCAAGGCGGACGAAACCCAGAACCGCCTGACCAGCACCCACATGACCAAGGAAGAGTGGAAGCGCTCCTGGCCCGCGTGGCTGCGCGCCACGGCCATTGGCTTCCCTTTTGGTACTGTGCCTGCGGGCGGCAGCGAGATCCCGACCTTCCTGAGCTACGCCGCTGAAAAGAAGCTGAGCAAGCACAAGGAAGAGTTTGGCACCACCGGCGCCATCGAAGGCGTGGCAGGCCCCGAGGCTGCCAACAACGCGGCCATCACGGCCACGCTGATTCCGCTGCTCACGCTGGGCATTCCCACATCGAACACCACGGCCATCTTGCTGGGCGCGTTCCAGAACTACGGCATCCAGCCTGGTCCGCAGCTGTTTGACACCAACGGTGCGCTGGTGTGGGCGCTGATTGCGTCGATGTACATCGGCAACGTGATGCTTCTGATCCTGAACCTGCCCCTGGTGGGCCTGTGGGTCAAGCTGCTGAACATCCCCAAGTCGTACCTGTACGCGGGCATTCTGGTCTTCTCCACGCTGGGCGTGTACGGCATGCGCCAAAGCGCGTTCGACCTGGTGCTGCTGTACGCGATTGGCCTCTTGGGCGTGGTGATGCGCCGCTACGACTTCCCGGCCGCGCCGGTGGTGGTGGGCATGATCCTGGGCCCCCTGGCCGAGGCACAAATGCGCAACGCCGTGTCGATTGGCGAAGGCAAGTGGACGATTTTCCTGGAGCGCCCAGGCTCGGTCACGCTGATCGTCATCGTGCTGGCCGTGCTGATCGTGCCGCGCCTGCTGCGCCGTTGGGCGGCCAAAAAAATCCAGGCGGTGGAGGCCAGCGCAGGCTGACCTTCCTTTCACTGCCGCTGCCCAGGTGCAGCGGGCGAGTGACCCCTGAGGGTGTGCGGCGATGTCTGCACACCCTTTTTTCATGGGCGCGGACAAAGTAGCAGAAGGACGGGAATAGGGCGGGTGCGCGTGGGTACAGCGCAGAGCAGGGCAATGGCCCGCGATTCGCTTTGCAAACATGCAGTACGAGTGGGCAGGCGCGGGGATGTGCCCTATGGGCTGAGCCGCAGTGCACAGCCAAGGTGCTGCGGGGTGGGAGGAGAACCGGGCCACCCACCCCCATCACGCTGGCTTCGCAAGCAGGCATCGGGGGGTGGTCCCCCGATGCCCTCCCACCAGGTACTTGCTTTCACGCCGCAGATTGTACTCTAAAATGCGAATCGTTCTTATTTGCAAGGATGGCGCATGCACTCACTATCGCAAGAGTTTCTGGCCCTGTGCCGCCAACTGGGCGAAGCGCAGACCCGTTGCAGCGCCGCCATGGCCGCGCAGGCTGCCGAGCTGGAGCGGCTGCAGCGCGAAGTGGTGCGATTGCGCGCGGCCGTCATCGTGCGCGACACCCGGCTGGAGCAAGCCCGTGCTGCGCTGGAAGAGGCCCGGCAGGCCCAGCCACCTGGCCTGCCCCGGCGCAAGGAGATGGCGCGGCATATCCGCACCCTGGCCGAGCGGGTGGCCATGCTCTCACGCGAATGTTTGCGCTGGCGCTTGCAAGCCGTGGTGGGGGCAGGCGTGGGGAAGGGGGCAGGCTTGTTGGCCGATGCGCCCGTGGCGAGTCCGGCAGCGGCAGTCACCCAAGCAAGCCACAGCGCCGCGCCCGCGCAGCCTGATCTGGACGAAAGCCTGGCCGCCGCAGACCTGGTGATTTGCCAGACCGGCTGCATCAGCCACGACGAATACTGGCGCGTGCAAGACCATTGCCGCCGCACGGGCAAGCCCTGCATTCTGGTGGACCAGGCCAGCCCGGCGCCTGGTGTGCATGTGCTGCAGCAACCCGTGGTGGTGCTGCGCATGGCCCAGGGCCTGCGGGCCGTGCGCGGTGTGCCGGGATGGGGGCAGCCCGGCGACCTGCCCGTGGGGGCGCACGCAGCGCTGCAAACCCCGCTCGATTCCAAGGCCACCCCTGCCGATGTCTTGGAACAGGTTCATAAGTAAAAAGGCCACCGGCGCTTATCTATAAAGCGCTGGCAGCTATATTTTTAGTAGCGAATTGCCTTGCCGTGCGCGGCCTAGCAATGGCCCACGGGCCCCGCGCTACCATCGCCCCATGCCCCCGCTCAAAGACGACACCCCCGCACTGCCGCTCGATGCCCAAGGCATTCTGGAGCTGGCGGCGCGCTCCATGTTCCAGCTGTTTTCCAGCGTCAGCCAGGGCATGCTGCTCATTGACCTGAGCGGGCGCATCGTGTGGATCAACGAGGGCTACCTGCGCTTTCTGCCCGACCTGGGGTTTTCGTCCGTCGACCAGTTTGTGGGCCGCATGGTGGAGGACGTGATCCCCAACACCCAGATGCACCGCGTGCTGGCCACCGGCCAGCCCGTGCTGGTGGATTTGCTCACCAACCATGCGGGCACTTTTGTGGTCAGCCGCATTCCGCTGCGCGACGAGGCCGACCGCGTGATCGGTGCCATCGGCATCGTGCTGTTTGACCACCCTGAGACCACGCTGCAGCCCCTCATCAGCAAGTTTGCTCTGCTGCAGCGTGACCTGGACGATGCCCGGCGCGAGCTGGCCAGCCAGCGCAGCCGCACGCTGGTGGGGGCGGGCTTGGGCGACGGGCAGCGCCGCGCCAAGTACACCTTTGCCAGCTTCATTGGATCAAGCCCTGCGGCGGCCGAGGTCAAGCGCCAGGCACGGCGTGCGGCGCAGTCCAGCAGCCCGGTGCTGTTGCTGGGCGAGACGGGCACGGGCAAAGAGCTGCTGGCCCACGCCATCCATGCCGCATCGAGCCGCGCCAGTGGCCCCTTTGTCAGCGTCAACATCGCTGCCGTGCCCGACACCCTGCTCGAAGCCGAATTCTTTGGCGTGGCCCCCGGCGCCTACACCGGTGCCGACCGCAAGGGGCGCGACGGCAAGTTCAAGCTGGCCGATGGCGGCACGCTGTTCCTCGACGAAATTGGCGACATGCCGCAAAGCCTGCAGGCCAAGCTGCTGCGGGCGCTGCAAGAGGGCGAGATCGAGCCGCTGGGCAGCAACAAGCTCGTGCCCTTCAATGTGCGCATCCTCGCCGCCACCTCGCGCGATCTGGCCGCGCTGGTGCGCGAGGGCAAGTTCCGCGAAGACTTGTTCTACCGCCTGCATGTGCTGCCGGTGCGGGTGCCGCCCCTGCGCGTGCGGCGCAGTGACATCCCCGCGCTGGTCGAATCCCTGGGCGAAGACCTGGCCCTGCGCAACGGCACACCGCCGCCCGAGCTGCAGCCCGACGCCCTGGCCCTGCTGGCGGGCCAGCCCTGGCGCGGCAATATCCGCGAGCTGCGCAACGTGCTGGAGCAAGCAGTGATGCGCAGCGACTCCAGCACCGTCGACGCCGCCCAACTGGCCCGCGTGCTGCGTGAGGCGGGCGTGGAGCCCGCCGCCCCGGCGCCCGTGGCCGAGCTGAGCAGCGCCACCGCGCTGGAGTCCGACGACGACGCCCGCTACCTGCGCCCCCTGGCCGAGCAGGTGGCAGAGCTGGAGCGCCGCGCCATTGCCGCCACGCTCAAGGCCAATGGCGGCAACAAACTGGCCACCGCACGGCAGCTGGGCATCTCGCGGGCCACGCTGTATGAACGTCTGGAAAACCCTGATCTAAAAACAGACAGTTGACTGAATTTCAGTCGTTGATTTGTCTGGAAATTGATCATGTGGGTGAAATGATTGTGGCCGCTCTGGTGCGGCACCCAATCAAATCAACCACTTGCGCGCCCCTGTGCAATCCGCGCTCGCTGGCACGCCATGTGCACTACAGCCTGCATAACCACAGGAGACAACCGCCATGCAACGCCGCACCCTGGTCACTGCAGCTGCCACCGTTACCGTTCTCGCTGCCAGCCTGGCCGCCCCGCCTGGGCCCAGTCGGGCGAAATCCGCATCGCCCACATCTACAGCAAAACCGGCCCGCTGGAGGCCTACGGCAAGCAGACGCAGACCGGCCTGCTGATGGGCCTGGACTACGCCACCGGCGGCACCATGCAGGTGGGCGGCAAGAAGATTGTGGTGATCGAGAAAGACGACCAGGGCAAGCCCGACCTGGGCAAGAGCCTGCTGGCCTCGGCCTACTCGGACGACAAGGCCGACATTGCCGTCGGCCCCACCTCCAGCGGCGTGGCGTTGGCGCTGCTGCCTGTGGCCGAGGAATACAAAAAGATCTTGCTGGTGGAGCCCGCTGTGGCCGACGCCATCACCGGCGACAAGTGGAACAAGTACATCTTCCGCACCGGCCGCAACAGCAGCCAGGACGCCATCAGCAACGCTGTGGCGGTCGACAAGGCGGGCACCACCATCGTCACCCTGGCGCAAGACTATGCCTTTGGCCGCGACGGCGTGAAGGCCTTCAAGGAAGCCATCAAGAACGCCAAGCTGGTGCACGAGGAATACCTGCCGCAAAGCACCACCGACTTCACCGCCGGCATCCAGCGCGTGGTCGACAAGCTCAAGGACCAGCCCGGCCGCAAGGTGGTGATGGTGATCTGGGCCGGGGGCACGCCGCCCTATGCCGCGCTGGCTGCGCAAGAGCTGTCCAAGCGCTTTGGCATTGACGTGGCCACGGGCGGCAACATCCTGCCCGCCATGGCCAGCTATAAGGCCTTCCCTGGCATGGAAGGGGCCACGTACTACTACTTCGGCATTCCCAAGAACCCCGTGAACGAGGCGCTGGTCTCGGCCCACTACAAGCAGTTCAAGGCCCCGCCAGACTTCTTCACCGCCGGGGGCTTCACCTCGGCCATGGCGCTGGTCACCGCCCTCAAGGCCACCAATGGTGAGACCAACACCAACAAGCTGATCAAGACCATGGAAGGCATGAGCTTTGACACGCCCAAGGGCAAGATGACCTTCCGCAAGGAAGACCACCAGGCCCTGCAGAGCATGTACCACTTCAAGATCAAGGTGGACCCGGCCTTTGCCTGGGGTGTGCCCGAGCTGGTGCGCGAGATCAAGCCCGAAGAGATGAACGTTCCGATCCGGAACAAGCGCTGACCGCGCTGAAGACGCGGCTGCGTGGGGCGCGGTGATCGCCGTGCGCAGTCCATTACTCACTTTTTGATAGCTGCTTGCGCTTATTCAATAAGCGCTGGGGGCTTTTTTGACTCTGATTTTTGTGTTGGCCTGTCGTTTGCCACTCCACCACCTGCTGCCTCCATGCTTGCAACCCACAACCTGACCATCCGCTTTGGCGGCCATGTGGCGGTCAATGGCGTGACCTGTGCCTTTGCGCCGGGCACGCTCACCGCCATCGTCGGCCCCAATGGCGCGGGCAAGACCACGTACTTCAACCTCATCTCGGGCCAACTCAAGGCCAGTGCAGGCAGCGTGCAACTGGGCGGGCGTGACCTGACGGCGCTCAGCCCCTCGGCCCGCACCCGCGCGGGGCTGGGCCGGGCGTTTCAGCTCACCAACCTGTTCCCCAGCCTGAGCGTGCTGGAGAACGTGCGCCTGGCCGTGCAGGCCACGCAGGGCGGCTCGCACCGCCGGGGGCTCAACCTGTGGAGCATCTGGAGCGACCACCGCCAGCTCACCGAGCGGGCGCAGCACATTCTGCAAACCGTGGCCCTGTTCGAGCGGCGCGACACCCCCGTGGCCAGCCTGCCGCATGGCGACCAGCGCAAGCTGGAAGTGGCCTTGCTGATGGCGCTGGAGCCGCAGGTCTACATGTTTGACGAGCCCACCGCAGGCATGAGCCACGACGAGGCCCCGGTGATCCTGAACCTGATCCGCGAACTGAAGAAGGACAAGACCAAGATCATCTTGCTGGTGGAACACAAGATGGACGTGGTGCGCGAGCTGGCCGACCGCATCATCGTGCTGACCAACGGCACGCTGGTGGCCGATGGCGCACCCGCCGAAGTGATTGCATCGCCTGTGGTGCAGGAGGCGTACCTTGGCATCAGCAAGGACGCCGACAAGGAGGCCGCATGAGCAGCACCGCCAACCTTCTGGAACTCAAAGGCGTTCACACGCACATCGGGGCGTACCACATCCTGCACGGCGTGGACCTGGCCATCCCCAAGGGCCAGCTCACCATGCTGCTGGGCCGCAACGGCGCGGGCAAGACGACCACGCTGCGCACCATCATGGGCCTGTGGCAGGCCTCGCAGGGCAGCGTCCACTTCAATGGGCGCGACATCACCCGCCTGCACACGCCGCAGATTGCGGGGCTCAACATTGCCTACGTGCCCGAGAACATGGGCATCTTTGCCGACCTGACGGTGAAGGAAAACCTGCTGCTGGCCGCACGCAAGGCCAGCAACGCAGCGCAGATGGATGCCGCGCGGCTGCAATGGATCTTCCGGTTGTTCCCGGCCGTGGAGAAGTTCTGGAACCACCCCGCGGGCAAGCTCAGCGGCGGGCAAAAGCAGATGGTGGCCGTGGCCCGCGCCATCATCGAGCCGCGCGACCTGCTCATCGTGGACGAGCCCAGCAAGGGCCTGGCCCCCGCCATCATCAACAACATGATCGAGGCGTTCGACCAGCTCAAAAAGAGCGGCGTGACCATCCTGCTGGTCGAGCAGAACATCCACTTTGCCAAACGTCTGGGCGACACCGTGGCGGTGATGGACAACGGCCGTGTGGTGCACGCCGGCAGCATGGCCGCGCTGGCGGCGGACGAGGCATTGCAGCAGTCGCTGCTGGGGCTGTCGCTATGAATTACAAGCGAAATATGCCTCCAGCGCTTACAGATAAAGCGCAAGCAGCTATCAAAAAAATAGTGAATCAAAACCAACCCGGAGGCCACGCATGACCGCCCGCATGACTGCTAGCGATTTCGACTGGAAGCCCCTGGTGCTGGTGCCGCTGCTCGCGCTCGTCACGCTGCCGCTGGTGGGCTCGCCCAGCACTTGGCTCACGCTCACGGTGGCGGGGCTGGCCATGGGCATGATCATCTTCATCATCGCCTCGGGCCTCACGCTGGTGTTCGGGCTGATGGACGTGCTCAACTTTGGCCACGGCGTGTTCATTGCGCTGGGCGCCTTTGTGGCCACCAGCGTGCTGGGGGCGATGGGCGACTGGACGGGTTCGGCCGAGCTGTGGCGCAACATGGTGGCCGTGCTGCCCGCCATGCTGGTGGCCATGGCAGTGGCGGGCGCGCTGGGCCTGGCGTTTGAGCGCTTCATCGTGCGGCCCGTGTATGGCCAGCACCTCAAGCAAATCCTCATCACCATGGGCGGCATGATCATTGGCGAGGAACTCATCAAGGTCATCTGGGGCCCCCAGCAAATCCCGCTGCCGCTGCCGGGCGGCATGCGCGGCTCGCTGCTGCTGGGCGATGCCGCCATCGAGAAATACCGCCTGGTCGCCGTGGCCGTGGGCCTGGTGGTGTTTGCCGTGCTGGCCTGGACGCTGTCGCGCACCAAGGTCGGCCTACTCATCCGCGCCGGGGTGCAAGACCGCGAGATGGTCGAAAGCCTGGGCTACCGCATCCGCCGCCTGTTTGTGGCCGTGTTTGTGGTGGGCTCAGCCCTGGCGGGGCTGGGCGGCGTGATGTGGGGCCTGTACCAGCAAAACGTGGTGCCGCAGATGGGCGCGCAGGTCAACGTGCTGATCTTCATCGTCATCATCATCGGCGGCCTGGGCAGCACGGGCGGGGCGCTGATTGGCGCGCTGCTGGTGGGTCTCATGGCCAACTACACCGGCTTTCTGGCCCCCAAGGTGGCGCTGTTTTCCAACATCGCGCTCATGGTCGCCATCCTGCTGTGGCGCCCGCAGGGTGTGTACCCCGTCACGAACCGTTGAGGAGCCGCACGCATGTTGAACCGACTTCTCTCTGGTGACTACCCCCGCAGCAAGGTGCTGGCGGCCATCTTGCTGGCCGTGCTGCTGGGCCTGGCGTTGGCGCCTTTTCTGTTTCCGGGCGTCAAGGCGCTGAACGTGGCGGCCAAGGTGCTGGTGTTTGTGGTGCTGGTGGCCAGCTTTGACTTGCTGCTGGGCTACACCGGCATCGTCAGCTTTGCGCACACCATGTTCTTTGGCATTGGGGCCTATGGCATTGCCGTGGCCACCACGCGCATGGGGCCCACGTGGTCGGCCCTGCTGGTGGGCGTGGGCGGGGCGCTGTTGCTGTCGCTGCTCTTGTCGCTGGCGGTGGGGCTGTTCTCGCTGCGGGTGCGGGCCATCTTCTTCGCCATGATCACGCTGGCCGTGGCTGCGGCGTTCCAGACGCTGGCCTCGCAGCTGTCCGACATCACCGGGGGCGAAGACGGCCTCACCTTCAAGGTGCCAGAGGTGCTGTCGCCCAGCTTCGAACCGTTTGACGATCCGTTTCTGGGCGTGACGGTGGATGGGCGGCTGATCTGCTACTACCTGCTGTTTGTGGCTGCGGTGGTGCTGGTGCTGGCGCTGCTGCGCATCGTCAATTCGCCCTTCGGCCGCGTGCTGCAGGCCATCCGCGAAAACGAGTTCCGCGCCGAGGCCATTGGCTACCGCGTGGTGGTGTACCGCACCACGTCCAGCGTGCTGTCGGCGCTGTTTGCCACGCTGGCGGGCTGCATGCTGGCGCTTTGGCTGCGCTACAACGGGCCGGACACCTCGCTCAGCTTTGAAATCATGATGGACTGCCTGCTCATCGTCGTCATCGGCGGCATGGGCACCATCTACGGCTCGGCCATTGGCGCCGTATTGTTTTTGGTGGCGCAAAGCTATCTGCAAGACCTGCTGCGCGTAGGCAGCGAGGCTGCGGCGGGCTGGCCCTGGCTGGCCGCCTTGCTCTCGCCAGACCGCTGGCTGCTGTGGCTGGGCGTGCTGTTTGTGCTGTCGGTCTATTACTTCCCCACCGGCGTGGTGGGGCGGCTGCGCGCTGCGGCGGCGCACAGGCTGGGATGAGGGGGCGGAGTTTCTGACTTCGCGGCTCCATGACTTCTTGAATCGGTGTGATGGTCGTGCAACAAAAACCAACCCTGGAGACAAGCGCATGAAAACCTGTGTTCGCCCGTTCCTGCCTGCGGCCGTGGCCGCTGCTGTGTTGGCCGCCTGCGGCGGCGGTGGGGGAGATGGCAGCAACGCCAGCCCCAACACCAAGCCCACGTACCTGGGGGCCATCCAGGCCACGGCTTACGACGGCACCACCGACGACCTGCTCACCGCCGGCCTGGGTAAAACCGGCCTGGCCGCAGCGGCCGCCCCGGCGTATGCCGACCCCCTCAAGCCCACGGCGGCCGAGCTGCGCCGCACCACCATCCACACCAACTACCGCGCCTTGCTCGACATGACGGCGGCAGGTGGCTACGGCAGCCTGTATGGCCCCAACGTCGATGCGCAGGGCAACATCACCGCCAGCGAGGGCAAGGTGGCGGGCACCGAATACATCGCCTTTGCCGACGATGGCAGCGGGCGGCAGAACGTCACCCTCATGGTGCAGGTGCCCGCCAGCTTCAACCCGCAAAAGCCCTGCGTCATCACGGCCACGGCATCGGGCTCGCGTGGGGTGTATGGCGGCATCAGCACGGGCGAGTGGGGCCTCAAGCGCGGCTGCGCCGTAGCCTACTCAGACAAGGGCACAGGTGCGGCCCCGCACGACCTGCAAAACGACACCGTGCCGCTGATCGATGGCACCCGCGCCACGGCCACAGCGGCGGGCAAGAACGCCGCGTTCAACGCGGGCCTCTCGGCCAGCGAACTGGCCGCCTTCAACGCCGCCACACCCAACCGCTTTGCCTTCAAGCACGCCCACTCGGGCCAAAACCCCGAGAAAGACTGGGGCCGCAGCACGCTGCAGGCGGTGGAGTTTGCCTACTACGTGCTCAACGAGCGCTTTGGCGCGCTGGACAACGGCCAGCGTCTCAAGACGCTCACCCCCGCCAACACCATCGTCATCGCGTCCAGCATCTCCAACGGCGGCGGCGCGGCCATTGCGGCGGCAGAGCAAGACACCCAGGGCCTGATCAGCGGCGTGGCGGTGTCTGAGCCCGCCGTGGAGCTGCCCGCCAACCCCGGTGTGACGGTGCAGCGCGGCAGCAGCGCCGTGGCCGTGACTGGCAAGACGCTGGTGGACTTCACCACCTATGCCAATCTCTATCAATCCTGCGCGGCGCTGGCGCCTTCCATCAGCAGCTCGCCCTATGCAGTTGCCTTTGGCGCGGGCTTTGCGGCCAGCGCCCTGCCCATTGCGCCCAACCGCTGCTCGGCCCTGGTGGCAGCGGGTTTGCTCACGGGCAGCACCCCTGCCGCGCAGGCAGAGCAGGCCCTGCAAAAGCTGCGCGACTATGGGTGGGAGGCCGAGTCGAGCGACTTGCACGCATCCCTGGCTGCGTTTGAAGTGGCGCCGGCTGTGGCGGTCACCTTTGCCAACGCGCTCTCGCGCGCCAGCGTCAAGGATCACCTGTGCGGCTACAGCTATGCCGCCACCACATCCACTGGCGCCGTGGGGCCGCTGGCGCCCGCAGCGCTGGCGGGCATGTTTGCCACGGGCAATGGGGTGCCGCCTTCCAGTGGGGTGCAGCTCATCAACAACAACGGCAAGCTGGGGGCTGGGCGCGACTTCTTGTCGGTGTCTGCCAGCGGCTTGGCCGACTGGAACACCGCCGGTGCGCTGTGCCTGCGCAACCTGGTCACCGGCACCGATGCCGCCGCGCAAAAACTGCAAGCCGGGGTGGACGAAACCCGCCGCAACGGCAACCTGCGCGGCAAGCCCGCCATCATCGTGCACGGCCGCGCCGATGCGCTGCTGCCCGTCAGCCACACGTCGCGGCCTTACGCCGCCCTCAACCGCAAGGTGGAGGGCAGTGCCAGCAAGCTGCGCTATGTGGAGGTGACCAACGCCCAGCACTTCGACAGCTTCATCGGCCTGCCCACCGTGCTGCCTGGCTACGACACCCGCTATGTGCCCCTGCACGTGTACTTGAACCGCGCCCTGGACGCCATGTACGACCACTTGGCCAGCGGCAAAACACTGCCCGCCAGCCAGGTGGTGCGCACGGTGCCACGCGGCGGCACGCCCGGCAGCGCCCCGGCCATCACCACTGCCAACTTGCCTCCTATGGCGACCACACCGCTCGCCGGTGATGCCATTGCCATCACGGCGGGGGCCATCGCCATCCCCGACTAGGCGCCCACGCAGGGCACGGCCCCAGCAGGGCCGTGCCCTGCAGTTTGTCCCGTTTCACAGGCCATCACCATGTCTCCCATCTCCCGCTACGCCACCTGCGCTGGCTACGAAATCCACTACACCGAATGGGGCAGGCCCGACGCCCCGGTGGTGATCGCATGGCATGGCCTGGCGCGCACCGGGCGCGACATGGACGACCTGGCCGCGCACCTGGCAGACCGCTACCGCGTCATTTGCCCTGACACCATCGGCCGGGGCCTGAGTCAGTGGAGCCGCCAGCCGCTGCAGGAGTACCGCCTGGCGTTTTACGCCCGCATCGCTGCCGACCTGTTTGACCAGCTGGGCATTGAGCGCGCGCACTGGGTAGGCACCTCGATGGGCGGGGCCATTGGCACCGTGTGCGCTGCGGGGGTGTTTGAGCCCAGCTTGCGGGGCCGCATTGCCAGCCTGCTGCTCAACGACAACGCCCCCCGCCTGGCCGATGCAGCGCTCGAGCGCATCAAGGCCTATGCGGGCCAGCCCCCCGCGTTTGACACCGTGGCCGAGCTGGAGGCTTTTTTCCGTCAGGTGTACCAGCCCTACGGCTGGCTCAGCGATGCGCAGTGGCGTCGGTTGACCGAAACATCGACCCGCCGCCTGCCCGATGGCCGCGTGACCCCGCACTACGACCCGGCCATGGTGCAGCAGTTCACCCGCCATGAGAACGACTACCTGATCTGGGACCACTACGACCGGCTGGACATTCCGGTGCTGTGCCTGCGCGGTGCTGATTCAGACCTGGTGCTGCCCGATACGGTGGCAGAGATGCAGCACCGCGGCCCCGGCGCCAAGGGCCTGCTGCAGGTGGTGGAGGTGCCTGGCTGTGGGCATGCACCCGCGTTGAATGTGCCTGCGCACTACGCGCTGGTCGATGGGTTTTTGGCGCGTGCAGAAGGTCGGCCGTAGCCCGCCTTCTGGGCCCTCATCAACCTGTTTAGCCCCTGGTCACGCCAAGCCCGCAGCCCAAAGCCTGGCTCAGCTGCTCGGCCGGAATGGCCCAGTCGGCGTCGGCCGCAATCGCCTCGCGCAGAAACTTGGCTTGCGCGGGCGTCCACACGGCGACGTCGGGCAACGTGAAGTTGACTGCCGTGGTGCGGTGCGTGGCGATGAAGGTGGTCATTGATGCCTCGTCCGACGGCAGGCCCAATTGGTCAAACAGGTCGGACATGGTGTGGATTCCGGTTTCCATGGAAGTTCGCAATCTTTGAAAAGAGGTGAATGGGGTGGTACAAGCTCCTTGTGCCTTGCGGGCGGGCTTGCGGCAAACCTTGCCCGTGCGTGCAGTGGGGCAGGGTGGTATTGCAGCACAGCCGTGCCGCGTGTGGTGTAGGACGGTCACGGTGTTGCGGCACCTGCTGTGCCTGCGGCACTTGCTGCGTGCAGTGCCAGGTAGTGGTGCACCACCGGCCCACCGGGGCCCTGGTGAAAGCGTTGGGCTGCCGCCTGCAGGTCTGCGTCGGCCTGCGAAACGCGGGTGTGCTGGCGCATGTGCTCGGCCCAGGACTCCACCAGAAACCATTCCATGACCCGGCCTGGCTCTCCCGTGTGCTCCGCGATGCCCCAGGCATAGGCGCCGTCGCGGCGGCGCTCTTCCCCCACCGCCTGCATGGCCTGTGCAAAGGCGGCCTTGTCGTGGGCCGCGATGCGGTACTCGATTTGCACCATCACCGGGCCCTGGTCATGGGGTACAGGTTCGGCCACCAAAGGCTCCGGCCAGTGGTTGGAGGGCTGCAAATCGGCCTCCCCCCTGGGCAGGCGCAAGCGGTGTGCGGCAAAGGCCACCACCACCAACCCTGCAGCCCCCATCCACAGGGTGGGGGCCAGTCCTGCCTGGCCTGCCATCAGTCCCCAGACCAGGCTGCCTGCTGCCATGGCACCGTTGAACACCATGAGGTAGATGGCCAGCCCCCGCCCGCGCACCCAGTTGGGCAGCACCGACTGGGCCACGCCATTGAGGGTCGTCAGCGCCACGATCCAGCCTGCGCCCAGCAGCAGCATGAGCCCAACGGCAGCCCACTGGGGCGGCGCAACGGCCAGCACCGCCATCACAGCGGCGGTCAGTGCCGATGCGCCCAGCAGCAGTTGGTCTGCATCCCAGCGCTGGCGCAACCTGGGCAGCAGCACGGCGCCTGCAATGGCACCAGCACCCACCGCGCCCAGCAGCACCCCATAAAACCCGGCGCCGCCGCCCAGCATGCGCCGCGCCACCAGGGGCAGCAGGGCCCACACTGCGCTGGCAAAGCCAAAGAACACGGCCGCACGCAGCAGCACCACATGCAGATCGCGGCTGGCACGGGCAAAGCGCAGCCCCGCACGCAAGGCCCCGAAGAAATGCTCGTCTAGCCCATTGGATGCGGTGGGGGTGCGCTTCCACCACCACAGCGCACCGATCACAAACACATAGCTCAGCAAGTCCACCCCGTAGGCCATGGCCGCCCCAAAGCTGGCCAGCAGCAACCCGCCGGCGGCAGGGCCTATAGAGCGTGCAATGTTCACACCCAGCGAGTTCAGTGCCACGGCGCCTTTGAGCTCGCTGCGCGGTACCAACTCCGGCACGATGGACTGCCAGCTGGGCCCCATGAGTGCCGCGCCCATGCCGCCCACAAACGTCAAGGCCACCAGCCACTCCACGGTGAGCGTGTGGGTGGAGGCCAGCATCAGCAGCGTGCCGCTCACCGATGCCAGCAACACCTGCACCGCAATGAGAAAACGCCGCCGGTCCAGAATGTCAGACAACACCCCCGCAGGGATGGCCAGCAAAAACACGGGTAAGGTGGCGGCGGTCTGAATCAAGGCCACTGCTGCCGGGCTGGACGTCAGCTCCGTCACCATCCACGCGCTGGCCACATCGCGCATGAAGCTGCCAATGTTGCCAAGCACCGTGGCAGTCCACAGCACGGCAAACACCGGAAAGCGCAGTGCCGCAAAGGCAGTGCCGGGTTGCTGTTGAGAGGTTGCTCCCGCCTGCGGCGGCGGCTTGTGGGAATCATTGGGTGACATGGTTACCTCGCAGGTCTTGCCAGGCCACCAGCACAAAGCCACCGACCAGGCCCAGGTGCTCAAAAAAGGAATTGGTCGCCATGAAGCGCTCCTGCCCTGGGGGCAGTTCCCAAAAGCGCAGTGCCAGCATCGTGGCCAGCAAGGTGAAGCAGCCCAGGGCCAGCGCACCCAGCCAGCGCCACCGGCCAACCAGAATCAGCACCGAGGCGCCCAGCTCCAGTGCTATCACCAGCACCGCGAACAGCGGCGCAGGTACCAGCCCGAAGTGCTGCATCTCAGCCATGGCACCGGAAAAGGAGGTGAGCTTGGTCAGGCCTCCCTGCAGATAAGCGGCGCACAGGCCCAGATAGCCCACAAAGCGCATGGCAGCGCTGCCGAAAACAGGGCGCATCACGGTTGCCAGGCGTTCCTGAACGCCGTATGAGGATGTAGTCATCGCATTTCTCCTTGGAGTCTTGTGCAGTCATGCGCGGTCCTGCGTCCCCCGCTCAAAGAGTGTGAGGGGGACGCCGCGCCGTAGCTCAGGGAGGCCCTTTTGTTTTAGGCCATCCAGCAAGAGCAGCCCAGTGCCCCAAAGAAGCTCTTCGGATCAGAGGACGGCACGTTGGATGCCCACGCGTCGGCATGGTTGTGGCCGTGCATCCCGCAGCTGGTGCTGCAGCCGCAAGCCGCTGCCATGTTGCGATAGCGCACCGGGTTGAGCGAGTTCTTGCCCGCCCCTTCCGGATCACCCCAACCGGCATAGCCGCCGAACAGCCTGGTCGGCGACCAGTCGGGCATGGCCGGGGGCAGTGGGTTGTCGTCATGCCGGGCAAACTCGCCCTCGCCGTAGACCACTCGGCCACCGACCACTGTGAGGTGTGAGGTCAGGAACGAGATCTCGTCTTCCGGCACCTTGAAGAAGTCCTTGCTGGGCACGATGAAGTCGGCCAGTTGGTCCACGGCAATGCGGCCACGCTTGCCCTCTTCGTTGCTGAACCAGGCTACGTTTTCGGTCCACATGCGCAGGGCCGTCTCGCGGTCCAGCAGGTTGCGCTGTGGATACAGCTGTGTGCCGCCCAGTGTCTTGCCGGTGATCATCCATGACAGCGAGACCCAGGGGTTGTAAGAGGCGACGCGCGTGGCATCGGTACCGGCCGAAACCTTGACACCCTTTTCCAGAATGCGCTTGACCGGAGGCGTGGCCTCTGCTGCCCGGGCGCCGTAGCGCTCGATGAAGTACTCGCCCTGGTAGGCCATGCGGTGCTGCACTGCTATGCCGCCTCCCAGCGCCGCAATGCGGTCTATGGACTTGTCGGAGATGGTCTCTGCATGGTCGAAGAACCAGTTGATGCCTGTGAGTGGCGTGTCGCGGTGCACCTTCTCGAACACATCCAGTGCCCGCGAGATGGTCTCGTCATAGGTTGCATGCAGGCGCCAAGGCCATTTGTTCTGCACCAGCACGCGCACGACTTCTTCCAGTTCGCCTTCCATCTGCGGCGGCATGTCGGGGCGTTCCACGCGGAAGTCCTCAAAGTCGGCTGCCGAGTACACCAGCATCTCGCCCGCGCCGTTGTGGCGGAAATAGTCGTCACCCTGCTTGTACTTGACCGAAGACGTCCATTTGAGGAAGTCCTCTTTCTCCTGCTTGGGCTTTTGCGTGAACAGGTTGTAGGCCAAGCGCACGGTGATCTGGTTGGCGTCAGCCAGCTTCTGGATCACCTCGTAATCATCGGGGTAGTTCTGGAAGCCGCCGCCCGCGTCGATCACGCCGGTCACGCCCAGACGGTTGAGTTCACGCATGAAGTGGCGTGTGGAATTGACCTGGTAGTCGAGTGGCAGCTTGGGGCCTTTGGCGAGGGTGGCATAGAGGATGGTAGCGTTGGGCTTGGCCAGCAACAGGCCGGTGGGGTTGCCGCTTGCGTCGCGCACGATCTCGCCGCCAGGAGGCGCCTGCGTGTCCTTGGTGTAGCCCACGGCGCGCAGTGCCGCGGCGTTGAGCAGTGCGCGGTCGTACAGGTGCAGCAGAAACACTGGCGTTTCGGGTGCGATGGCGTTGATCTCCTGCAGCGTGGGCAGGCGCTTTTCAACGAACTGATGCTCGGTAAAGCCGCCCACCACGCGCACCCACTGCGGCGCCGGGGTGGCCGCCACCTGGCGCTTGAGCATGTCCAGCGCATCGGCCAGCGAGCGCACGCCGTCCCAGCGCAGCTCCATGTTGTAGTTGAGCCCGCCGCGCACCACATGGGTGTGGTTGTCGAACAGCCCCGGCAGCGCGCTTTTGCGCTGGAGGTCGATGCGCCGGGTGCGGTCTCCGGCCAGCGCCAGAATTTCTTGGTCATCGCCCACGGCCACGAAGCGGCCCGCCTTGACTGCGACGGCGCTGGCCGTGGGTTTGCTGCGGTCCAGCGTGGTGATCTGGCCGTTAAAGAAGACGGCGTCTGGATAAGAATCGGACATGGCAGTGGCTCCTTGGTGTTCGGCTGCAGAGGCGTTGTGCCCCAATAGACTACCCAGTGCCACTGTCGTCGCGGCGCCCAGGATGTTTCGGCGGGATGTCATGGGTTTCTTTCGTGGAATGCCGGTGCGGTGCTGCCGCTGCAGCAGCGCACGCAAGGCATGGCGTATGGATGACCAGGCGGTCAGGCCTGCTTGTCCTCGGTGGGTGTTGCTGGCGCTTGTCGGCCTGGCAGGTGGCCCAGCACGGAAGCCGTTGCCCTGGTCTCGTGGCACGCGGTGCTGAAGGTGCTGCCGCCCAGCAACTTCTTGCCCACCGGAATCACCTGCTCACCCACCAGCATTCCCAGCAGCCCCAGCAGGGCGATGAGCGGCGGAGCGGGCGAGCGCACGTTCAAGAGGCTGTAGATGACGCCGACCAGCAGGCCGGCAGCGGCAGACAGGAGGTATGTCTTCACGGCCGGCCCTCTTATCAGCCTTCGTGGGCGTTGAACATGGTCTTGGCGTAGTTGATGCCAATGCCGTAGGCGCCGCCCACCTTCTTCGCAATGCCAGTCGTCAGGTCGTAGGTCTCGCCACGGGCCCAGTCGCGCTGCAGCTCCAGCAGGTATTGCAGCGATGTCATGGGCTGTGCACCCGCTTGCACCATGCGCTCCACGGCGCGGTTGTGGGCTTCCACAGACACGTCGCCACAAGCATCGGTGATCACATACACCTCAAAGCCCTGGTCTAGCGCGGAGAGGGCTGGGCCCACGATGCACACGCTGGTCCACAGGCCTGCCAGCACGATGCGTGGCTTGCCGATGCGGTTGACTTCGGCGATGACAGCGGCATCTTCCCAGGTGTTCATGGACGTGCGGTCCAGCATTTTCTGGCCGGGGAAGGGTGCTGTGATCTCGTCAAACATGGGGCCCGAAAAACTCTTTTCTGCCACCGTGGTCAGGATGGTGGACACCCCAAAGCCTGCTGCAGCCTGGGCGACCAGCGAGGCATTGGTGCGCAGGTTTGCCGCGTCAATTGAATGGGTGGCAAAGGCCATTTGCGACTGGAAGTCGATCAGGATCAGCGTGTGGTCCTTGGGGCTGAGCAAGCGTGCGCCGGGGATGGCTTGGGCGGTGATGGTCATGGTGAAAATCCCTGGTAAAAATGAATGGAACGTGAAGAAAGAATGGCCTGGGCAGGACCGGGCTGAGCCCGGACTGTCGGCCGTATCGCCCCCCGGCATTCGCTGATGCGGTGCCAGGGGCCGAATGGTGTTTTGTCGCGCTGCGAGGCTTGCCTCGCGGCGTGGCGTCAGTGCGGCATGGTGGGCAATTCCAGCGGGCGCAGGTCAAAGACAAGCACCTCTGCATCCTGGCCGTTGGCAAAGTGCAAGGCTTGGGCATTGCGAATGCGTGCCCCGTCGCCGTCCTCCAGGCGCTCACCGTTCACCTCCAGGCTGCCACGTGCCACATGCACATACACATTGCGGTCAGGGCCCACGTCCAGGCTGGCGGCTTCTTCGCCATGGAGCAGCGCTGCGTACACCCTGGCGTCCTGGTGCACGGCCAGCGATCCCTGTTCGCCTTCGGGCGAGATGATCAGGCGCAGTTGGCCACGCTTTTCTGCTTCACTGAAGTGCACCTGCTGGTAGCGCGGTGCCACCCCGGTGGTTCCGGGAACGATCCAGATCTGCAGAAAGTGCACGCCGTCTTGCTTGGAGTGGTTGAACTCGCTGTGGCGCACCCCGGTGCCTGCGCTCATCATTTGCACGTCGCCGGGGCGGATCACCGAGCCTGTGCCCATCGAGTCCTTGTGCTCCAGGGCCCCTTCCAGCACATACGAGAAGATTTCCATGTCGCGGTGGGGGTGGGTGCCAAAACCCTGGCCTGGCGCCACCCGGTCATCGTTGATTACCAGCAGGTCTGAAAAGCCCTGTTGCTGTGCATCGTGGTAGTGGCCAAACGAAAACGTGTGGCGTGAACGGAGCCAGCCGTGGTTGGCGTTGCCGCGTTGGTGGGATCTGCGGATGTCGAGCATGGTGCAATTCCTTTCTTCAGGTTCGATGAAATTCACACTGGTGTTCCAGTTGGCTCTGCGCCGTTTCAGCGTGTATTTCGTGTTGCGATGGAGAAAGTATCTGACTTTTGATCCGGGTCAAGGTTGAAACGTTTGGGTATTCACCATCGATAATTTCGATGATGTAAATCAAGGAAATTTCCATGTTGAAACTGACGCTGGAAGCCATCGAATTGGTCGACGCCATCGCCCGCTACGGTTCGTTTGC
The DNA here is from genome assembly GCF_003669015.1 of Acidovorax sp. 1608163. NCBI lineage: Bacteria > Pseudomonadati > Pseudomonadota > Betaproteobacteria > Burkholderiales > Comamonadaceae > Acidovorax > Acidovorax sp. 1608163. The sequence continues at coordinate 1,682,145 of NZ_CP033069.1, forward strand.
GGGGGCCTCAGAGCACCTGCACAAGGTGCCCTCCACCATTTCTTACAGCGTGAGCAAGCTTGAGGATCAGTTAGGACTGGCGCTGTTTGTGCGCAATGGCCCGCGCGTCACCCTCACGGCTGCGGGGCAGGAGATGCTGAAAGAAGGGCGCTGGCTGCTGGTGTCGGCGCGGCAGCTGGAATCGCGCATGAGGCAGATCGCTACGGGGTTTGAATCGGAAGTACGCCTGGTGCATGACTCGCTCATCCCCACCAGCGCCTTCAATCAGGACATCTGCGCTTTTGAAGACCTGAACTGCGGCACCCGCCTGCGCATTGGCTGTGAGGCCATGACTGGTACCTGGGAGGCATTGAGAGATGGGCGTGCTGACCTCATCGTGGCTGCCGGCGAAGGCCCTGCCGGCGGTGGCTACAAAGCCGTGGCTGTGGGTACGCTGGCCTTTGTCTTTTGTGTGGCACCCACACACCCGTTGGCCCGCCTGGGCCGGCCAGACCACCTGTTGCGCCGCAGTGATTTGCTGGAGCACACCGCCGTGGTGGTGGGCGATGGGGCCCGTTCGCTCACGGACCGCACGGTGGGATTGCTCTCAGGCCAGCGGCGAATCACGGTGCCATCGATGCAGGCCAAGATTGCCTGCCAGGTCGCAGGGCTGGGCCATGGCTTTGTGCCCAAAGCTTGCGTGCAGGCAGAGCTGGAAGAGGGGGTTTTGGTGGAGGTGGCGGTGGAAGAACCCCGCGCCGAGGAAACGTTTTGGCTGGCCTGGAAGTCTGGCACCCCCGGCGAGGCCTTCAAATGGTGGTGCCAGCGCCTGAGTCGCCCGTTGCTGCCCGGCATCTTGCCGCGCAGCCTGCGCTGAGGGCGATGCTGCGGGGCCACCAGGCCGTTTAAGGTGGAGAGCCCGGCACGCTCTGCGGCGTCTTTAGCGGCATCAAGGTGCCAGGCTGTCTGTCAGTGCCCCAGCTGCTTGAGTGCCGCTTGCAGGCCGGTGAGCCCACCCACACGCTGGTCGTTGATGAAGACCTGCGGCATTTGCCGCACGGCGGGGCCGCACTTGGCGTAGAAGGCCAGGCGTTCGGCTTCGTCATCGATCTTGATTTCTTCGTAGGGCAGCGAGCGCGCCTTCAGCAGGCTCTTGGCCGATTCGCACTGGGGGCAGGCGGACTTGGAGTAGACGGTGATCTTGAGGGTCATGGGCCTGATTTTAGGTGCTGGCCTGTGCTGGCGCCTGGCGCGCTGGCAGTGCCCGTTGGCCCTTTGGGGGCGCCTGCAGTGGATTGGGTATACCATTTGGTTTGTTTTGTGACTGATTGGTTTTTTATGCCTATGCACTCCCTTTTCCTAAGGCGCACAGTCCTGATTGCCGTACTGGGCGCCGCTGCTGTGCTGGCTGGTTGCGCATCCACCCTGCCGCCCCAGGGCATCACTCCCGTCACCCCGTTTGACCTGGCCCGCTACGAAGGCCGTTGGTACGAGGCGGCGCGGCTCAATCACTCGTTTGAACGCGGCATGGCCGACGTGAGTGCGACCTACCAACGCCAGGCAGACGGCAGCGTCCGCGTGATCAACCGGGGTTTTGACACCGCCAAGAACGACTGGCGCCAGGCCATAGGCAAGGCCCTGTTCACGGGCGATGCAAGCACAGCCTCGCTCAATGTCTCTTTCTTTGGCCCGTTCTACGGCGGCTACCACGTGGCAGCGCTGGATGCCGACTACCAATGGGCGCTGGTGGTGGGGCCAGACCGCAGTTACTGCTGGATTCTGTCGCGCAGCAAACAGCTGGCCCCTGCCGTGCGTGAGCAGCTCATCGCCCGAGCGCAGGCGCTGGGCATTGATACGCAAGCCCTTATCTGGGTCATGCACGACCGCACCGATCCACAACCGTAGCGGCCAGGCCAGCGGCTGAGCGCTTCCGACCACTGCAGCCCCCTATGCCCTGGTGCTCTCGGTGGCAAAGCGCACCCCGCCACCCTCTGGACTTTGACCCATGCGCATGCGCAAAAAATCAGACCTCCCGCAAAAGACCTGCCAACACTGCGGCCTGCCCTTCACCTGGCGCAAGAAGTGGGAGAAGGTGTGGGACGAGGTGAAGTACTGCTCAGACCGCTGCCGCAGCGAACGCAAACGCACCGATAAGTCCGCAGGGGCGGGCGCTGCATGAGCACCGTGCTGTTCTGGTTTCGCAACGACCTGCGTCTGCACGACCAGCCGGCGTTGCAAGTGGCACTTGCCAGCGGCGCCACCCACCTGTTGCCCGTGGTGTGCCTGCCTGCAGACGATGAAACCACGCCCTGGGGCTTTGCTCGCGTGGGCCCGCATCGCCGCGCCTTCACGGCAGCCGCGCTGCGTGGGCTGCACGAGCGCATGGCTGCGCTGGGTAACCCACTGCTCATCTGCCAGGCCCCGCCTGCCACGGCTTTGCCGCCACTGGCCCAGGCCGTGGGTGCCACCACCGTGGTGTGTGAAGACATTGCCGCCCCCTACGAACAGGCCGAGGTGGCCGCATTGCGCGCCGCTGGTTTGCAGGTGCGCACCGTGTGGCACAGCAGCCTATTGCCCCCTTCGCTTATGCCGTGGTCGGTCGATCAACTGCCGGGCGTGTTCACCACCTTTCGCCAAAAGGTCGAGAGCGCAGACATCACCCCCGCCGCGCCATTGCCCGCACCCACCCGGCTGCTGCCCCCGCCCGATGTTTCTGCATCGGTATTGCAAGCCGTGGGGGCAGAGCAGGGCGCAGCAGCCATCCGGCAACCCGCGCCGCCACAGGGCAGCGATGCCCGCTCGTCCTTCCCCTACGGCACCACTGCCTGTGATGGCAGCGAGGCTGCTGCGCTGGCCCACCTGGCGCAGTACCTGGCCCGCAAGCTGCCCCACAGCTACAAGGACACGCGCAACGGGCTCACGGGGCTTCATTACTCCAGCAAGTTCTCGCCCTGGCTGGCCACGGGCGCGCTGTCTCCGCGCCAGATCTATGCCGACTTGAAAGCCTTTGAACGCGACCACGGCGCCAACGATGGCAGCTACTGGCTGTGGTTTGAGCTGCTGTGGCGCGACTACTTTCGGCTGCTGCACCTGCAATACGGTGCAGCGTTGTACCGGGCGCGCGGCCTGTCAGAGCTTCCGCCCGCTCCCCACAACCCGCGCGGCTTTGAACTCTGGTGCAGGGGCGATACGGGCCAACCATTGGTCGATGCCGCCATGCGCGAGCTGGCTGCCACCGGGTATCTGAGCAACCGCCTGCGCCAGGTGGCGGCCAGCTATCTTCTGTACGACCTGCACAGCGACTGGCGCGCTGGCGCAGCGTGGTTTGAATCGCAACTGGTGGACTACGACGTTTACAGCAACCAGGCCAATTGGCTCTACATTGCCGGGCGCGGCACCGACCCGCGCGGGGGCCGCCGCTTCAACCCCACCAAGCAGGCGCAAGACCACGATGCCGACGGCAGCTACCGCCGCATGTGGGGCACGGCATGAGCACGCCACAACCCCGCACCCCACAAGGTGCCCACACCCTGCGCCTGCTGCTGGGCGACCAGCTCAACCCCGAGCATTCGTGGTTTGCCACACAGGACGAAGGCGTGGTCTACGTGCTGATGGAAGTGCGGCAAGAGACCGACTATGTGCTGCACCACGCGCAAAAGATCCTCGCCATTTTCGCCGCCATGCGCGACCTGGCCCGCCACCTGCGCGAGGCCGGGCACCGTGTGCGCTATGTGGCGATGGACGACGCCAGCAACCGCCAGTCCATTCCAGCCAACCTTGCCGCCCTCATGGCCCGCTACGGCGCGCAGACGCTGCAATACCAGCACCCCGACGAATGGCGGCTGGACGAGCAACTGCGCACCTGGGGTACACAGCAAAGCTTTGCCGTGCAGGCCGTCAGCAGCGAGCACTTCTACACCACCCGTACCGAAATGGCCGAGGTGTTCAAGGGCCGCAAACAGTGGCTCATGGAGCACTTCTACCGCCGCATGCGCCAGCGCCATAGCGTGCTGATCGACGTAGCGGGCGAACCCGAAGGCGGGCAGTGGAACTACGACCATGACAACCGCAAGCCTTGGCCCGGCACACCCGCACTGCCGCCCGATGCCCGGCCCACGCACGACCACAGCGCCCTGTGGGCCACCATCCAGGCCGCAGGCGTGCAAAGCTTTGGCAACCCGCAGGCCCACGCGCTGCACTGGCCGCTGAACCGCGCCGAGGCTCTGGCGTGGCTGGATCACTTCGTCACCACCACACTGCCGCACTTTGGCGCGTATGAAGACGCGATGAGCACGCAGAGTGCGTGGCTGTTTCACTCGCTGCTGTCCTTTGCGCTCAACACCAAAATGCTGCGCCCGCACGAGGTAGTGCAACGCGCCCAGGCCGCGTACCACGCAGGCACCGCGCCCCTGCCTGCGGTGGAGGGCTTTGTCCGCCAGATCCTTGGCTGGCGCGAATACGTGCGCGGCATCTACTGGGCCCACATGCCCGGCTACGACGAGCGCAACGCCCTGGGCCACAGCACGCCGCTGCCAGAGTGGCTGTGGACGGGAAAGACCCGCATGCGCTGCATGCAGCACGCCGTGGGCCAGTCGCTGGAGCATGCATATGCCCACCACATCCAGCGCCTCATGGTCATCGGCAACTTTGCGCTGCTGGCGGGGCTTGACCCGGCCGCCGTGCACCGCTGGTACCTGGGCGTGTACATCGACGCTTTTGAATGGGTGGAAGTGCCCAACACCGTGGGCATGAGCCAGTTTGCCGACGGCGGCCTGCTGGCCACCAAACCCTATGTGAGCAGCGCTGCCTACATCGACCGCATGAGCGACTACTGCGGCGGCTGCCACTACGACAAGAAGCTCAAGGTGGGTGAGCGCGCCTGCCCGTACAACGCGCTGTATTGGGACTTTTTCGCGCGCAATGAAGGCACGCTGGGCAACAACTTCCGCCTGGGCATGGTGTACCGCCAGTTGCAGAAGATGCAGGGCCCGCAGCTGGATGCGCTGCGCGAGCATGCGGCGACTCTGCGCACTAAACTCGACGCGCTTTGATTCGATCAATCTCACCACCATGAAACTGCACGAGTACCCTGTACCGCGCCTATCTGCCGAGATCATTCAGGAGTGGGCGCCTGAGCTTGCCGCCCGGTACGGCTGCACAGTAGAAGCGTTTTTGGCAAAGCCCAGCCACATAATCTTTTTCCCCTCACAGACGCTTCGTATCGAACTCATGGACGAATCTGTAGTGGAGTTCAAGTATGCGTTCGCTCTGGTGAGTGAGGCATGCCGCACCATCGCGGTTTTCACTGAGCACTGTGGTCATCACGTGTTCCCGCACTACCAAACTAAAGTGCTCTGCGATGGCTCCCTCGTCTATGCGCAGGCCACACACCCTGGTGACTGGTCTTCGCCATGAATTCACTTCCCCACGGATACCGCGCCCTGGTGATCGGCGCCACAGGCGCCATCGGCAGTGCTTTCCTCGCCCACCTGCAGGCCGATCCGCGCTGCGCACTGGCTGTGGGCCTGGGCCGCCACACCAGTCCGGCGGTCGATCTGGATGACGAAGCCACCATTGCCGCCGCCGCCCAGCAGCTCAAGGCCCAGGGGCCATGGCACTGCATCATCCACGCCGCAGGTCTGCTGCACGGCCCCCACGGCATGCCCGAAAAGCGCCTGGGCCAGTTGAACTACGCGCAGATGGAGGCCACCTTCCGCACCAACACCTTCGGCCCTGCGCTGGCGCTGGCCCACTTTGCGCCGCTGCTGCCAACGCACGGGCGTGGCCTGCTCGCCGTGCTCTCGGCCAAGGTGGGCAGCATTGGCGACAACCGCCTGGGCGGCTGGTACAGCTACCGCGCCAGCAAGGCCGCGCTCAACATGCTGGTCAAAACGGCGTCCATCGAAGTGGCCCGCACCCACCCGCAGGCCGTGCTGGCGGCGCTGCACCCGGGCACCGTCAACTCAGCCCTGTCGGCCCCGTTCAACGGCGCAGAAATTGGCCGCCCGGCTGCAGATGCAGCGGGGGATATGTTGCGGGTGCTGGATGGGTTGCCGGTGGAAGAAACGGGCGGGTTTTATGCGTATAGCGGGGACAATCTGCCTTGGTAGCCGAGCAGGGGCGTGATGGGCATTTTGCTATCGTTTTGATACTGCATGTGACCGTCTATCAAGCGCTAGATGGCAATTTGGCCTGGAGTCTTTTCGATGCGAGCGGGTGCTAGGAGCAGAATGCAAGACCTGCTCCCTGCGATCCCCCTAAGGAGATTCTCATGTGGCATCCATGGACAATGCCGCATGCTTTCTTCCCCTTCTCATGACCTCAACCTGGTCGCCTCCCACACCACAGCCGCTGCCTCTGCCGTGAGTGATTGGGTCTCGCAGCACTATGGCCTGCAAGTGCAGCAGTGCTACCTGATTCGCCGCAACCTCAACGACAACTACGCCGTGCGTGCCACGGACGGCAATCGATATGTGGCGCGACTTTGTGCCATTCGGCCGCGCGGCGCGTTCAATGTGGATTTCGAGGTTGCGCTGCTGGCCCACCTGCACGCGCAAGGCGTGGGCGTGGCCACGCCGGTAATGGCTGCGAACGGAGCTGCCAACATTACCCTGCCGTTCCCTGAAGGTCCGCGTGCGCTTGTCCTGTTTCGCCACTGCGATGGTGCCGTGCCCGATACGCCCGAAGAACTCCACCTGACCGGCGCCACGCTGGCCCGGATTCACAGCGCCGCGCAAAGCTTCACAGGCCCCGCAAGCCGCTATGTGCTGGACGGCCACCACCTTGCAGGCCGCACGCAGGACTACCTTGTCGCCCATCCCGAGCTGGCCCCTGCCGTGCTGGATGCCTACCGGCGACTGATTGAGCGCCTCCTGAGCGAGTTGGCGGATGTTGGGGGCACCTTGACCCGCGTGATGTGCCACGGCGACACGCATGGTTTCAACAACCATGTGCACACCGATGCCTATGGTGTGCAGCGCGCCGCCTTCTTTGACTTTGACGACGCCGGGCCAGGGTTCCTGGCTTATGACCTGTGTGTGTGGCTGTGGTCGAACCTGCCCCGCAAGGCCCCCATGGAGCCTGACGAAGCCTTGCTCAAGCGCTGGCAGCAGTACCTGGCCGGCTACCGCGCAGGGGGCGGCCTTGTCACCGATGCCGACCTCGCTGCCTTGCCCCTGTTCCTGCAGTTGCGGCACCTGTGGAACATGGGGGAGGGCGTGGCGCGCATCCACCACTGGGGCGCCAACATGATGTCTGCCGACTGGATCAAGAAGCAGCTCGATGTGATGGCCGCTTGGGCCCGGCTGCAATTGCCCAGCGCCTGATGTTCCCTTGCCCCGCAAGGGCGCTGGGCTCTGCACCCACTTTGCAGCGCCAGTTTGGCTATACCGCCGGATAAGCCCCCGTGCCTCCCGGCCACGCCGTCAGCACCTCGTAGCCGCTGTCCGTCACCGCCACCATGTGCTCCCACTGGGCCGAGAGCGACCGGTCCTTGGTCACCACCGTCCAGCCATCGGCCAGCTCCTTGGTCTCGCGCTGGCCTGCGTTCAGCATGGGCTCGATGGTGAAGACCATGCCAGCTTCCAGTTGCAGCCCCTGGCCACGCCTCCCGTAGTGCAGTACCTGGGGCTCGTCGTGGTACACGGTGCCAATGCCGTGGCCGCAATACTCGCGCACCACGCTGAAGTGCTCGCGCTGCGCCACCGTGGCAATGGCGTGGCCCACATCGCCCAGCGTGGCACCGGGCTTCACTTCGCGGATGCCCGCGCACAGCGCCTCGTACGTGGTGCGCACCAGCCGCTGGGCCAGCACGCTGGGCGTGCCCACGCAGAACATGCGGCTGGTGTCGCCGTACCAGCCGTCTTTTTCCACCGCCACGTCGATGTTGACGATGTCGCCTTTTTTCAGAATCTGGTGTGGGGAGGGGATGCCGTGGCAGACGACATGGTTCACCGAGGTCAGTACCGTCTTGGGGTAACCCAGGTAGCCTACGTTGGCGGGTCTGGCGCCTTGTACGTTCACGATGAAGTCGTGGCACAGGGTGTCCAGCGTCTCAGTGCTCACGCCCGGCACCACATGGGGCTCGATCATGGCCAGCACTGCGGCGGCCAGTTGGGCCGCCCGCCGCGCCATCACCAGTTCTTCGGCCGAGCGGATGGGGACATCACCAGCGTGTGCCATCAGTGCTGCTTTCCAGTGCGTCGGCCCGTGGCTGCGGGTTGGTCCAACCCACCGTTGGCTGCCAGCGCCACATCCAGCCCACCGGCCAGTTCGGCCCGCACCAGCATCTGGCAAATCTCGCGGTGGTCCAGGTCGGGGTACATCTCGGCCAGCATGCCCACGCGCATCCAGTGCTCTGCCTGGGAGTTGATGGAGCGGCTCAGCGCCGTGCTGGCCAGGCGCAGGTTCTCGTGCATTTGATCGGAAATTTTGACGATGCCCATGATTTAATAATATGCAAAATGTATGTGAATTGTATATGTTTCGTATATTTTTGAAAGGGCATGGCTGATGCCCTGCATCGTGCGTCGGTTGCCTGGGGGGTAGGGCATCATCGGCACTGCGTCCGGTGGCACTTTGAGAGATTTTTATGAGCATCAGCAACACCTTGAAGATTTGGGCCAAGCGCATCAAGCGCGATGGGGTGACCTTGTGTTTTGCTGGCAAGCACCCTAAGACGCCTTGGTATGCCAAGGCGCTCGGGCTGTTTGTGGTGGCGTATGCGCTGAGCCCGATTGACCTGATCCCCGATTTCATTCCCGTGCTGGGCTATGTGGACGATGTGTTGCTGCTGCCCGGCCTGATCTGGCTGACCTTGCGGCTGTTACCGCCCGATGTGCTGTCTGATTGCCGCAGTGAGGCCGATGCATGGATGCAGGCGAAGGGCGCCAAGCCCCGCAGCATGGCCGGTGCGGTGTTGGTGGTGGCGCTGTGGCTGGCCGTGGGGGCAGCTTTGTGGATGGGGTTGCGGCCGCTGGGTTGAGGGCTAATGTCAGGTGCCCGGCACCTGCGGCGCTTTTTTGTGACACTGCTCAGCCCCGGGGCAGATGGTCTGCCCCTTTTGGATACCAAGGAGGAGTGTGCGATGTACCGTCTTCACAGCTTTTGCCAGTCTGGCAATTCGTACAAGGTGGCGTTCTTTTTACGGGCACTGGGCGTTGCGTGGGAGCCCGTGTTTGTGGACTTCATGAACGGCATGACGCGCACGGCCGACTGGCGCGAGCAGACCAACCCCATGGGCGAGGCGCCGGTGCTGGAGGATGGTGAGCGCAGCCTGACGCAGTCGGGGGTGATCCTGACTTATCTGGCCCAAAAGCATGCGCCAGCGTATCTGGGGAAGACCGAAGACGACAAACTGGAGGTGCTGCGCTGGCTGCTGTTCGACAACCACAAGTTCACCAGCTATTTCGCAACGTTCCGCTTCATGAAAGCCTTTGGTGCCACACCGCCCGAGCCTGCGCTGATGGCGTGGCTGCAGGGGCGCATGGACAACGCGTTTGGCATTGTGGACAAGCACCTGGCGGGCCGCACGTTCATGGTGGGTGAGCAGCCCACGATTGCCGACTTCTCGCTGTGCGGCTACCTGTTCTACCCGGTGGAAGAAAGCGGGTACGACATGGCTGCGCGTTACCCACACATCCAAGCATGGTTGCAGCGCTTGCGCCAGCTGCCGGGCTGGGCGGGGCCGTATGAGATCTTGCCGGGCGAGCGCATTTTGCCCAAGTGGTAACCAAAGCGAACTTGGTAGCGGCCGCAAATCAGTCGTTACCGGGCTTGGGTGTCCACTGCGCTGCTGCATGCGTGCGGCCCCGGCGGGGATCAGTACGGCCTGCGTTCCATCGACCGGACGTGGGCGTGCACGGTGACCGATGGTGTGCAGGCTGCAGGATCGATGTCACCCGAGTTGCATCTGCAACAGCAGTCTCCTGCAGTCGCCCCCACGCCAGCTCATTTGAACAGCTGTGCCACCCTCTCCAAAAATTCCTGCACGCTCAGTTCGGCATCCAGCGTTTCGCGTGCGATGACGTCGGCGTTCCCTTGGCGCGCCTGGTACTCGATGCGCAGTTGCATTTGGCCGTCGTCGTCCAGTGCGTGGTCGTAGCCCATGCGGTACGTGCGCCAGATGTCGCCACGGCGAGCCAGTGCCAAGATGCGGTGCTCGTCTAGCCCCGTGATGGGTGGAAAGCACAGGCACACCACTTCGATTGCTCCTTCATCCGCCTTGCCAGGCAGGGTGACCGCGTGGCATTTGAGGCCATCCGGGGGGATGCGTTCTGAGGCTGGCAATGTGTTGGCCCTGTCTTGCCAGATACGCGAGAGCTCGGCAGCACCGTGTGGACTGGCGAACCTTGCCCAGAAGGCTCCTGGGTTGTTGTACAGGTCCTGGTGCAAGGCTGCTGTGACTTCGAAATTGTGGCAGCGCCGACCGCGCGGGTCGTGGGTGCGGGATTGCAGCGATGCAGGAATCGGGCGCAGCGCGGCCCGCCAGGCCGCGACATCGCTCCAGCGGGCGAGTGGCGGCGTATGGGCTAGCGCGGCGCGTACGGCCGCCAGGGCCTCACGTTCCTGAGGCGCGCGCCAGTAGCTGCTGTGCTGCCAGTGGCTTTCCAGCTCGCTGTCGATGTCGGTTGCAAACGGGTTGCCATTGAGGTGGGCGATGACGAGGCGCTGCGCAAGAGGGAAGACCTCGTCACGCAGGCTGCGCGAGCCGTCCGAGCCCGCAGGGCGGTCCGACCAGTTGTAGGCGTTGCGGTAGGGCGTGCGTACTGTGTCGGCGCTGGCGTCGTTGAGCAGTTGGTCCAGCCCGTGCAGGTCACTGCACAGGCCCGCCAGGGGCAGCACTCGACCACATACCAGGGTAAGGACTGCGGGCAATTGCGCTAAGCGTTCGAGTTTCCAGCGATGCTGAGCGTCCGGGCCTGGCTCGAAGAACTCCATGCTCAGCTCGAAGGTGGTGTCCTGGTGAGACCTGGGCCCCAGGGCTTGTGCCAGCACAGCAGTGCACGCGTCATGCCACACGCACAGGGTGAGGTGCAGCGCTTCGTAGCGCATCAGATTCACTGTCAGCGCTTGGCGCACTGCACCGATCCGCCGGGCGAGGACGATGGAGGCGCCGGGCTGGTCGGGTGGCGCAGCTTCCAGCTCAAAACCGCTGCCTGCCATAGCGCGGGCCAGTGCGGGGGCCAAAACCTCTCGCACCTCGCTCTCGCCACGTAAAGCATCGGGCGGGCGGGCGCCCCACGGCAGCTTGCCGGTGGGTTGTGCAGGCGTGGTGGCTTGCGCGAACTCGGTCGGCACGACCTGGCCATTCGGCAGGAAGCCTATCCCCAGCGCCGCGTCATACGCCACCAGTCCAAGTGCACCGGCAATCTCTACAGCGGCTTGATAAGCGCGCATCTCTTCCACGGTCGGGAGGTCAAACTGCCATGCCGCGCGGCGGCAGGCGTCGGCCTGTTGCAGCGGTGTGGGGCGGGCTGTCGATGCATCCTTGAAGAGGGACTCGAATCGCAGCGCGAATTCGACGAAGCGCAGGTTCTTGCCGTCGGCGCGTGCGTGCAGTAACTCGCGCATGGCCTCCAGTGCTGCAAAGCTCTCGGGCAACGGCAGGGCATGGCGATCGGGGTCGAAGAGGTTAAGGCTAGAAGGCATTGCTTGGCTTGTATGCAGGGTTGCGTTCGCGCAGCGCGCGGCGATCAGGGGGCGCTTTGCCGCATGCGGCGAGTTACAGGCTCGTGTCGCGGAGCAGCGCTCTCAGCGTTTGCGCACCCCAGCCCCCCGCCGAGCAACCCCCGCATTCTGGCAGGCCCTCCGGTAAGCCCGTAACGTCTGTTCCGCTCGCTGCAGCACCGTGTCTTCCACCGCAGCCGCTGAAGCTCCCGCGCCACCGTCGCCCCCTGCCAGCACCGACGCATGCGCCAGTTCTGCCGGGGCCATTCCCGATGCCTCGCCTGTCAGCAGAGCAATGCCCTCGCTCACATGCTGCACGGTGTAGACGTGGAACAGGCCACGCTGAACGGCCTCTAGCACCTCGCGTGGCAGCATCAGGTGGCGCTGGTTGCGTGAGGGGATGAGCACGCCCTGAGTCCCATCCAGACCTGCTGTGGCGCAGGCGCGAAACCAGCCTTCGATCTTCTCGTTGATGCCGCCCACGGGCAGCACCTCGCCGTGTTGGTTCAGTGCGCCGGTCACGGCAATGCCTTGGCGCAGGGGCAGGCCTGACAAGCTCGACAGCAGCGCGTACAGCTCTGCGCACGAGGCCGAATCGCCCTCCACGCCGCTGTACTCCTGCTCGAAAACGATGGAGGCATTCAGCGCCAGCGGCGCAACGTGGCTGAACAGTGCGGTGAGGTAGCTGTGCAGGATGAGCACGCCCTTGTCGTGGATGGGGCCGGACATGTCCACCTCGCGCTCGATGTTGAGCAGGCCTTCCTGCCCCGCAAAGGTGCGGGCGGTGATGCGCACCGGAAAACCGAAGCGGTAGTCACCCAGGTCGATCTGGGTGAGGGCATTGATCTGGCCGGTGACGCTGCCGCTCAGGGTGATGAGGCGCTCGCCCTCTACGATGGATTCGTGCAGTTGCTCTTCCGGGTAGTTGTGGCGCAGTTGGTGGGCGTGTTGTGCGGCGTGCACGTCGGCAGGCTCCACCAGGGCGCCGTTGCGGGCTTGGCACAGGGTGGCGGCTTCCATCAGCAGGGCTTCGATGTGGGCGAACTGGGCGCTTTGGCGGCCTTGGTCGTCGGCTTCGCGGTGGGCTTGCTCCAGCAGCAAGGCCACGGCGGGGGCGCTGAAGTGGGGCAGGCCCCGGCGTTTGCAGCTGTGCGCCACAAAGATGGCGCTGGCCTGGCGGGTGGCGGGGCTGGCGGCAAAGCGCTCGACAAAGTCCACTTTGGCGCGAAAGCGCCGGGCGGTGTCGGGGTCGGCCTCTTGCAGTGCGTAGTACTCGTCCACCGATCCGATCAGCACGATCTTCACATCCACCGCCACGGCTTCGGGTTGCAAGGCCACGGGCGCGCCGCCGCTGTTGCCGCCGCCAGATTCGTCGATGTGCAGGCGGTTGCAGCGCAGAAAGCGGCGCAGGCGGGCCCACAGGCCCTCTTCACTGGCCAGGTCGTGCAGGTGCAGCAGCAAGAAGCCGCCATGCGCACGCAGCAGGCTGCCCGCACGGATGCCGGTGTAGTCGGCGTGCGGGGTGTCGCTGTCGTTGTGCGCTTCGATGCTGCCAAACAGGCTGCGGTGCTGGGGGTTGTCTTCGACGATGACGGGGGCGTGGGCCTGGCCGTGGTGGTCTACGGCCAAGTGCACCTGGCACAGGTGCAGCAGGCGGTTCAAGGCATTGTGGGCGTCGTCGTCTTCGTCGTCATGGGTGGCGTTTGCCGTGTTGGCTGCGCTGCTGCTTTTGTCGCTGCTGGGCTCCGCAGGGCCGTCTTTGGGCTCGATCAATTCAAACCAGTGCAGGTGTTGCAGCAGTTCACGCTCGATGTGCTGCAGCCAAACGGGCAGGGGTTCGGGCTGCTCTGGCAAGGCCGCGCGCACTGCGTTCAAGGCCTGTTGCACCAGGGGGCGCACGGTGCGTTTGCGCAGGCTGTTCAGCGCTTCGTCCCGCACCCGCTCCAGTGGCCGCAGGGTGTGGGCAAAGGCCACGATTTCTGCGCGCAGGGCCTGCTCGGCGGCGTCAATGTGGGCGCGTTGCTCGGGGGGCAGGGCGCGGGCTTCGCTCTCGGTCAGGGGTTGGCCGTTGCTGCCGGTGAGTGTGAAGACCATGTGCCCACCGTCTTCTTCAGAGCGGGACAGGTGGAACTGCCGGGCCTGGGCAAAGGCCTCCAGCGTGGCAAAGGCCTGGGCCTCCTGGGCTTCGTAGGCTTGCTCGATGGTGCGGGCCTGGGCCCGAAAGTCGGGGCTGCTCAGGTGGCGGGGGATGTCGGTTTGCAGGGCCTTGGCCAGCTCGGCCATGGCACGGCGCAGCACGCGGCCCTGGCCTGCGGGCAGGCGCAGGGCGCGGGGGCGCTCGGGGGCGTCAAAGTTGTGCAGGTAGCACAGGTCGGGCGGGGCGGGGCGCTGGGCGGCGGCCGCGTGCATGGCCTGGCGCATGAGCGACGCGCGCCCGCTGCCCACTTCGCCCAGCACAAACAGGTGGTAGTCGGGCTGTGCCATGCCCAGCCCGAACTGCGCTGCAGCCTGGGCGCGTTCTTGCCCAATCCAGGGCAAGGGCAGGTCTTGCAACTCGGCCGTGCTGGCAAAACCCAGGGTGCTGGGGTCAATGGTCAGGCGCAGTTGCGAAGCGGGAAGGGCGGTGGCGGGCATGGCTGAAGTGGAGGGCCTGCAAGCGCCAGGCGCTGTGTGCAGAGAATTTCAATAAAAAAGGCTTCTAGCGCAATAGGAATAAGCGCAAGAAGCTATAAATTTAGTAGCAATTTGGCGGATGGCCGGGGTGTGCGTGCATTGCGCGGGGCAGCGTTGCGCGCACCGCTTGTCAGTGTGCCACCGGGCAGCGGCCCTGCGGTGCGCCGCCTGCATGGGCGTGCTGGCGGGCATCTTCCAGCGCGGCTGCGCTGGCCACTTCGGTGGGCCAACCTTGCAGGTGCTGCTGGGCCACGCGGCTTAGCGCGCCAATCCATGCATGGTTGTCGTTGAGGCAGGGGATGTAGTGGAACTCCTTGCCGCCGTGGTGCAGGAAGGCTTCGCGCACTTCCATGTTGATTTCTTCCAGCGTCTCCAGGCAGTCGCTGGTAAAGCCGGGGCAGATCAAGTCCACACGGCGCGTGCCTTTCTGGGCCAGGGCTTCGATGGTGGGCTGGGTGTAGGGCTCCAGCCACTTGGCCTTGCCAAAGCGCGACTGGAAGGTGATCTGGTAGCGGTCTTCGCGCAGGCCCAGGCGCTCTGCCAGCAGGCGGCCGGTTTTGCGGGCCTCGCAGTGGTAGGGGTCGCCCAGGTGCAGGGTGCGCTCGGGCACGCCGTGAAAGCTCATCACCAGTTGGTCCGGCGGGCCGTTGTGCTTCCAGTGGGCTTCCACGGTGCGGGCCAGGGCATCGATGTAGCCGGGGTCGTCGTGGTAACGGTTCACAAAACGCAGCTCAGGCACGTTGCGGGTGCGGGCGGCCCAGGCGTACACCGCATCGAACACGCTGGCGGTGGTGGTACCGGAGTATTGGGGGTACAGGGGCAGGATGAGGATGCGCGTGGCGCCTTCGGCCTTGAGGGCATCGAGCTGGCTGGCGATGGAGGGGTTGCCGTAGCGCATGGCGTGGCGCACCAGCACCTTGTGCCCGGCCTCGCCCAGCCAGCCGCGCAGCAGGGTGGCTTGCTTGGCCGTCCACACCGCCAGGGGCGATCCCTCGGGGGTCCAGACGCTGGCGTACTTGGCGGCCGACTTGGCGGGGCGCACGCGCAGGATGATGCCGTGCAGGATCAGCATCCACAGGGGCTTGGGGATCTCGACCACCCGGTGGTCTGACAGGAACTGGCCCAGGTAGCGCCGCAGCGCGGGCGCGGTGGCCTCGTCGGGCGTGCCCAGGTTGCACAGCAGCACAGCGGTGCGCTCGGGTTGGCCATGGGTGTAGGGGGGTTCTGGGCGGAAGGGAGATCGCATGCGCCGATTGTGGCAAATGCGCCGGGGCTGCCGCGGCGGTGGAGTATTCTCAGGCACCTATGCTTGCCCCACCTCTTGATGCGCATCAAACCGCCCACCCAGCCCCGGCGCTGGACGTAGGCCGCGTGCGCGCCATCTCCATCGACCTGGACGACACCCTGTGGCCCATCTGGCCCACCATTGCCAAAGCCGAAGAGGTGCTGCTGCAGTGGCTGGCGTTGCATGCACCGGCCACGGCCAGGCTGTTTGCCAACACCGATGCGCTGCGCGCCATTCGCAACCAGATGGTGCACCTGCGGCCTGATCTGGAGCACGACCTGAGTGCCTTGCGCCGTGAATCCATCCGAATGGCGCTGGTGCAGGCGGGGGACGAGCCCACGCTGGCCGAGCCGGCCTTCGATGTATTTTTTGACCAGCGCCAGCGCGTGGAGTTGTTTGACGACGCGCACGACACGCTGGTCTTTTTGTCAGCCCGCTATCCGGTGGTGGCTTTGTCCAACGGCAACGCTGATGTGC
Organism: Acidovorax sp. 1608163; assembly: GCF_003669015.1. NCBI lineage: Bacteria > Pseudomonadati > Pseudomonadota > Betaproteobacteria > Burkholderiales > Comamonadaceae > Acidovorax > Acidovorax sp. 1608163. The sequence continues at coordinate 1,698,226 of NZ_CP033069.1, forward strand.
ACCGCGTGGGCATTGGGCATTACTTCAAGGCCAGCATCAACGCCAAAGACTTTGGCGCCCCCAAGCCCGATGTGCGCATTTTTCAGGAAGCCGCCCGTGCCGTGCAGGTTCAGCCGCACGAGGTGCTGCACGTGGGAGACGACGCTACGGCCGACGCCCTGGGCGCGCTGGGGGCGGGCATGCAGGCGGTGTGGTTGAACGCCGCCGGGCAGGCGTGGCCGCACGGCGCCCAGCCCCACGCCACCGTGAGCAGCCTCACCCACCTGTGCCGTTTGCTGGGTTGATGGCCGAAATGGCCCGGTTCAGCAGCCTGCCTTGCTCCTCTATTTGTTCGACTGTTTAGCTTGACGATTGGTGAAACCGCCATGCCCAAAACACCCCTTCCCTTGCCGCAGGTGCGCACCATTGGCCTCATGCAGCCCATGACGTGGCTGGTGCTGGCCTGGCGTGACATGGCCCGCGCTGGCTGGATCAGCTTTGCCCATGGCTTGGCATTGACCGCTTTGGGGGGCGTGATCCTGGCCCTGGCGCACAACCGCTTTTGGTTGCTGGCAGGGGCGTTGTCGGGCTTCATGGTGGTGGCGCCGGTGCTGGCCACCAGCCTGTATGCCCTGAGCCGGGCGCTGGAGCAGCGCCAGCCCGCAGGCATGGCAGTGGTGCTCAAGACCTGGTTCAACTGGCAAAACAGCCACATCAACAAATGGGGCAACGACTACTGGTGCATGGTGCAGTTTGGCTCGTTGCTGGCGCTGGCGGCCACGGGCTGGGTGCTGACCTCTGCGGCGTTCATCACGCTGCTGACGCCGGTGCCCGTGAACACACCCATGGACTTCATGCGCCATGTGGTGCTGGCCAACGATGGCTGGTTGTTTGAGTGGTGGCTGGCGCTGGGCAGCCTGCTGGCGGCGCCCATTTTTGCGTCGAGCGTGGTGGCCATGCCGCTGCTGCTGGACCGGCGGGCATCGCTGCGCCTGGCCGTGTTGACCAGCTGGCAGGTGGTGGTGGCCAACCCGCTGCCCATGGCGTTTTGGGCGGCTTTGATTCTGGGCTTTACGCTGCTGGGGCTGGGCTCCTTGCTGCTGGGGCTGATTTTTGTGATGCCCATGCTGGGCCATGCCAGCTGGCATGCCTATCGCGATCTGGTGGACGCTTCGAGCCTGCCGCTGCGTGATACCTCGGCACCCCAAGGGCAACGCAGTGGAGTGGCATCGTGATTTTTGGTTTTACCGAAGCGCAAATTTCGGGCTTCTTCCTCACCTACGGGGTGGGGGCTTTTATCCTGTACATGCTGTTCATCATTGGCCAGCTGGCATGGGAGTCCAAGGCGGGGCGCTTTGGCACCTTCGTGCTGTTCCTCGGATTGGGCGTAGGGTTCATCGGCTTTTTGGCCAAGGTGGTCATTCAGTGGTGGCTGGAGCGGTAAGTTCTGTTCAGGGGGCTCGATATCGGTCGCAGGCCCAGCCAAGCATGTTTCTTGCGTGCCACAACGTGCATGCATCTGTAGGCTTTTCATAAGCTTTTTGCAGAGTTTCTTACAATCAACCGCTTCTTGGTACACAGGGTGCGTTCGGCACCCTTCTTATGGAAATAGCAATACTGTTCGCCCTCATCTGCCTCAATGGGGTGTTTGCCATGTCGGAGATTGCGCTTGTCACAGCGCGCAAGGCCCGGCTGCAAAAGTTGATTGATGAGGGCGACAACGGCGCAGCCGCTGCCGTCAAACTGGGGGAAGACCCCACGCGTTTTCTCTCCACCATCCAGATCGGTATCACGTCGATTGGTGTGCTCAACGGTATCGTCGGCGAGGCCGCTTTGGCCGAGCCTTTGGCGATCTGGCTGGCTTCTGTCGGCGTGCCTGCGCCGTATGGCAGCTACGCGGCCACGGGCCTGGTGGTGTTGCTCATCACCTATTTCTCTATCGTGGTGGGCGAGTTGGTGCCCAAGCGCATCGGGCAGTCATACCCCGAAACCTTTGCCCGCTTGGTGGCGCGCCCCATCAATTTGCTGGCGTTGGCCACCAAGCCGTTTGTGTTGTTGCTGTCGGGTTCGACCCGCATGCTGCTGCGCTTGCTGGGCGTAAAGGAAACCAGCGGCAGCCCCGTGACGGAAGAAGAGATCCACGCCATGCTGGTGGAGGGCACCACCGCAGGGGTGATCGAATCGCACGAGCACACCATGGTGCGCAATGTATTTCGCCTGGACGACCGCCAAATTGGCTCGCTCATGGTGCCGCGCGGCGATGTGGTGTGCCTGGACCTGGACGCACCGTTTGAGGAAAACCTGCGTCGCATTGAAGACTCGGACCACGCCCGCTTTCCGGTGGTGCGTGGTGGCATGGACCACTTGCAGGGCGTGATCAATGCGCGGCAGTGGCTGTCTCGTGCGCTGCGCGACCCCAAGCACACCTTGACCGACCAGCCCTTGCAGACCGCGCTGTATGTGCCTGAGACCATCACGGGCATGGAGTTGCTGGACAACTTCCGTCTGTCGGATGTGCACATGGCTTTCGTCATTGACGAATACGGCGAAGTGCAGGGCATTGTCACGCTGCAGGACTTGATCGAGGCCATCACCGGCGAGTTCCAGCCACGCGACCCTGAGACCTCGTGGGCGCTGCAGCGCGAAGATGGCAGCTGGCTGTTGGACGGACACATTCCCGTGCCAGAGTTGAAGGACCGCCTGAACCTGGACGCCGTGCCTGAGGAAGAGCGCGGCCGCTACCACACCCTCAGCGGCATGGTGATGCTGCTGACGGGCCGCCTGCCCAAGGTGACAGACACCGTGCAGTGGGAAAACTGGAAGCTTGAAGTGGTGGACATGGATGGCAAGACCATCGACAAGGTGCTGGCCACCCGCATGGAAACTACGGACGACGCTCCCGCAGACAGCACCGAGCCTGCGGCCTGAGGTCTTTCAAGCCCAATGCGCCCCGTTGAACGGGTCAGGGCGCGGGGGCCTTCCACAACCGCAGCCCCAGTTCCTTGGCCAGCGCTCGGTAGTCCTCTACGCTTTTTTGTACAAATGCCTCCAGTGCCGCTCCCGTCAGGCGGTGGGGGGCCAGCCCATGCTCCTGGCACAGCGCGGCGTAACCTGGGGCGCTGTGGGCTTGTTCAAAGGCAGCCGTCCATGCGGCCACAGCGGCATCAGGCGTGCCTGCTGCCATATAAACGCCCCGCACGGTGGGCCACACCAGCGCCACGCCTTGCTCGGTGGCCGTGGGCACGTCGCGCAGCCGCCCCGGGAGCCGGGCCGGGGCGAGCACCGCCAGCAGCTTGAACTGGGCGCCTTTGGACAGGGCCTTCATGGCTTCTGCCGCATCGCCGGTGAACACGCCCAAGTGGCCACTTTCCAGCGCCTTGATGGCTTCGCCACCACCTTCAAATGACACAAAGCGCATCTTGCGTGGGTCTTGATCTGCGGCCCGCACCAGCAGTGCGGCTTTCATCCAGTCCTGGCTGCCCAGGGTGCCACCAGCGCCAAACACCAGCTTGGAGGGCGCTTCGCGCAGGGCTCGCACCAGCTGCGGCAGGCTTTGGTGGGGGCTGTCGCGGTGCACGGCAACCACGCCGTAGTCGGTGCCCAGGGTGGCAATCCAGCGCACGGCCTGCACTGGGTGCGGGCCAAAGCGGCCTTGCGCAATGTTGAGCAGCGACCCGCTGGAGAACGCCACCAGGGTGCCCGGTCCCCCCAGCCGCCCGCTGGCAGCCTGGTCAAATGCCACGGCCCCGATGCCCCCTGGCAGGTAGCGTGTGTGCAGGGCGTTGGCCTGGGGCCGTACCCTGGCGATGGCCTGTGATGCCACAGCACAAGTCAGATCAAAGCCGCCACCGGGCTTGGAGGGGGCAATGCATTCAGCGCCTGCGAATGGGGCCACGGCATCTGCGGCCCAACTGCCGCAGGGCAGCAGCGCGGCAGCGGCGGCTTGCAGGGCTTGGCGGCGCGATGGAGTGAGGGGCTGGTGGGTGGGCGCAAACATGGGGCGGGTGGGCTGGGAGCCTGATTATGGTCACGCCCCGTTGGGGGCCGGTGAGGGCCACCACACCAACACCCGCAGCCCTGGGCCATGCTCGCGCGCCTGCAACCGCAGTGTGCCCTGGTGCCGCTGCGCAATGGAGCGTGCGATGGCCAGCCCCAGCCCTGATCCAGGCGCCTTGGCTTGTGCTCCCCGCCGAAAGCGCTGGCCCAGTGTGGCGCGTTCTTCCTCGCTCAAACCAGGCCCGTCGTCTTCTACGCTCAGGCTCCAGCCCAGATCATCGCCAGCGGCTGCCAGTGTGACCGTGCCGCCCGCCGGTGTGTAGGCAATGGCATTGGCGGCCAGGTTGGTCAGGGCCTCGCGCATCAGGTGGGCGTCTGCCATGGCCATATTGCGCGATGGCGATGGGGGGTGGATGCCAAAGTCAATGTGCTTGGCGCGGGCCTGGGGCAGCAGCTCCAGCGCCACGCTGCGCAGCAGGGCGGCCAAATCCATGGGGGTGCAGTCCAGGGCCGCCGTATCGCTGCGGCCCAGGGCCAGCAACTGCTGCGTGCTGCGCGTGGCGCGGGATATTTCTGCGCCCAGGGCTCCCAGCGTGCTCTGCACTGCGGCAGTGTCGGGCTCGCGCCGGGCGCAGTCGATCTGCATTTGCAAAGTGGTCAGGTGCGTGCGCAACTGGTGGGAGGCATCGTCCAAAAACTGGCGCTGCTGTGCAATCAGCGCCTGGCTGCGCGCCATGTGTTGGTTGACTGCCGAGACCAGTGGCAGGATGTCGGCAGGCAAGTCTTGGGGGGCGATCGGGTCCAGGTCTTCGGGGCTGCGGTCTTGCACCTCTTGCGCCAGACGGGCCAAGGGGCGCAGCGCCAAGGCCAGCGTGCCTGCAGAGCCCAGCACCATCAGCGCCAGGATCAATCCGTCGCGCAGTGCTGCGCGGCGCACAAACCGCTGGGTGAAATCCTGGCGCGACTGCGTGCTTTCCCCCACCTGCACCAAAACCCCTGGCGCAGCCTCTGCGGCAAAAACTGTGGACGGCGTGGGGCGCTGGTAGGCCACCAGCCGCAGCGATTCGCCAAAATAGCTGGCGTCGTAAAAGCGCGGCACGCCGGGCGCCAAGGGGTCCGGTGGCAGGGGCAAATCGGCGTTGCCCAGCTCAACCAGAGCATCGGAGGACGCCACGCGGAAATACACCGAGCCGCTGGCGGTCAGCTCAAAAAATTCGAGCATGCTGTAAGGCAGTTCGGCCGACAGCCCGCCCGACGCAGTCGATATGCCCGCATCAATGGCCTTGAGTGCCCCCAACAGCGAACGGTCATAGGCTGCATTGGCGGCTTCGAGGGCGTCGTGGCGTGTCATCCACAGCTCTAGCGCCGTGACCAGCGCCAAAAGAGGGAGCAGCACCAGTGCCAAGCGTTGCCACAGCCGGGTGCGGGGGCGCTGCCTGTGGGGCTGCGGCGGTGCCTTCTGCACCCCGGCGGCCTGTGGCATCGGCCGCATTCAGTCGCACTCCAGTGCGTAGCCCAACCCTCGCAGGGTGGTGATGCGCACGCCGCTGCCCTCCAGGCGTTTGCGCAGTCGGTGCACAAACACCTCCACGGCTTCGGGGTGCACGTCCTCGTCGTCCGAGAAGACGCGGTCCAGAATCTGTTGTTTGGAAAAAGGCTCGCCACTGCGCTGCACCAGCACCCGCAGCACCGCTTGCTCGCGGGGTGACAGGGGCAGGGGGGCGCCTTGCAGTGTGAACTGCTTGCGGGCGCTGTCGTACACCAGCGACCCGCAGGCCAGGCGCGGGTGCTCGGTGCCGCGCGCGCGGCGCACCAGGGCATGCAGTCGCGCCTCCAGCTCGGCCAGCTCGAAGGGTTTGGCCAAAAAATCATCGGCCCCGGCGTTGAGCGAGCGCACGCGCTCTTCCAGTGAGCTGCGGGCCGTCAGGATCAGTGCGGGCAAGCGCTGATCGCGTTCGCGCAGGCGCTGCAACACGGTCTGCCCGTCCAGTCCTGGCAGCCCCAGGTCCAGCACCAGCGCGTCGTAGTCTGACTGCTGCAGTGCCCGGTCGGCCAGGCGCCCATCGGTCACCCATTCGACCTGAATGCCTGCGTGCTCCAGCGCACGGCTGAGCCAGGTGCCCAGGCTGTGTTCGTCTTCGGCCAAAAGGATGCGCATGATGGGGCGATGCTACCGTTTGTGCGGATGGCGTAGCGCTTGCATCCAGCGGTGGGCCATTCAACGCTGCACGGCGCGCAAGCGCCAGCAGTCAGCCTGCGACCACGCGCTGCCCAGGTCAGGCAGCCGTGCAAGGGCCGCGCCGCCGCACTGGCTGCATCCCCCTTCCCGACTCGCGCAGCGGGGCGAGAGAAGGGGGAAACGCGAAGCGGCTCAGGGGTTAATCGGGTTTGACCTTGGCGCGCAGCAGCACTTTCTTCCAGCGCTCTTGCTCAGCGGCGATGAACTGCGCAAATTGTGCCGGTGTACCGCCAATGGCCTCTGCCGCATCGGCGTTGAGCCGCTCCAGCGATGCAGGGGCCTTGACGGCTTTCATGGTCTCTGCTGAGAGCTTGTCGAGGTTGGCGGCAGGCATGTTGGCAGGCGCGAGCATGCCGTACCACTGTGTCATCTCAAACCCCGGAAAGCCTTGCTCTGCCACGGTTGGAACATCGGGCAACTGCGGCAACCGCTTGGCTGAGCCTGTGGCAATGCAGCGCACTTTGCCGGATTTGATGAACGGCAACATGGCGGCTGCGCCCACGGCCGAAGCCTCAAGGCGGCCCGACAGCAGGTCGGTCATCATGGGGCCGGTGCCGCGGTAGGGCACGTGCAACATGAACAGATCGGCCGTCATCTTCAGGTATTCAAACGCTAGGTGGCCGGCACTGCCATTGCCCGCAGACCCGTAGCTGAGCTTGCCGGGGTTCTTCTTGGCGTAAGCAATGAATTCTTTGAGATTCTTCACCGGCACATCGGGGTGCACCACGTACAGGCTGGGCACCTTGGCCAGCAGACTCACGGGCTTGAAGTCCTTGTTGGCGTCGTAGGGCAGCTTGTCAAAGATGAACGGGTTGACCGCCAGGGTGCCGATGTGGCCCAGGATGAGGGTGTGCTGGTCTTCAGCGCGTGCCACTTCCGACATGGCAATGTTGCCTGCCGCGCCCGGCTTGTTGTCCACGAACACGCTCTGACCGAGGGTTTTGGACAGCTCGGCCGCCGTGGAGCGCGCCACGATTTCAGAGCTGCCGCCGGGGGCAAAGGGCACGACAAAGCGCACTGACTTGCTGGGCCAGGCTGCTTGTGCAGAGGCCAAGGACGGCAGCAGGCCGCCCAGGGCCAGGGCAGAGCCTGTGCCCAGCCACTGGCGTCTTGTGGGGTGAAGGGAAGGGGTGTTTTTCAACATGGTCTTGTCTCCTAGTGTTGTTGTGATGTGGTGGTAATGATGGCGCGGCTTGCCTTGGTCGTCCATGATGGGCGGAGTTCAGCAACGCTTGAAATCCAGAGCATGTTGCCGCGCGCTAGCTTTCGGAATGCTGTCAGTGTGGCGACTTTGCCGGGCTGCCATGGGGCCGTTCGGGCGCGGCCGTCCCAGACGCTGGTGCCTGTACCACGCGGTTGCGTCCGGTGTTCTTGGCTTCATAGAGCGCCGCATCGGCGCTGGCCAGCGTGCTGCCCGAGTGGGTGCCAACAGTGCAGGCGCCCACGCTCATGGTGACCCGAATGGTCTGGCCCGTGTCGCTCAGTATCTGGCTTTGCTCCAGCGCGGCGCGCAGGCGCTCCGCAATTCCCAGACCCTCTGGTACGGTGGTGTCAGGCAGCAGCACCGCAAACTCTTCACCACCCAGGCGCCCGGCCATGTCGTCCTTGCGCAGCAGGTTGCCGCGCAGCAGCTTGGCCAGGTGCATGAGCACCTGGTCGCCCGTGGCGTGGCCCCAGGTGTCGTTCACCCGTTTGAAGTGGTCCAGGTCCAGCATCAGCACCATGGCCGGTGGGGCCCCATGGGCAATGTGGGTGATTTCTGCCTCCAGCCGGGCCATGAAGGCGCGCCGGTTGGGCAAGCTGGTGAGTGTGTCTGTGGTGGCCAGCCGCTCCAGTGTGCGTTCGTGGCGGCGGCGCTCGGTGATGTCTTGCGCCAGCCACAGCCTGCCCAGGTCGTCTCCCCGTCCGGTGCGCATCAGGATCAGGTCAATGCGTGTGGTGCGCCCGTCTTGCAAGGTGACTTCATAGCTCGCACTGGAGCCCTCGTTGTGCGGGTTTTCGCGGGAGGGAAGCACGGCCCTGGCTTCGGGGGGCACCAGTGCCAGCAGCGCCTCGCGATCGCAGCCAACCAGGTCCTTGGAGCGCGCGGGCACGTTGAATAGATCGCACATGGCCTGGTTGATGACCACGGCGTTGCCTGCCTGGTTTTGCACCAGCACGCCACCCGGGAAGTGCTGAATCACCTCCAGCAAATGGGCCTGGGCGGTTGCCAGCGCCTCTTCCGTTTCGCGCCGCTCGGTGGTGTCCACCAGCGTCCACACAATGTCACCTTCGGGGTGTTCTGGGTCCAGCGGTGTGCCACGCATCGAGAACCAGCGCAGCGCGCCGCTGGCCGTGCGCAGCAGGTATTCCACCTGCACCGCGCCGTGCAGGCGCACGGTGTCCACATATTGGCGAAACTGTGCGTAAGACGCTTCGTGGCGGTGCAGGGCCTGCGTGCTTTTGCCTTGCAAGGGCAGGCCGTCTTCCGAGAAGGTTTCCACTGCGCGTTGATTGGCCAGCGCAATGGTGCGCTCGGGGTGGTGATGAGCAGGGCTGCCGCTGCGTTGTCGAGCAGCGCACGGCGCAGGTGAGCCTCCTGCATGCGTTGGGTGATGTCTGTCTGTGTACCGATCACCAGCGCCGACCGCCCTGCGGCGTCGGGGGCGACCTGGCCTCTGATCTCCACCCAGCGCCACGTGCCTTCTTGGGTGCGCAGGCGCGCTTCCACGTCAAAAGGCTGTCCGAGCGCGACTTGGCGTTGCAGCGTGGTCAGCACGGACGCGCGGTCGTCAGGGTGTACCAGGCGCTTCCAGGTGTTCACATGCAGGGGCGCTGGCAGAGTGGCATAGCCCAGGATTTCGTGGCAACGGGTGTCCATCAGGATGGTGTCGGAGTGCGTGTCCCACTCCCACAGCCCGTCTTGAACGGCCGCCATGGTCAGGCGCAGCCGGGCTTCGCTGCGGCGTAGCGTCTCCACCATGGCGTGCTGCTCGGTCACATCGTGGATGTAGCCGTGCCACAGGGTGCTGCCATCGGGCTCACGCTCGGGGTTGGCTCTGCCCGCCAGCCAGCGGACTTCGCCATCAGGCCGTATTTGGCGCCATTCAAAGGACCAGGCCTCCAGCGTGTCTGCAGACTGCCGGATGCTGGCCGCCAGCCGATCCATGTCCTCTGGGTGCACACTGGCAAAGGCTTGGTGTGCATCGGTTTGCGCCAGTTCGGGCGTGATGCCGTAGATGTCCATGATGCCTGGGCTGGCATAAGGAAAGCAGGCGCTGCCGTCCGTGCGCAGCCGGAACTGGTACACCGTGCCTGGCACCTGGGCCAGCAGTTTGGACAGGCGCATTTGCATCTCGGCGCGCGCGGCTTCCGCCTCATGCCGTTGGGTGACATCCAGGTAGGTGCCTGCGATGTGGGGCGTCGTCTCCATTGCATCTGGGTCCACCAGCTTTCCGCGCAGGTGCACCCAAATCCATTGGCCGCTTTGGTGCCGCAGCCGAGGTTCGGCTTCAAAGTAGTCCGTCTCGCCCCTTGCATGGGCTTGCAGCGCCTCGCGCCATTTGACCCAGTCGCTGGGGTGCATGAAGGCCTGCAATTGCTGCTGATTCAGTTGCTGGGCTTGCGGCGGCAATCCGAGCAAGGTGGGCCAGCGCACATCAAACTGCATCTCGTCTGCGCCCAAGGGCCAGTACCAAGTGCCCAGCTTACCGCCCTCCAGCGCCAGGCTGTAGCGTTGCTTGTGGCGCTGCAGCTGCGTGTGGTCCTGCTTTTGCCGGGCAAACAGAATGGCAATCCAGATGGCAGCCAACAGCAGGGCTCCGGTACCCAGTGCATTGCGCCAGCGGCTTTCTCGCACGGCAATGCGTGTAGTCGCCAAAGCTTGGTCGCGTCCCAGCCCTACGCTGACGACCAGGGGGTAGTTGGTCAGGCGCTGCCAGGCATACAGCCGCTCTATGCCATCGACAGAGGCGTGGCTTTGGTACTGCCCGCTGCTGCGCTCGGGGTGGCTCAGAAACTCGCTCTCAGGCGGCATGTTCTGGTCCAGCACCTCGCTTTGCAGATGGGAGCGCGCCAAATAGGCCCCGTCGGCGCGAACCAGCAGTGCCACGTCTTCGCCTTGAGTGAACACTTCACGGAAGTTGCGTGAGAGGTACTCTGGATTGACCGACAGCACCACCACGCCACCAAAGCGTCCTTGGTGCTCCACCGGGTAAGACATTTGCACCGACCATTGGCCCGAGAGGCGCCCCAGGGTCGGACGGCTGATGTAAATGTGCTGCCCAGCGTTCAGCGTATGGACCTGAAAATGCGCACGGTCTTCGATCGAGACCGCATTGGTCTGTAGCCCGTCGGATGGGGTCAACGAGGAGTAGACGATCTGTCCATTGGCGGCTGCGACGGCAATCTGCAAGAGGCTGCCGGGCGGAAAAGTGGCCAACGCATTGCCTGCAGCCAACTGGAAGGCATGCTGCGGATCGCTTTCGTACAGCACTGCCAGGTTGCGTGCAAGATATTCAAGGCCGCCCATCAGCGTGCCCACTTGCACTGCCAACGTGCGCGAGACCTGGCTGGCCCGCAGTTCGGTCTGCGCCTGTGCAAAGGCGAGCTGATCACGTTGTTGGCCCAGAAGCTGCCACCAATAACCCGCACAGGCCAGCAGCAGCAATACCAGGGTGCCAACAATGCGCCAGTGGGCGAGGATTTTTTTCATGGCGCACTTCCGGTGGGCGGCATGGGAGGGTGGGCTGGAGGCCCCGCAGTGCAGCCAAGGGCCTGGGCCAGGTCGCCTGCGGTAGGCAGTCTGGCCGTGGGCGGTGTACCGATGCACGCCGCATTCTGGGAGAGGACCGGTAGGCGGTCATTGGGCTGCATTGCTCCCAATTTTATCGCCGCGTAGCCGGTTGTAACGGGTCTTGATGTGAGATCAAGACAGCGATCCCTGTCCATTCTTGGGGCGAATGCAGGGTATTTGATGCGGCTCAAGAAACGGCGGCGGAGGCTCGAATGGGGTTGCGGCCCAGCAGGTGTTGAGCCGCCTGCAGGCCGCTCATGGTTGCGCCTTCCAGCGTGGCTGGGTAGGGGCCTTCCGTGTAGTCACCCGCTGCGCACAAGCTGGGCAGCAGCGCCACGGCAGGGCGTTGCAGGGCAGGGGTGCAGGCGAAGGTGGCGCGTTTTTCCACCACGGTCTGCAGGGGGATGAGTCCACTCAGATCCAGCTGGCGCTGCGCCTGTTGCAGCACTTGCTGCTCCAGCGTGGCGCGGTCTTGCTCGCTGGCACTCACGACAAAAGCCAGCAAGCCGGGTGGGCCACCCAGGTGGCTGCGGTCAAACACAAACTGTGCAGGCTCCTGCGGTGTTGGGCGCAGCGCCAGCATGGGCTGCGCCAAGGTGTGCCCCATGCCTGTCGTGTCTGCCGCGTGTGGAGCCAGGGCATACACGGTACCGATGGCCGTGAAGCGCAGTGCTTGGGCGGTGTCTGCCCACTGGGTCATCGGGGCTTGTGCTGCCTGAGGCATGCTGGGCAAGGCCACGCGCACCAGGCGGGCGGATTCGGTGCTGTGCGTGGCCAGTACCAGGGCGTCAAAAGGCACACCATCCACCAGCCAGCCTTCGGTGGCGCCGGTGTGGGTGTGCTGGAGTTGCTGCACACGCTGGCCGGTGTGCACGGTGGCGCCTTGCGTCGCCAGCCACCGGGCGGCAGCCTCGGGGAACAAGGCGCCCAGGTCCATGCGGGGTAGCAGCAGGTTGGAGCCCCCCCGGCCACTGAAGAGGCTGTCGCGCAGCACGCGCAAAAACACCTGTGCGCTGGCCTCGTGGGCCGGGGTGTTCAGGGCCGATACGCACAAGGGCTCAATGAACTCTTGCAGCAGGCGCGGCGTGAGGCCGTGGCACAGCTGCGCCACCGACCAGTGTGCGTCGCACTGAAACCCTCGGATTTGCCAGCCCGCACAGGCGCGCAGCAAGGCCAGCTTGTCGGTCCAGCGCCAGCCCCGGGCGCGGGCCACGCCCACCAGGGCGTCCCATGGCGGGGGCAGGTCAGGCAGTTGCAGCCCGGTCTGGTCAGCGTAGGTCAAGGCCAGCGGGGTGCGCAGCAAGGCGCTGGGCACATCAATGCCCACCGTGCGCATCAGGCCCAGGGTGTGGGTGTATGCACCGATCAGGATGTGCTGGCCGTTGTCGAGCGACAGTTCGGCGCCATCGGCCCCGGTCACAGGTACGCGCCGGGCCCGCCCGCCCAGGGTGCGCGCGGCTTCCAGTACGGTGACTTGGTTGCCGCCTTGCGCCAGCGCTACGGCGGCGGCCATGCCGGCCCAGCCACCGCCGATCACGGCCACGCGCATCACATGCGCCCCAGGGCCTGGACCTTCCATGCCAGCCAGAACTTGCGCAGCGGCGTGAGGCGAATGCGCTGGTGCAGCACCTGGAAGTTCTCGTGCTCGATTTCCCGCAGCAAGGTGCGGTAGATGCTGGCCATCATGAGGCCAGGCTTTTGGGTGCGCCGGTCTGCCGCAGGCAGCATGGCCAGGGCTTCGTCGTACAGGCTGTGTGCACGTTCGGCCTGAAAGCGCATCAGGGCCGTGAACTTGTCGGAGTACTGGCGCTTGAGGATTTCGTGTGCTTTCACATCAAACTGCTGCAACTCACTCACGGGCAGGTAGATGCGGCCTAGCATGGCGTCTTCGCCCACGTCGCGGATGATGTTGGTGAGCTGGAACGCCAAGCCCAGGGTGTGGGCGTACTGCGTGGTGCGCTCGTCGGTCTGGCCAAAAATGCGCGCAGCAACCTCGCCCACAATGCCTGCCACCAAGTGGCAGTAGCCCTTGAGGCCCGCAAAATCAAGGTAGCGGGTTTGTTCCAGGTCCATCTGGCAGCCGTCGATGACGGCTTGCAGGTGCCGCTGCTCAATCCCGTAGTCTTGGGTGTGCGGCATCAGGGCCTGCATCACCGGGTGGGTGGGCTGGCCGCCAAAGGCCTTGGCCACTTCGGCTTGCCACCAGGCGAGCTTGGTGCGCGCAACGCCCGGGTCAGAGACTTCGTCAACGACGTCATCGACTTCGCGGCAAAAGGCGTAGAACGCCGTGATGGCGGCGCGCCGTGGCGCTGGCAGGAACAAGAAGGCGTAATAGAAGCTGCTGCCCGAGGCGGCGGCTTTTTGTTGGACGTACTGTTCCGGTGTCATGGGGCGGGATTGTCCCATGGGCTGCGGGGCCTGCATCCAAGATTTAGCGCTGTGCTGGCAGGCCCCACCCCTGGGGGGCAATTGCCAGCCACAGCGCAGCCGGGGCTTGTTTAGAAAGCGATTTGCTCTACGCCAATGTCACTGGGGCGGCGCAGGGCTTCCTTCATGAACATGCTGATGGGCAGGGTGCCTTGATCAGAACTGAACCATTTTTTGTACAGCGCGGTCATTTCGCCGTTTTGGATCATGCGACGGGTGACGCGGTCCACCAGCTCCTTGAACTTGGGGTCGCCCTTGCGCAGCCCGATGCTGTAGGGCTCGACCGACAGACGCTTTTCCAGGAACTGGTAGTCGTTCATGGACTTGCCCAGTCGGGTCAGCGGGATCCAGATGCCGGCATCGTCGGCAAAGGCGGCATCGGCCTCCCCCTTGGCCAGTGCGTTCACAGCGTCCAGGGTGCTTTCGACCAACACGTAGTTGAACTTGCGGGTGAAGGTGCGCTCGTTGGCACGCAGCAGGTTTTCGTTGGTGGTTTTGCCTTGCACCGCGATCTTTTTGCCTTGCAGGTCGTCCAGCGTCTTGATGTTGGAGTTCTTGCGCACCAGGAAGGCCGACGACGCCACAAAGATGTGGTGGCTGAAGGAGATCTCTTTTTGCCGCGCCGCCGTGTTAGCGGTGCCGCCGCACTCGAGATCAACCACGTTGTCCTTCACGTCGGAGATGCGGTTCTTGCCGTCCACCAGCAGGTAGTTCACGCGCAGGTCGGGGCGTTTCAGTTCTTTTTTAATCTCTTCAAAAATCTGCAGGCAGATATCGACCGTATAGCCCTGGACCTTGCCGGAGCTTGTGTCCTTGTACGAAAACGGCAGAGACTTTTCGCGGTGCCCCAGGCGCAATTCGCCAGAGCTGGCGATGCGCGAGAGCGTGTCTTGGGCGAATGCGGGGACGCTGGCCACAGCCAGGGCTGCCATCAGAGCCCAGGGACGCAGTTTGGAAGAGAGTTGCATCTTGATGAATGGAGGTGAATAGTGCGGTGGGTGTGCCCTGTCACACCCTGTCCCCCCATTGTGATTCGACCCGTGCCCTGTGTGCGCGTACTTGGTTGCGGCGCGTCAGCATTCCACAACGTTTACGGCCAGACCGCCGCGCGAAGTCTCCTTGTATTTGCTTTTCATGTCGGCGCCGGTCTGCATCATGGTCTTGATGACCTTGTCGAGCGAGACCACATGCTGCCCATCGCCGCGCAGGGCCATGCGCGCGGCGTTGATGGCTTTGATGGCCCCCATGGCGTTGCGCTCGATGCAGGGAATCTGCACCTGCCCGCCTACCGGGTCACAGGTCATGCCCAGGTTGTGCTCCATGCCGATTTCTGCGGCGTTTTCCACCTGCTCAGGCGTGCCGCCCATCACGGCGGCGAGGGCGCCTGCGGCCATGGAGCAGGCCACACCGACCTCGCCCTGGCAACCCACCTCGGCCCCGGACAGAGATGCGTTGATCTTGTAGATGATGCCTATGGCCCCGGCGGTGAGTAAAAAAGTGGCAATGCCCTCGTCGTTGGCGCCTGACAAAAAGCGCACGTAGTAATGCAGCACGGCCGGAACCACCCCGGCGGCGCCATTGGTGGGGGCCGTGACCACGCGGCCACCGGCCGCGTTTTCTTCGTTCACCGCCATGGCGTACAGGTTCACCCAGTCCAACATCGACAGCGGGTCGCGCAGCGCGGCCTCGGGGTGGCTGCTCAGGCTGCGGTGCAGCTCGGCCGCGCGGCGGCGTACACGCATGGGGCCGGGCAACTGGCCGGTGGCTGCGCAGCCGCGCTGCACGGCCGCCGCCATGGTTTGCCAGATGTGCTGGAGCTGGCGCTGCACTTCGGCCGGGCTGCGCCAGTGCTGCTCGTTGGCGGCGGTGATCTGGGCCATGCTCAGGCCCGTGGCGTGGCATTGCGCCAACAGCTCTGCGCCGGTGCTGAAGGGGTGGGGCAGCCCTTGGCCATGGCCCTGTACGTCACGCCCTGCGGCCGGGCCAGGGTTGGTTACGCGCTGGCCTTGCCCGTCCACCACAAAGCCGCCGCCCACAGAGTAGTACTCGCATACCGCAATCTCTTCACCTTGGACATTGAAGGCGCGAAAGCACAGCCCGTTGGGGTGGCGCGGCAGGCTTTTGCGGCGCAACTGCAGGTGTTCTTTGTCGACCCAGGGCACCGCATGTTCGCCCAGCAGTGCCAGCGTTTGCTGGGTGCGGATCTGGGCCACAGCGGGGGCGATCTGGTCGGGGTCCATGGTGTCGGGTTCGTGGCCGGCCAGACCCAGCAGCACCGCAGTGTCGGTGCCGTGGCCCACGCCTGTAGCGGCGAGCGAGCCGTACAGCTCTGCCGTGACGTGGTGCACAGCCGCCAGGCCGTGGCTGGCCCGCAGATGGCAGGCAAATTGCCGCGCCGCAATCATGGGCCCCACGGTGTGGGAGCTGGAGGGGCCGATGCCGATTTTGAAAAGATCGAAGACGCTGACGGACATGGGGTAGGGTGTGGGGCCGCAGTGCTTTTGGCGCTGCGCTGGCGTTGTGGGGCCGCAGGTTGGGTGGCTGCAGAGAGGCCCCTAGGCTAGCCGCTGCGCCGCAGCCGGGGCATGCGCACAATCCCTGCCCAGCCTGCGTTTGCCGTGGGGCCTGGCGGGTGGACAGGGCGGTGGGCTTGCATACCGTTCTGCTTACTTGCTATCAAAATAATAGCTTACAGCGTTTGATGGATAAGCGCTAGAGTGCATTTTTGCTTGAAATGTGCGGCCGGTGTAGCGCGGGCGCTTCAGTGGTGCTTGCTGCCCATGAATGTTTCTTACATTGCGATGGCGCGCCCCAGCATCACGCACCAATCCCACGCGTGCAGGCGGGGGCGGGTGTGCAGGCTGGCGCCGTTGAGGGCCTCGACTTTGTCCAGAATGCGCAAGCCGCCTTGCACCACCAGCCGCAGCTCCCAGCCCATGCGGCCAGGCAGGCGGTGCACCAGGGGGGCGCCCCGCAGCATGGTGGCGCGGGCCCAGGCGGCGCTTTCCATGATCAGGCGCATGTTCTCCGGGGTGGGCTGGCGTGCCAGCAATTCGGACTGGCAGGCGCCATGCGCGGCGCAGTCGGCGCGGGGCAGGTAGTGGCGATTGCGTGGAATGTCCACGCTCAGGTCTTGCCAGAAATTGGCCAATTGCAGCGCGGTGCAGATGGCGTCGCTTTCTTGCAGGGCCTGTGCGCTGTTCACACCATATAAGTGCAGCAGCAGCCGCCCCACGGGGTTGGCCGAGCGGCGGCAGTAGTCCAGCAGCTCTTGGCGGTCGGCGTAGCCTTCTGCGTCGCGGGTTTTTTCCACGTCCTGGGCAAAGGCGCTGAGCAGGTCTGTCAGCAACCCTAGCGGCAGCTGGTGGCGTTTGAGCATGCCCTGCAGCGGCAGGAACACCGAAGCCCAACGCGTGCTGGGGGGCTGGCCTTGGGCAATGGCCTGCAGATCGGCCTCAAACGCGGCCAGGTCCTGCAGGCGCTGTGTGGCCGGGGCATCGCCCTCGTCGGCAATGTCATCGGCGGTGCGTGCAAAGGCGTAGATCGCCCGGATGACGGGGCGCAGAGGGGCGGGGCACAGCAGCGAGGCGACCGGAAAGTTCTCGTAATGGGTCACGGCTGCGGGCTGCGGCGCTGCGGCGCTGGGCAGGGGCGCCGCAGCAGGGGCGGATGGGGTGCGTTGTTCAGGCTTCATTGCGGCGTGGATTGTCGCTTGACAAGGTCATGTGCATCCCATAGATTACTAACCAGTCAGTCAGTAGCTGATTTGGCGGCTGGCTGTTCGGGGTCCGTTCACATCATTTTCCAGACAACGCGCGCCAGGGATCCTTTGTGCGAATCGAGCGGCAAGTGTGCGCTGCGGGTCGGGATGGGCTGCAACAAAGCAGACCGCCCGAGACCGTAGAGGCGCACGGCACGGTGATTCGTGCACAGGGGCCCTGGGGTCTGAGCCTTCAGGCCTTGTGGGTGCAGCGGTGCGCGCGTGTTTGTGCGCGCGGATGGAAATCGTTGGCGGGCCCTTGGCTGTGGCGTCTCTGCAAAGCCTCGTTGGCAGTGTGGGGCGTCCCTGGTCGCTCTTTTTATCTTCATCGGATCTCCCATGCGTACACCTTCCGCTTCGCGGCCCGTTCACAGGTTCACCAGGTATCTACCGCTTTTGGGCGCAGTGGCGCTGCTGGCGGCATGCTCGCGTCCCGAGCCACCACAAGAGCCGGTGCGCTCGGTCAAGCTGATGACGGTGGGCCTGGGCGCGCTGCAGTCGCAACTGGAATATGCCGGTGAAGTGCGCGCCCGTGTGGAGTCGCGCCTGGGCTTTCGGGTAGCGGGCAAGATCGTGCAGCGCCAGGCCGAGCTGGGCCAGCGCGTGAAAGCGGGCGATGTGCTGGCGCAACTGGACCCCAAAGACTACCAATTGGCCGCCGATGCAGCCCGTGCCCAACTGGCCGCAGCCACCACGCAGCGCGACCTGGCCGCCGCAGACTACAAGCGCTATGCTGCGTTGAAGGACCAGAACTTCATCAGCGGTGCCGAGCTGGAGCGCCGCGACACGACGCTCAAGGCTGCGCAGGCCACGCTGGACCAGGCCCGCGCGCAATTGGCATCACAGGGCAACCAGACCACGTACACGAGGCTGGTGGCCGATGTGTCGGGTGTCATCACCGGCATTGATGCCGAGCCGGGCCAGGTGGTGACTGCGGGCACGCCAGTGGTGCGCATTGCGCAAGATGGTGCGCGCGACGTGGTGTTTGCCGTGCCGGAAGACAAAGTGGCCCTGATGGCTGCCGGGCAAGAGGTGTCAGTGCGTGGCTGGGCGGGTGGCAACACCATCGCAGGCAAGGTGCGCGAGGTGGCCGCCAGCGCCGACGCCAGCACCCGCACCTTCCAGGTAAAGGTGGCGATCGACCGGGCCGAATCCCCTGCGCTGGGCGCTACGGTGTATGTCACGCCCAAGGCCTTGAGCCATGCGGGCGCGCCGGCCATCAAGCTGCCCACCAGCGCCTTGCGCCAGGAGGGCCAGGCCACAGCCGTTTGGGTGTACGACCCTGCCACCAGCACCGTGAAGTCACAGGTCATCCAGATTGCGACGGCCGATGGCAACGACGCCGTGGTGTCGTCAGGCCTGACGCCGGGCATGCAGGTGGTGTCCACCGGCGTGCATGTGCTGTCTCCGGGCCAAAAAGTTATGGTTTATCAACAAAAATCGGCTCCAGCGCCCGTTGGTAAAGCGCAAGCAGCTACTAATTCAGTAGCGACTGATGCGGCTGCATCGGCCGCCGCGGCTTCGGCTGCCGCAGCATCCCAGCCCGCCGCCAAGTAAGGCAGACCATGAGCCAGAACCAACCAAAAGAGGGGTTCAACCTCTCCAAGTGGGCGCTCGACCACCCAGCGCTCACGCGCTACCTGATGGTCGTGCTGATGCTGCTGGGCTTTGCGGCCTATTTCCAGCTGGGGCAGGACGAAGACCCGCCTTTCACCTTCCGGGTGATGGTGGTGCGCACCTACTGGCCGGGCGCTACGGCGCAGCAGGTGGCCGAGCAGGTGACGGACAAGATCGAGCGCACGCTGCAGGAGGTGCCTTATGCGGACAAGATTCGCAGCTACTCCAAACCCGGCGAGTCGCAAATCATCTTTCAGATCAAGGACTCCTCGCGCCCTGCAGAGGTGGCCAACGTCTGGTACACCGTGCGCAAAAAGGTGGGCGACATGCGCTACACCTTGCCCACGGGCACGCAGGGCCCGTTCTTCAACGACGAGTTCGGCGATGTGTACGGCGTGATCTACGCGCTGGAATCCGAAGGCTTCAGCTACGCTGAACTCAAGACCTTTGCCGACGATGTGCGCCAGCAGCTGCTGCGCGTGCCCGATGTGGCCAAGGTCGAGCAGTTTGGCGTGCAGGACGAAAAGCTGTTTGTCGAAGTCTCGCAAAAGCGCTTGTCGCAATTGGGGCTCGACTTCAACCAGGTGCTGTCGCAGCTGGGCCAGCAAAACGCGGTGGAGCCTGCCGGCGCGGTGCAAACGCCGCTGGACCAGGTGCAGGTGCGTGTGGGTGGTCAATTCAACGCCATTGAAGACCTGCAGGCTATGCCCATTCGTGGCCCCTCTGGGGCGCAGTTCCGCCTGGGCGATATTGCCGAGGTCAAGCGCGGCTATGTGGACCCGGCCACGGTGAAGGTGCGCCACCAGGGGCGTGAAGTGGTGGCGCTGGGCATTTCCATGGCCAAGGGCGGCGACATCATTGCCCTGGGCAAGGCTTTGGAAAAGGTCACCCACAGCATCAGCACGTCACTGCCTGCGGGTGTGAAGCTGGTGAACGTGCAAGACCAGCCCAAGGCGGTGTCCACCTCGGTCAATGAGTTTGTGAAGGTGCTGATCGAGGCCGTGGTCATCGTGCTGGCCGTGAGCTTCATCAGCCTGGGCCTGCACAAGCGCCCCGGCAACCAGCCGCTGTGGAAGCGCTGGTACATCGACCCTCGCCCCGGGCTGGTGGTGGGCATCACCATCCCCATGGTGCTGGCCGTCACGTTCCTGGCCATGTGGTACTGGAACATTGGTCTGCACAAGATTTCGCTGGGCTCACTCATCATCGCGCTGGGTCTGCTGGTGGACGACGCCATCATTGCCGTGGAGATGATGGTGCTGAAGTTGGAGGAGGGCTACGACAAGGTGCGCGCGGCCACCTTTGCCTATGAGCTGACGGCCATGCCCATGCTCACTGGCACGCTGATCACTGCGGCAGGTTTTCTGCCCATCGGCATCGCCAAGTCGATGACGGGCGAGTACACCTTTGCGATTTTTGCCGTGACGGTGATTTCGCTGGTGCTGTCGTGGGTGGTGTCGGTGTACTTTGTGCCGTACCTGGGCACGTTGATCTTGAAGGTGCCGCCGCATGTGCAAGCTGCGCAGGCGCAAAAAGGCATCACCGACGACCCCCATGAAGTGTTTGACAGCCCGTTCTACACGGCCTTCCGGCGTCTGGTGAACTGGTGTGTGCAGTACCGCTGGATCACCATTGGCCTGACGGTGCTGACCTTTGCGCTGGGCATTGTGGGCATGGGCAAGGTGCAGCAGCAGTTCTTCCCTGACTCCAGCCGCCCGGAAATCATGGTGGAGGTCTGGTTCCCGGAGGGCACCTCGTTTGAGGGCAATGAAGAGGTGACCAAGCGCGTGGAGCAACGCCTGCTGACCGAAGCGGGGGTGAATTCGGTCACCACCTGGGTTGGCTCGGGTGTGCCACGGTTTTATTTGCCGCTGGACCAGGTGCTTCCGCAAACCAACGTGTCCCAGCTCATCGTGCTGCCCACCGACCTGAAGGTACGGGAGTCGCTGCGCATCAAGCTGCCTGCGCTGCTGGCGCAGGAGTTTCCGGAGGTGCGCGGGCGGGTGAAGCTGTTGCCCAACGGCCCGCCTGTGGCTTACCCAGTGCAGTTTCGTGTGATGGGGCCTGACCCATTGGTGTTGCGTGAGCGCGCCGATGAAGTGAAGGCCGCCCTGCGCAAGAACGCCGACATGCGCGGCGTGAACGACAACTGGAATGAGTCTGTGAAGGTGCTGCGCCTGGAGGTGGACCAGGACAAGGCGCGGGCCCTGGGGGTGACCAGCCAGTCGATTGCGCAGGCTGCCAAGATCATTTTGGCGGGCTCGCAAATCGGGCAGTTCCGCGAGGGCGACAAGCTCATTGACATCATGCTGCGCCAGCCGCTGGACGAGCGCAACGCCATCACCGACATCGGCAGTGCGTACCTGCCCACTGCATCGGGCAAGGCCATTCCGCTGACCCAGATTGCCAAGCCAGTGTTCACCTGGGAGCCTGGTGTGATGTGGCGCGAAAACCGTGACTACGCCATCACCGTGCAGGGCGATGTGACAGAGGGCATCCAGGGTGCGACGGTGACCGGTGCCCTGCTGCCCGGTCTGCGCGAGATCGAGGCCCAATGGCATGCCGCAGGGCAGGGGGCTTATCGCATTGAAGTGGCGGGTGCTGTGGAAGAGAGTTCCAAGGGATCGGCCTCGATTGCTGCGGGCATCCCCATCATGCTGTTCATCACCTTCACGCTGTTGATGCTGCAACTGCACAGCTTCAGCCGTGCCATGCTGGTCTTCTTGACCGGCCCCCTGGGGCTGGCGGGGGTGGCGGGGGCGTTGTTGTTGCTCAACCGTCCGTTTGGCTTTGTGGCGTTGCTGGGCGTGATCGCGCTGATGGGAATGATCCAGCGCAACTCGGTGATCCTGATCGACCAGATCGAGCAAGACCGTGCGCGGGGTGTGCCTGCCTGGGATGCGATCGTGGAGTCGGCCGTGCGGCGTTTGCGCCCCATCGTGCTCACAGCCGCCGCCGCCGTGCTAGCGATGATCCCGCTGTCGCGCAGTGTCTTCTGGGGGCCGATGGCCGTGGCCATCATGGGTGGTCTGGTGGTGGCCACGGTGCTGACGCTGCTGGCTTTGCCCGCCATGTATGCCGCCTGGTTCCGGGTGCGTCGACCGACGGCGGAAGTGCTTTGAAACAGGTCTTCGTTTTAATTGCCCCGTACATCAGGGTAAAATAGAAGGTTGACCGATTTCACACAGGCGGCGAGCTGTGCTTGCCGCCTGTTTGTTTGTTAAACCGCGCGGGTGGCGAAATTGGTAGACGCACCAGGTTTAGGTCCTGACGCCAGCAATGGTGTGGGGGTTCGAGTCCCCCCCGCGCACCATCCATGTGAGACTTTGCGGAACACGGCGCTGCTGCGCTGCAGCCAGCACGATCCACATTCATAAGAGGAATAGCCATGGCCGTTACTGTTGAAACCCTTGAAAAGCTCGAGCGCAAGATCACGCTGAGCGTGCCCGTCACCCTGATCCAGTCCGAAGTCGACACGCGCCTGAAGCGTCTGGCCCGCACTGTGAAGATGGACGGCTTCCGTCCCGGCAAGGTGCCCATGAATGTGGTCGCTCAGCGTTATGGCTACTCCGTTCAGTACGAAGTGCTCAACGACAAGGTCGGTGAGGCTTTTGCCGTGGCAGCCAACGAAGCCAACCTGCGTGTGGCTGGCCAGCCCCGCATTACTGAAAAAGAAGGCGCCCCTGAAGGCCAGGTCACTTTTGACGCCATCTTCGAAGTGTTCCCAGAAGTCAAGATTGCAGACCTGTCGGACGCTGAAGTCGAAAAGCTGTCGGCCGAAGTGACCGATGCAGCCATCGACAAGACCATCGACATCTTGCGCAAGCAGCGTCGCAGCTTCGCACAGCGCGCCCTGGACGCAGCTGCCCAAGACAGCGACCGCGTGACCGTGGACTTCGAAGGCAAGATCGACGGCGAACCCTTTGACGGCGGCAAGGCCGAAGACTTCCAGTTCCTGGTTGGCGAAGGCCAGATGCTCAAGGAATTCGAAGATGCAGTGCGCGGCATGAAGTCTGGCGAGAGCAAGACTTTCCCCCTGGCATTCCCCGCCGACTACCACGGCAAGGATGTTGCAGGCAAGACTGCAGACTTCCTCGTCACCGTCAAGAAGATCGAAGCAGCCCACCTGCCCGAAGTGAACGACGCCCTGGCCAAGTCCCTGGGTATCGCTGACGGTTCCGTGGACGGTCTGCGCGCCGACATCAAGAAGAACCTGGAGCGTGAAGTCAAGTTCCGTCTGCTGGCCCGCAACAAGCAAGCCGTGATGGATGCTCTGGTGGCCAAGGCCGAACTGGATCTGCCCAACGCCAGCGTGCAAGCCGAAATCGGCCGTCTGCTGGAAGGCGCCCGCGCTGAGCTGAAGCAACGTGGCATCAAGGACGCTGACAAGGCTGAAATCCCTGAAGACGTGTTCCGCCCCCAAGCCGAGCGCCGCGTGCGCCTGGGTCTGGTGGTGGCCGAGTTGGTGCGTGCCAACGAACTGCATGCCAAGCCCGAGCAATTGAAGGCCCACATTGACGAGCTGGCTGCCAGCTACGAGAAGCCCGAAGATGTGGTGCGCTGGTACTTCGGTGACCGTCAGCGCCTGGCAGAAGTCGAAGCCGTTGTCATCGAAAACAACGTGACCGATTTCGTTCTGGGCAAGGCCAAGGTTGTGGACAAGGCCGTATCGTTCGATGAACTGATGGGCCAGGGCTAAAGCCCATACCGCCATTTGCCCTGTGGGTGAGGCGGCGGTAATGCGAATCCAGGGGCTTGTGCTTTCGTGCACAGGCCCCAATTCATTTCTGGGTACAGTACCTGCTTGACTGGAGAAAACATGAGCGCATTGGAAACACAAGGCCTGGGTATGGTCCCTATGGTCATCGAGCAGTCTGGCCGCGGTGAGCGGTCCTATGACATCTACTCTCGCCTGCTCAAGGAGCGCGTGATCTTTCTGGTGGGGCCGGTGAATGACCAGACTGCCAATTTGGTGGTGGCTCAGTTGCTGTTCCTTGAGAGCGAAAATCCTGACAAGGACATTTCGTTCTACATCAACTCGCCAGGAGGCTCGGTGAGCGCCGGTATGGCGATTTTTGACACCATGAACTTCATCAAGCCCGATGTGTCGACACTGTGCACGGGCATGGCGGCCAGTATGGGGGCCTTCTTGTTGGCTGCTGGCGCCAAGGGCAAGCGTTTTGCGTTGCCCAATTCCAAGGTCATGATCCACCAGCCGCTGGGTGGCATGCAAGGGCAGGCGACAGAAATTGAAATCCACGCCCGTGAGATTCTCAAGACCCGCGAGCAACTCAACAGCATCCTGGCAGAGCGCACGGGCCAGTCGCTTGAGAAGATTCAGCGCGATACAGAGCGCGACTATTTCCTGTCGGCCGATGAGGCCAAGGAATACGGTCTGGTCGATCAGGTGATCAGCAAGCGCGCCTGAACCCGGTAGGACACTGGGCGGCGTTTTCCCTCGGGGAAGACGCCGTTTTTATTTGGTTATCATCCTGACAACTTTCCGTAACAAGGCGTTGCCCCATGGCCGAGAAAAAAGGCTCTTCCAGCGAAAAAACCCTTTACTGCTCCTTTTGCGGTAAAAGCCAGCACGAAGTCAAAAAGCTGATCGCTGGTCCGTCGGTCTTTATCTGTGACGAGTGCATTGACCTGTGCAATGAGATCATTCGTGATGAGCTGCCTGTGGGCGAGCTGTCCAAAGAGGCTCGCAGCGATCTGCCGACGCCCATCGAGATCAAGACCAATCTGGACAACTACGTGATTGGTCAGGACTTTGCCAAACGCACCTTGGCGGTGGCGGTCTATAACCACTACAAGCGCTTGCGTCACAAGGACAAGGCACTCAAAGACGATGTGGAGCTGTCCAAGAGCAACATCTTGTTGATTGGCCCCACCGGCTCTGGCAAGACTTTGCTGGCCCAAACCCTTGCACGCATGCTGGACGTGCCTTTTGTGATGGCCGATGCCACCACGTTGACCGAGGCTGGCTATGTGGGCGAAGACGTTGAGAACATTGTCCAAAAGCTGCTGCAGAGCTGCAACTACGACGTAGAGCGTGCCCAGCGCGGCATCGTTTACATCGACGAAATTGACAAGATATCCCGCAAGTCTGACAACCCTTCTATCACCCGCGATGTGTCGGGTGAGGGTGTTCAACAGGCGCTTCTTAAGTTGATTGAAGGCACGATGGCCAGTGTGCCTCCGCAGGGGGGGCGCAAGCATCCGAACCAGGATTTCCTGCAAATCGATACCACCAACATCTTGTTCATCTGTGGCGGTGCGTTTGCTGGCCTTGAAAAGGTCATTGAAAATCGCACCGAGGCTTCGGGTATCGGTTTTGGTGCTGCGGTGCGCAGCAAAAAACAGCGCTCGCTCACCGATGTCTTCCAAGAGATCGAGCCCGAAGATTTGATCAAGTTCGGGATCATCCCTGAGCTGGTGGGGCGTATGCCCGTGGTCACTGCGCTGGCTGAGCTTAGCGAAGATGCGCTCGTTCAGATCCTGACCGAACCCAAGAATGCGTTGGTCAAGCAATACAGCAAGCTGCTGGGCATGGAGGGCGTTGATCTGGAGATTCGCCCTGCAGCGCTTAAGGCGATTGCCCGCAAGGCATTGGCACGCAAGACCGGTGCCCGTGGCCTGCGCTCCATCCTGGAGCAGTCGCTGATTGGCACCATGTTCGATTTGCCCAATGCGAGCAATGTTGAAAAGGTGGTCGTGGACGAATCCACGATTGAAGAAAATAAGCCACCGCTGCTCGTTTACCGCGAAGCGGCCAAGAAGGCCTGAAATGCCCGGTACGGGTCGCCCATTGGTCGCCCCTTCAACGATCACAACCCTTGTGCCAGCGCGGCTGCGCACAAGGGTTGAAAATCCCCAAATGTGGATCATCTTCCACAGAGTTAACTGAGGATTTCCATGTCCGGACATACCCCCCTTCCCGCCACACCCATTGAACTGCCGCTGTTGCCGTTGCGCGACGTGGTGGTCTTCCCTCACATGGTGATCCCCTTGTTTGTGGGGCGCCCCAAGAGCATCAAGGCGCTGGAGCTGGCCATGGAGGCCGAGCGCCGCATCATGCTGGTCGCGCAAAAAGCGGCAGCCAAAGATGAGCCTTCCGCCTCTGACATGTTTGATGTCGGCTGTGTCTCTACGATCTTGCAGATGCTCAAATTGCCCGATGGCACTGTCAAGGTGCTGGTGGAAGGCCAGCAGCGTGCTTTGGTCGCATCGATTGAAGACGCGGACACCCATTTCACTGCCACCGTGACCCCGGTTGAAGCCGTGGCCGAGGCGAGCAAGCCCAGTGAAATTGAGGCTTTGCGCCGTGCGGTGATGCAGCAGTTTGACCAGTACGTCAAACTGAACAAGAAGATTCCTCCGGAAATCCTCACCTCCATTGCCAGCATCGATGACCCAGGTCGTCTGGCAGACACCATCGCTGCGCACTTGCCGCTGAAGTTGGAAAACAAGCAGGTAGTCCTGGACTTGTCGGATGTGAAGTCACGGCTGGAAAACCTGTTTGAGCAGCTGGACCGCGAAGTCGACATCCTGAATGTTGACAAAAAAATCCGTGGGCGCGTGAAACGCCAGATGGAAAAGAACCAGCGCGATTTTTATCTCAACGAGCAAGTCAAAGCCATCCAGAAAGAACTGGGCGAGGGTGATGATGGCGCCGACATTGAAGAGATTGAGAAGAAGATCAAGCTCGCCAAGATGTCTGCCGAGGCTCGCAAAAAAGCCGATGCGGAACTCAAGAAGCTCAAACTGATGTCGCCCATGTCGGCTGAGGCGACGGTGGTGCGCAATTACATTGATGTGTTGACTGCGCTGCCATGGGCCAAAAAGACCAAGATCAAGCACGATCTGCTCAATGCCGAAGGTGTTTTGAACGAAGACCACTTTGGCCTGGACAAGGTCAAGGACCGCATTCTTGAATATCTTGCAGTGCAGCAGCGTGTGGACAAGGTGAAGGCCCCCATCCTTTGCCTGGTGGGGCCACCGGGTGTGGGCAAGACCTCGCTCGGCCAGTCGATTGCCAAGGCCACGGGGCGTAAATACGTCCGTATGGCCCTGGGCGGCATGCGTGACGAGGCCGAAATTCGTGGGCACCGCCGCACGTACATCGGCGCGCTGCCCGGCAAGGTGCTTCAGAGCCTTTCGAAGGTGGGAACGCGCAACCCATTGTTCCTGCTGGACGAAATCGACAAGCTGGGGACTGACTTCCGTGGCGATCCCTCCAGCGCGCTGTTGGAGGTGCTGGACCCTGAGCAAAACCATACCTTTGGCGATCACTATGTGGAGGTCGATTTCGATCTGAGCGACGTCATGTTTGTCGCTACGTCCAACTCGATGAACATCCCGCCAGCGTTGCTCGATCGCATGGAGGTCATTCGTTTGTCGGGGTACACCGAGGATGAAAAGACCAACATCGCAATGAAGTACCTGCTGCCCAAGCAGCTCAAGAACAACGGCGTCAAGGACGAAGAGTTGTTGATTACCGAGTCTGCTGTGCGCGACATGGTGCGCTACTACACCCGGGAGGCCGGTGTGCGCTCCTTGGAGCGTGAGCTGTCCAAGATTTGCCGCAAGGTGGTCAAAGGCCTGCAACTCAAAAAGCTCACGCCCCAGGTGGTAGTGAGCGAGGACAACCTTCCGGATTTTCTGGGCGTGCGCAAGTACAGCTACGGACGTGCTGAGCTGCAAAACCAGGTGGGGCAGGTCGTTGGTTTGGCGTGGACCGAGGTCGGTGGTGATTTGCTCACCATTGAAGCGGCGACGATGCCAGGCAAAGGTGTGATCACACGCACTGGGTCGCTGGGTGATGTGATGAAAGAGTCCGTGGAAGCTGCGCGCACCGTAGTGCGTAGCCGGGCCAAATTGCTGGGCATCAAGGATGAGATGTTCGACAAGCGCGACATCCATATCCACGTGCCTGACGGTGCGACGCCAAAGGATGGCCCTAGCGCGGGGGCTGCCATGACCACTGCTTTTGTGTCTGCCTTGACCGGGATCCCCGTGCGCGGAGATGTCGCCATGACCGGTGAGATCACGCTGCGCGGTGAAGTCACGGCCATCGGTGGACTCAAGGAAAAGTTGCTGGCGGCATTGCGCGGGGGCATCAAGACCGTGCTGATTCCTGAAGAAAACGTGAAGGATCTCCAGGAGATTCCAGACAACGTGAAAAGCGGGCTGGAGATCGTGCCGGTTAAATGGATCGACAAGGTGCTTGAAGTGGCCTTGGAGCGCAAGCCTGTACCGCTGACGGATGAAGAGGCGGCGGTGGTCCCCGTGTCGGCAGACAAGGGCACTGCGGCGGTTGGCAGTGATTCTTTGAAGCACTGAACATTTTTTCAAAAACAGCCAAAAAATGCGCTACAATTCATTCCATCGCAGCAAACGTTGTAGAATGTAAGGCTTCGGTAAATGCGGGAATAGCTCAGTTGGTAGAGCGCAACCTTGCCAAGGTTGAGGTCGAGAGTTCGAGACTCTTTTCCCGCTCCAATTTCCAAAAAAGGGAAGCAAAAGCTTCCCTTTTTTGCCAAGGCAGTAGTTTCTGGCGCGGTAGCAAAGCGGTTATGCCCCGGATTGCAAATCCGGTTAGTCCGGTTCGACTCCGGACCGCGCCTCCAGGATGCAGCTGACTTGCTGAAATAAGCAAAAGCTTGTTTTAGACGGTTGGAAAGTTTTTGATTTTCTTGTGTTGATCAAAAATTTTGTGTTATAATTTTAGTCTTGCTGATGCACTGGTGTGTTGAAAGCAAAATGCGGGAATAGCTCAGTTGGTAGAGCGCAACCTTGCCAAGGTTGAGGTCGAGAGTTCGAGACTCTTTTCCCGCTCCAAATTTAAAAGGGAAGCTCAGGCTTCCCTTTTTTCTTGGTGCAGCGTGGCAGCGCTGGTTTTGTAGTCGCTGCGTTGCTCTTGTTCGATGGGGCGTTGCTTAGCGGTGACGTCCGGGTTACGCTGCCATGCAATCGCGCATACGGTAGCTGGCGCCCCGATGGTGAAATTGGTAGACACTGCGGACTTAAAATCCGCCGCTTTCCTGAAAAGGGGCGTGCCGGTTCGACCCCGGCTCGGGGCACCATTACGATTCAATCATGTCAAGTTACAACGCTCCCTTCGAAATCCATGTCCACGGGCAGGTGCAGCTGCGTGCTGATGCCAGTTTTGACCAGCTCCAAGATGCCTTGAAACCATTGTGGAAATATGCCGGCGCTCGGTCTTTGGCCGACGGCGCCGCAAGTGCTTACGAAGAGGAGCCTGGCATCAAATTCGATGCCCAGGAGCATCTTCTGCAAATCTGCTGGACGGTGCGGGGCGATGACGACTTTCGCCAGACTTTGGACGAGATGTGCATGAGCCTGAACGAGCTCTGCGAGATGGGGGCCGCCTTGGAGGTGACCTTCTACGATGCTGAGTTTGAGGAAGACGAAGGCCAAGACGGTGCCGAGTCGCGCGATGACTTCGTGATGCTATTTGTGGGGCCTACCCCAGCAGCCATCATGCAGGTGCAGCGTGATCTGCTGGTGCAAGATGTGGTGAACATGATGGAGCGCCACTTTGACGGCGCTGAGCTTGGTGGCGTGGTGGCAGAGATCGATAAGTTGTTCACCCAGCGTTTCGATGCGCTGGTCAACTCGCTTGAAATTGGCAAGCCCCCGCGCGGCCCCGGTGGCTCTGGCAGCGGCCACGGCGGTGGCCGTCGCCCACGCCATTTACACTGAGTCTTGCCAGGGTGGGGGCTGTTCTGCTTCCTCCCGCAGCCCTTTGTCAGCCTATGGCTTCATGCGAACAAGTGGTCGGCTTGCAACGTGCCCTTCAACGGCCCTGTGGTCGCCATATTTCCAATGATCCCTGATTTGCCCTACCTGCGGTCTTACCCTGCTGCGCTCCAAGGCCAGGCGCGTGAGCTGTTGGCCCAAGGGCAACTGGGGCCGGTATTGCAGCGCAAGTATCCGCAGGCACACTCGGTGCGCAGTGACAAGGCTTTGTACGACTACGTGCAAGAGCTCAAGTCCCGTTATCTGCGCAACGCAGGCACGGTCAACAAGGTTCTCTTTGACAACAAGATTCACGTCGTGCGTCACGCCCTGGGCTTGCACACGGCGGTGTCGCGTGTGCAGGGCAGCAAGCTGGCTGCCAAGCACGAGATCCGTATCGCGTCGATGTTCAAGCAGGCACCGGACGAGTTTTTGCGCATGATCGTGGTCCATGAGCTGGCCCACCTGCGGGAAAAAGGGCACGACAAGGCTTTTTACCAGCTGTGCGCTCACATGGAGCCGCAATACCACCAGTACGAGTTTGATCTGCGCCTGTACCTCACGCATGTGGAGAGCACGGGCACACGGTTGTGGGGTGCTGAGTCCGCGTGAATTCTGCTCGGGGTCGGTTGTTTTGCTATTAATTTAATAGCTTTTTGCGCTTGTATTTCAAGCGCTACCCCCATTTTTGATCACAAATCAGGGAACGGATACGGTACTGCAGCAACGTGCCGGGAGTTGGAGCCAACGCTGGGCGGCGGCTTCCAGCATGCTCACGGGGCCTGTGGTCAGTAGTTGTACCGGTGGGGCTGCATCTGTGGGGGCTTGTGGTTCGCCACTGTCGTCTGGTGGCTTTGTTTGGCGCAGCAAGCCTGCTGCCTCTAGCAGGCGCCGTGTCTGGCGCGCCACCGGCTCACCGGTCTCGATGAATCGGACATCGGGCCCCACTAGTGCGCGCAACTCGTGCTCCACAAAAATGTAGTGGGTGCAGCCCAGCACCAGGGTGTCCATCTGCCCGGCTGCTGTACCAAACGGGCCCATGGCATTCACATAGCGCTCGCAAAGTGCACCAGTTTCCGTACTGTTGACGGCATTGCTGGCCGTGGTCGGTGGCAGTGTCACGCTGTGCTCGACAGCGTGCGCCAGGCCATCGCAGGGTTGCACTACAAAGTGGGCCTGATCGGCCAGAGAGGCCATCAGCTTTCCGAACTTGGCGCTGCTGAGCGTACCCCGCGTGCCGATCACTCCCACATGCCCCGTCTTGGTGACTGCCAGTGCTGGCTTGATGGCGGGCTCCAGGCCGACGAGGGGAAGGTCAGGGTGGCTGCTGCGCACTTCATGGATGGCCGCTGCAGTGGCGGTATTGCAGGCCACCACCAGTGCTTTGATATCGTGTTTTTCGCGCAAATACTGGGTGATGGCATGGGTGCGTGCCGCCACAAACGCATCGCCTCGCTCGCCATAGGGGGCGTTGGCGCTGTCGGCCAAGTACACGAACCGCTCGTTGGGCATGGCTGCCAACAGCATGCGCAGCACGCTCAGCCCGCCGACGCCGCTGTCAAATACACCGATGGGGGAAGAGGACTGCGGCATCGTGGAATCAAGCTCTGGCAGTTAGACAAGCCGTGGATTGTAGGAAAGACGGGGCTGCTGCGCTGGTGCGCCGCTTGCAGCCCACGAGTCCGTCGAAGGGATGTGAAAAAACCGCCCGAAGGCGGTTTTGTGGGGGCGTGCTCAGGGCTCGCAGTACAGCCGTGCCCCGGTGGTGACCCCAAGCATCAAGCAGCGGCTACTTCAATGCCCTTGAACTCGCCCGAGGCGATGCGCTTTTGCCATTCGGCTGGGCCCGTGATGTGGGCACTGGTGCCGCCGGCATCCACGGCCACGGTCACGGGCATGTCCACCACGTCAAATTCATAGATGGCTTCCATGCCCAGGTCGGCAAAGCCCACGACCTTGGCGGTCTTGATGGCCTTGCTGACCAAGTAGGCGGCGCCGCCCACGGCCATGAGGTAGGCGCTCTGGTGCTTCTTGATGGCCTCGATGGCGACCGGGCCGCGCTCGGCCTTGCCCACCATGGCGATCAGGCCGGTCTGGGCCAGCATCATCTCGGTGAAGCCGTCCATGCGCGTGGCGGTGGTGGGGCCTGCAGGGCCCACGGCCTCGTTCTTCACCGGGTCCACGGGGCCCACGTAGTAGATGATGCGGTTGGTGAAGTCCACGGGCAGCTTCTCGCCCTTGGCCAGCATGTCCTGGATGCGCTTGTGCGCAGCATCGCGACCGGTCAGCATCTTGCCGTTGAGCAGCAGCGTGTCACCGGGCTTCCAGCTGGCCACTTCTTCCTTGGTCAGTGTGTCCAGGTTGACCTTCTTGCTCTTGTTGTAGTCAGGCGCCCAGTTCACGTTGGGCCACAGGTCGAGGCTCGGGGGCGTGAGGTACACGGGGCCAGAGCCGTCCATCACGAAGTGCGCGTGGCGTGTGGCGGCGCAGTTGGGGATCATCGCAATCGGCTTGCTGGCTGCGTGCGTGGGGTACATCTTGATCTTGACGTCCAGCACCGTGGTCAGGCCGCCCAGGCCTTGCGCGCCAATGCCCAGGGCGTTGACCTTTTCAAACAGCTCCAGGCGCAGCTCTTCAACCTTGTCGAGCGCGGGGCCGCCGGTCTTGGCGGCTTCGGCCTTGGCTTGCAGTTCGTACATGTCCAGGTCGTCCATCAGGCTTTCCTTGGCCATGAGCACGGCCTTTTCGGCCGTACCGCCAATGCCGATGCCCAGCATGCCGGGCGGGCACCAGCCAGCGCCCATGGTGGGCACGGTCTTGAGCACCCAGTCCACCACGTTGTCGCCGGGGTTGAGCATGTACATCTTGGACTTGTTCTCCGAGCCGCCGCCCTTGGCGGCCACGGTGATGTCCACGGTGTTGCCGGGCACGATCTCGGTGAAGATCACGGCAGGGGTGTTGTCCTTGGTGTTCTTGCGGGCGAACTGCGGGTCGGCCACGACCGACGCGCGCAGGGTGTTGTCGGGGTGGTTGTAGCCCCGGCGCACGCCTTCGTTGATGGCATCGTCCAGGCTGCCGGTGAAGCCTTCCCAGCGCACGTCCATGCCCACTTTCAGGAACACGTTGACGATGCCCGTGTCTTGGCAGATAGGGCGCTGGCCAGTGGCGCTCATCTTGCTGTTGGTGAGGATCTGGGCGATCGCATCCTTGGCCGCCGGGCTCTTCTCGCGCTCGTAAGCGCGGGCCAGGTGGGCGATGTAGTCGGTGGGGTGGTAGTAGCTGATGTACTGCAGTGCGCCGGCAATGGATTCGATCAGGTCTTCTTGGCGAATGGATGTCGTGGTCATGGCGGGAAGTTTGTGGGGATGAAATCGACAGCCTTCGATTATCCCTCTGCGGGCTTGCGTGGTTCTGTCAGGGTTATCTGGTGGCTTGCGTGCCTGCTTTGAGCCACGGGCTTGTGCGCCATGCAATGGACTGGTTATGCTGGGTGCCGTCCTTTACTTGTAAGCCAGGATCACGCACATGACACTGCAAAACGGCAAAGCATCGGCCTACCGCACAGAGCGCGACACATTTGGCCCCATCGACGTGCCTGCGCGGCGGTTGTGGGGAGCGCAAACACAACGCTCTTTGCAGCACTTTGCCATCTCGGGCGAGCGCATGGCCCTCGAACTCATCCGGGCACTGGCCCAGGTCAAACGTGCCAGTGCGTATGTGAACCACAGCCTGGGTTTGCTGGATGCCACCCGCACCACGGCCATCGTGGCCGCGTGCGATGAAGTGATGGCTGGGGCACACGAAGAGGAGTTTCCTCTGGTGGTGTGGCAAACCGGGTCGGGCACCCAGACGAACATGAACATGAATGAGGTGCTGGCTAACCGGGCGAGTGAGTTGCTCAGCGGCCCGCGTGGGGAAGGGCGGCTGGTGCACCCCAACGACGATGTGAACAAAAGCCAGTCGAGCAACGATGTCTTTCCTACCGCCATGCACCTGGCGGCAGTGGATGCAATGACCCACAAACTGCTGCCAGCCCTGCATGCGTTGCGCATGACGTTGGCCGCCAAGGCCGAGGCGTTTGCGGACATCGTGAAAATTGGCCGCACGCACTTGCAGGATGCAACCCCGCTGACTTTGGGGCAAGAAGTCTCGGGCTGGGTGGCGCAGCTGGAGCATTCCGAGCGCCATGTTCGCGCCGCCATGCCCCATTTGTGTGAGCTGGCCCTGGGTGGCACGGCCGTGGGCACGGGTTTGAATGCGCCTGCGGGCTATGCGCAGGCGGTGGCCAAAGAGCTGGCCGACCTGACCGGGCTGAACCTGGTGACAGCCCCGAACAAGTTCGAAGCCCTGGCCAGCTGCGATGCCTTGGTGCATGCCCATGGTGCGCTCAAGGGGCTTGCGGCCAGCCTGATGAAGATTGCCAACGATGTGCGTTGGCTGGCCAGTGGTCCGCGCAGCGGGCTGGGCGAGATCACCATCCCGGAAAACGAGCCGGGTTCGTCCATCATGCCGGGCAAGGTCAACCCGACCCAGTGCGAAGCCATGACCATGCTGTGCGCCCAGGTCATGGGCAACGATGTGGCGGTTGGGGTGGGCGGGGCCTCGGGCAATTTCGAGCTCAACGTGTTCCGGCCCATGGTGATCCACAACTTTTTGCAAAGCGTTCGCCTGCTGGCAGACGGCATGGTCAGTTTTGACAAGCACTGCGCTTCGGGCATTGAGCCCAACCATGACCGGATTGAAGCGCTTGTCGAGCAGTCGCTGATGCTGGTGACCGCGCTCAACCCCCACATCGGTTACGACAAGGCCGCTGCCATTGCCAAGGCGGCACACAAAGAGGGGATCAGTTTGCGAGAGGCCGCGCTGGCCTCTGGCCATGTGACGGCTCAGGAGTTTGATGCCTGGGTGGTGCCGCGCAGCATGGTCTGATGCCGCTACGCGGTGCGCGGTGCATTCCATCGCCCCGCCGGGCGCTGGGCTTGCGCGGCGGCGGGGGCTGGCGGCTCAGTGGGAGTCGCTGGGGTGGGACATCAGCCGGTCGGTCAGCGCAATCGCCAGGGCGCTCAGCAAGAAGACCACGTGGATGATGGTCTGCCACATCAGCACCTTGAGGTCGTAGTTGGCCGCATTGATGAAGGTCTTGAGCAGGTGAATGGAGCTGATGCCGATGATCGCAGTGGCCAGCTTCACTTTGAGCACGGAGGCGTTCACGTGGCTCAGCCATTCAGGCTGGTCTGGGTGCTCTTCCAGGTGCAAGCGGGATACAAAAGTCTCGTAGCCACCCACAATCACCATGATGAGCAGGTTGGAGATCATCACCACGTCAATCAATGCCAGTACCACCAGCATGATGATGGTCTCGTTGAGTGCCATGACCTCAAAGTCACTCTTGTAGCCAATGCTGGTGACCAGCTGCTGCAGGGCTGCTTTGTTGCCGAAGGCGGCTTCCACCAGATGGACCAGCTCCACCCAGAAGTGAAAGACGTACACCGCCTGCGCCAGAATCAACCCCAGGTACAGCGGCAGCTGCAGCCAGCGGCTGGCGAAAATGAGCGAGGGCAGGGGGCGCAGCGGAGCGCTGGTTTTGGGCTTGGGATGGGACATGCGTGCCTGCGATAGGTAATAGAAAAAGGGGCGACGGGAAAACGTCGCGATTCTAGGGGCGAGCCGTGACAGCCTTCACAACCAAGGGCTAACCCCAAGCCGGATAGGCCCCGGCGAGTCAGTAGCATGTAAGTGCGGCAGAAGACAGTAGCTGCCAATTCCTATTCCAATGACCCAGGAGACAACACCATGAGTGCAACAACATCCGCGATCGAGTCTGTGTTGGTTGAAAACCGCGTGTTTCCACCATCCGACGTCATCGTCAAGGCGGCGCGCATTTCCGGCATGGCCGGGTATGAGGCACTGTGCAAAGAGGCCGAAACCGATTTCGAAGGCTTCTGGGCCAAGCAGGCACGTGCCAACGTGCAATGGTCAAAGCCCTTCACCCGCACGCTGGACGAGTCCAACGCCCCGTTTTTCCGCTGGTTTGACGACGGCGAGCTGAACGCCAGCGTCAACTGCCTGGACAAGCACATCGGCACGCCCACGGAAAACAAGACGGCCATCGTCTTCGAAGCCGATGACGGCACCGTCACCAAGATCACCTACAAAGAGCTGCTGGCCCGCGTGAGCCAGTTCGCCAACGCGCTCAAGGCCCACGGCGTGGCCAAGGGCGACCGCGTGCTGATCTACATGCCCATGACCATTGAGGGCGTGATCGCCATGCAGGCCTGTGCCCGCATCGGCGCTACGCACAGCGTGGTGTTTGGCGGCTTCAGCGCCAAGGCCGTGCACGAGCGCATCATCGATGCCGGTGCCGTGGCCGTCATCACTGCCAACTACCAGATGCGTGGTGGCAAGGAGCTGCCGCTCAAGTCCATCATTGACGAAGCTCTGGCCATGGGCGGCTGCGACACCATCCGCAACGTGTTCGTGTACCAGCGCACCGCCACGGCGTGCAACATGGTGGCAGGCCGTGACAAGACCTTTGCTGAAGCACTGGCGGGCCAAAGCACCGAATGCGCGCCCGTGGCCGTGGGGGCCGAGCACCCGCTGTTCATCCTCTACACCAGTGGCTCCACCGGCAAGCCCAAGGGCGTGCAGCACAGCACCGGCGGCTACCTGCTGTGGGCCAAGATGACCATGGACTGGACGTTTGACCTGCGCGCAGACGACGTGTTCTGGTGCACGGCCGACATCGGCTGGATCACGGGCCACACCTACGTCGCCTACGGCCCGCTGGCCGCAGGCGCCACACAGATCATCTTCGAAGGCATCCCCACCTTCCCGAACGCGGGTCGCTTCTGGCAGATGATCGAGCGCCACAAGTGCACGATCTTCTACACCGCCCCCACCGCCATCCGCTCGCTCATCAAGGCGGCTGAGGCCGATGAGGCTGTGCACCCCGCGCGCTCCGACCTGTCGAGCCTGCGCATCTTGGGCAGCGTGGGCGAGCCCATCAACCCCGAAGCCTGGATGTGGTACCACAAGAACGTGGGCGGCGAGCGTTGCCCCATCGTGGACACCTTCTGGCAGACCGAAACGGGTGGCCACGTCATCACCCCGCTGCCTGGCGCCACGCCACTGGTGCCTGGTAGCTGCACGCTGCCTTTGCCCGGCATCACCGCAGCCATCGTGGACGAAATGGGCAACGACGTACCCAACGGCGCGGGTGGCATCCTGGTGATCAAGCGCCCCTGGCCCAGCATGATCCGCACCATCTGGAACGACCCCGAGCGCTTCAAGAAGAGCTACTTCCCCGAAGAACTCAAGGGCTACTACCTGGCGGGCGATGGCGCGGTGCGCAGTGCTGACCGCGGCTACTTCCGCATCACCGGCCGCATCGATGATGTGCTGAACGTGTCGGGCCACCGCATGGGCACGATGGAGATCGAATCCGCCCTGGTCGCCAAGACCGATCTGGTGGCCGAGGCCGCCGTGGTGGGCCGCCCTGACGACGTGACCGGTGAGGCCATCTGTGCGTTCGTGGTGCTCAAGCGCTCGCGCCCCACCGGCGAAGAAGCCAAGCAGATTGCCAACGAACTGCGCAACTGGGTGGCCAAGGAGATTGGCCCCATCGCCAAGCCCAAGGACATCCGCTTTGGCGACAACCTGCCCAAGACCCGCAGCGGCAAGATCATGCGCCGCCTGCTGCGCAGCATTGCCAAGGGCGAGGCGATCACGCAGGACACCAGCACGCTGGAAAACCCCGCAATCCTCGATCAATTGGCCAAGGCCAATTGATCGAGGAGGCGCCGTGGAGCGGCGCCAGCGCGGAGCGCTTTCGGGGTTTGGGGACACTCATAACGCGCAGCGATGTGATGTGGCCACAGAACCCGGCCATCTTGGACCAACGGTCACAGACCAACTGACCTTTGGGGCACACCCTTCAAAAGCGCCTAAGCATCAGGCGCTTTTTTTATGCCCTTGGCAGATACATTGCTTTGCCGAGACTTGCCCGCAGGCACGGTAGGATGCCGCGATAGAGCCCGTCCGCCGGCGTGGAGTTATCTGCGCAAGTGGTAGCAAACCCAGTCTTCGCATTGGCAAAAATCATGTGAAAGCGTTTTGCCCCTCTGTGCCGGGCGGCGTGCAACCATGCGCCATGGCCTGTCATGCCCACCGGGGGCGGCAGGCACACTTCTCGCATTGAAAGGACTTACCGTGAAAATGCTTTCTACCGTGCTGCTCTTCATCATCGTGGCCATTACCAGTCTGGCTGCGCTCAACTGGGAGGCTCTCTCGGTTGTTTCTGCCGTGTCTGTGGGGTTGGCCACTTTCGATGCCCCGCTGGGCTTGCTCATGCTGGGGCTGACCTCGTTGCTGGGTGTGCTGCTGGTGGCGTACGTGCTGTCGCTTCAGGGCTCGGTATTGCTGGAGACACGCCGCCACACCAAAGAGATGCAGGCGCAGCGCGAACTGGCAGACAAGGCGGAAGCCTCTCGGTTTACCGAGTTGCGTGCGTTTTTAGAAAACCAGCACGCACAAGGGCACACCACTGTGATGGCACGGCTCGACAGCCTGGAAACCCGCCTGGCTGCGCGTGCGCAAGAGTCGGACAACACCACTGCGGCCTACGTGGGACAACTGGAGCAGCGCTTGGTTGGCGGGCCAGGCGCGACGGAGTAAGCGGGCGCAGGCCAAAGCGCACGGCCTGCAAAGCAAAAAGCCGCACAACCTTGACGGTGTGCGGCTTTTTGCTGCGTGGGATAAGCCCCACGGCAGGACCACGGGGCTTACTTCAGCGTCAGAACCCAGGCAGCCAGCTTCTTGGCTTCTGCTTCATTGACTTGGGCATTAGCAGGCATGGGCACGGGGCCCCACACGCCAGAGCCACCCTTGATGATCTTGGTGGCCAGCTTGTCTACAGCGTCTTTTTGACCAGCGTACTTGGCAGCGACATCTTTGTAGGAAGGACCCACCAGCTTCTTGTCGACAGCGTGGCAGGCCATGCAGTTCTTGGAAGTGGCCAGGGCTTGGTCGGCCATGGCGGGGGCTGCAACGGCAAGCGTCATGGCGATGGTGATCAGGGCACGTTTCATGGTGGGTTTTCCTGTGGTTGGGTTACAGTTCTTTCAACGCGATTGTAGTGACGTGGGTTGACCAAAATTTGTCCTCGGTCAAGGAACGCAAATCGCATCTTTTGGGGGAGCTTGCTATGTATCTTTTAGGCGTTTCGCTGCTGCTGCTGTTACTCAAGTATCTGGAGATCGGGCCCGTAGCCACCTGGTCCTGGTGGGTGATTGTGGGCTCTTTCGGCGCTACTGCGGCGTGGTGGTGGTGGGCCGATGCCACAGGCTACACCAAGCGCAAAGCCATGGAAAAAATGGACGAGCGCAAGAAAGAGCGCATCAATAAAAACAAAGAAGCCTTGGGTATGCGT
The DNA here is from genome assembly GCF_003669015.1 of Acidovorax sp. 1608163. NCBI lineage: Bacteria > Pseudomonadati > Pseudomonadota > Betaproteobacteria > Burkholderiales > Comamonadaceae > Acidovorax > Acidovorax sp. 1608163. The sequence continues at coordinate 1,737,209 of NZ_CP033069.1, forward strand.
CCGCGCAAGCCCAGGTAATACGGCAAGGGCAGGGGCTGGCTCGCTCAGCTCCTGCGCCTGAAACACCCAAAGGCTCAGGGTTAGCGATCGCCCCTGCCGCCGGTGCTGTTGGTTGTGCTGGAGGATAATTCGCCCGCCGCCTCCTGGCTTCGGCTTCCCTCTACCAACACTTCAACCGACATCACGATGCCCGCTTACCGCTCCAAAACCTCCACCGCTGGTCGCAACATGGCTGGTGCCCGCTCGCTGTGGCGTGCCACCGGCATGAAGGACGACGACTTCAGCAAGCCGATCATTGCGGTGGTCAACTCGTTCACGCAGTTTGTGCCCGGCCACGTCCACCTCAAGGACTTGGGCCAACTGGTGGCGCGTGAGATTGAAGCAGCGGGCGGTGTGGCCAAAGAGTTCAACACCATCGCCGTGGACGATGGCATTGCGATGGGCCACGACGGCATGCTGTACTCGCTGCCCAGCCGCGACATCATTGCGGATTCGGTGGAATACATGGTCAACGCGCACTGCGCCGATGCCATGGTGTGCATCTCCAACTGCGACAAGATCACCCCCGGCATGCTGATGGCCGCCATGCGGTTGAATATTCCGGTGGTGTTCGTCTCGGGCGGCCCGATGGAGGCTGGCAAGGTCAAGTTGCTCAACCCCACGACCCAGAAGATTGAGTTCAAGAAGCTCGATTTGATCGACGCCATGGTGATGGCCGCCGACGACAAGGTCAGCGACGCCGATGTGGCCGAGGTAGAGCGCTCTGCGTGCCCCACCTGCGGTTCCTGCTCTGGCATGTTCACCGCCAACTCCATGAACTGCCTGACCGAAGCCTTGGGCCTGTCCCTGCCCGGCAATGGCACTGTGGTGGCCACGCATGCCGACCGCGAGCAACTGTTCAAGCGCGCCGGGCACCTGGTGGTGGAGCTGTGCAAGCGCTACTACGAAGAAGACGACAGCAGCATCCTGCCGCGCTCCATGGGCTTCAAGGCGTTTGAGAATGCGATTGCATTGGATATCGCCATGGGCGGCTCCACCAACACCATCCTGCACATTCTCGCCATTGCGCAAGAGGCCGAAATCGACTTCACGATGGCCGACATTGACCGCATGTCCAAGATCGTGCCGCAGCTGTGCAAGGTCGCACCCAACACCAACAAGTACCACATTGAAGACGTCCACCGCGCGGGCGGCATCATGGGTATTTTGGGCGAGCTGGACCGCGCAGGCCGTTTGCACACCGACGTGCCCACCGTGCACAGCAAGACCATGAAAGACGCGCTGGACCAGTGGGACATTGCCCGCAACCCGTCCGACACGGTCAAGACCTTCTACATGGCTGGCCCTGGCGGCATTCCTACGCAAGTCGCATTCAGCCAAGCCGCACGCTGGCCCAGCCTGGACACAGACCGCTCTGAGGGCTGCATCCGCTCGATCGAGCATGCCTTCAGCAAAGAAGGCGGTTTGGCCGTGCTGGTCGGCAACATTGCCCTGAACGGCTGCGTGGTCAAGACCGCAGGCGTGGACGACAGCCTGCTGGTGTTTGAAGGCCCCGCCCATGTGGTGGAGTCGCAGGACGAAGCCGTGGCCAACATCCTGGCCGACAAGGTCAAGGCGGGTGATGTCGTCATTGTGCGCTACGAAGGCCCCAAGGGCGGCCCTGGCATGCAAGAGATGCTGTACCCCACGTCGTACATCAAGTCCAAGGGCCTGGGCAAAGCCTGCGCGCTGTTGACCGATGGCCGCTTCTCGGGCGGCACCTCGGGCCTGTCCATTGGCCACGCTTCGCCCGAAGCGGCAGCCGGTGGCGCCATTGGCTTGGTGAAGAACGGTGACCGCATCCGCATCGACATCCCCAACCGCAGCATCAACGTGCTGGTGTCCGACGAAGAACTGGCCCAGCGCCGCGTGGAGCAGGACGCCAAGGGCTGGAAGCCCGCGCAGCCACGCCCCCGCAAGGTGTCTGCGGCGCTCAAGGCCTATGCCAAGCTGGTCATGTCGGCCGACAAGGGTGCGGTGCGCGATCTGTCTTTGCTCGACGATTGATTGGGGCGACCGAAAGGTCGATCCGCGCCAGCCATCGCCACCCGTGCTGCGGCACCCAGGTGGCGCTTTGGTTGAACGGGTAGCCCGGAACAAAAAAGCCGCCATGCAGCAATGCATGGCGGCTTTTTTTATAGTTTTGCTATTTATTTGATAGCTTTTGGCGCTTGACTGGATTGCGCTAGAGCCTGATTTGACAAAAACCTGCGAATGGGGCCTGGTGCCCCCTTTGCTCAAGCCATTCAGGCCATTCAGGCGGCAGGCTGCGACTGGCTTTGCAGGTAGTTGGGCAGGCCCATTTTCTCGATCAGGCCCAATTGCTTTTCCAGCCAGTAGGCGTGGTCTTCCTCGGTGTCGCGCAGCTGGGCCAGCAGCAGGTCGCGGCTCACGTAGTCGCGCAGGCTCTCGCACAGTTGTATGCCTTTTTGCAGGGCATCGCGCACTTCGTATTCCACGGCCAGGTCTTTTTGCAGCATCTCCACTACCGTGGTGCCGGGGGTGAAGGGATTGGGGCGCATGTCAGGCATGCCGCCCAAAAAGAGGATGCGGCGCAGCAGCGCGTCGGCGTGCTGGGTTTCTTCCTGCATTTCATGGTCCAGGCGGGTGTACATCTTCACCAGGCCCTGGTCTTCGTAAATGCGCGAGTGGATGAAATACTGGTCACGCGCAGCCAGCTCGCCGCGCAGCAGGTTTTTGAAATATTCGATGACTTGTGGGTTTCCCTGCATGGTGCATTCCGTTCTTCTGAGGCGGCGAGTATCGCGCGCCTGGCACGGGTTCAGGGTCATAACCCCGCATGTCGCTTTGCATGCGAACCGTCATCATTAGCGCTTGCGTTGAGCCCTCTGCCCATCCACCGGCTGTTTCTGGTGGAGGGGTGGAGGCCGCTCGCGCAGACCTGCGTTACAGGCTTAGAAGTCGATGGCGGCAGACAGCATCAGCGTGCGCGGTGCTCCCACCGTCACGTAGCCCGACGCCGTCACCCAGTAGGCCTTGTCGGCCACGTTCTCCAGATTGGCGCGGAACACCACAGCCTTGCCTGCCACCTTGGTGGCGTAGCGCGCGCCAATGTCCACGCGCGTCCAGGCGGGCATGCGCAAGGTGTTGGCCGCGTCGTAGTACATGGCCGAGGTGTTGATCACCCGGCCGTTCAGGCTCAGGCCCTGCACCCAGGGGGTGTCCCAGTCCAGGCCCAGGTTGAAGGTGTGGTCGGGCACGCCGGTGGCATTCTTGCCTTGGTTCACGCCGCCCTGGGTTTTGGCCATCTTGGCATCGTTGAACGCGGCGCTGGCCATGGCCCGCAGGCCGCGCTGGATTTCGCCATACGCCGTCAGCTCCAGGCCCCGGTTGCGCTGCTCGCCGCCGTAGCTGTAGATGTTGGTGATGGGGTCGGTGACGGCGTTGGGCTTGGTGATTTGGTACAGGGCCGCCTGGGTGGTCAGGCTGCCCCAGTCGGCCTTCACGCCCACTTCGTATTGCTTGGTCTTTTGCGGTGCAAACACCTCGCCCTGGTTGGCGGTGCTGGCGCCCGCAATGCCCCCAGCAGCCAGGCCTGCCGTGTAGTTGCCATACACCGAGATGTTCTTTTGCGGCTTGAACACCAGCCCCACCAGTGGCGTCACGGTGCTGGCCTTGTAGGGCGTGGAGCCATTCACGCTCTTTTGGTGGATGGTTTGGTCGCGCAGGCCCAGTGTGGCCAAAAAGCGGTTGTTGAAGAATGCCAGGGTGTCGGCCACGGCCAGGCTGGACTGCGACAGATCGGCCGTTTTGCTGGGGGCGCCGCGCGCGAAGTCAATGGCGGGCAGCGGTGCGGGGTGGTAGATGTTGGAGGCCACCGTGGCCGAGGTCAGGCCATAAAAGTACCCGCTTTCACGCGCCATGGTGTTGGCCGACACCACCAGCGTGTGGGCCACATCGCCCGTCTTGAAGCGCGTGCGCAGCCCCACATCGGCTGACGTGGTCTTGTTGTATTCGTCGTAATAGCCGTTGGCCACGGTGAAGTTGCCCAGCGCATCGATGCGGCGCATGGCAGTGGGGAAGTTCTGGTTGCTCGTCACATCGCTGTAGCCCACGGCGCCATAGGCCGTGGTGCGGTCGTTGATGTCGTATTCCAGGCGCGAGATCACGGTCTTGGCCTTGTCCGTCAGCTCAGTGCCGGGGTATAGCGTGGTGCGGTTGTCGGGCACCGCAGGCACCTGGGTGATGCCCGCCAGGAAGGCGCTTTGTGCGCGGAACTCGGTCGTCTTTCCGCTGCTGGTCAGCGTGTCCATCGACCAGCGCAGGCCGGCACCGGCGTAGTCCACCCCCAGCGAGCCCAGCCCCAGGCGCTGGCGGCCGCCGTCGATGTTGCCCTCGCCATTGCGCCACACACCGTTGGCGCGCACACCCCACTGGTTGTCTTCGCCAAAGCGGCGGCCCACATCCAGGTGGGTGCCCAGTTGGGCCTTGCCCATGTAGGTGGTGGTCAGGCGCGTCAGCGGCACATCACTCGCTCGCTTGGTCACCACATTGATGCTGCCGCCCACGCTGCCGCTGGGGCCGATGCCGTTGGTGAGCGAGCCAGGGCCCTTGAGCACTTCCACGCGCTCAATCATCTCCAGCGGGATGCGGGTGGAAGGCGTCAGGCCAAACAGGCCATTCATGCTGATGTCGCGGGGCGATACGGCAAAGCCACGGATCTGAAAGTCATCGCCATAGCCGCCTCGGGCTTGCAGTGTGCGCACCGAGGCGTCGCTCATCACCACGTCCGACACCGTCAGGCCTTGCTGGTTTTCAATCAGCTCGGCCGTGTAGTTGGTGGTGCTGAAGGGCACGTTCATCAAATCGGTCTTGCCCAAAATGCCCAGGTCGCCCCCGCGCGCAAACTGGCCGCCCGAGTAGGTCTTTTGCAGGCCGCCAATGGCCTCGGCTTCTTCCGACACCACCACCTCTGCCAGCGCCGCCTTTTGGGTGGGGGCTGCGGTGCCGCGCAGCACGTAGGCGCCGTTACCTTCGCGCACGGCGCGCCAGCCGGTGCCTTCCAGCGCCTTGGCAAAGCCCGCGTCCACGCCATAGCTGCCCTGCAGGCCGCCAGAGCGGGCGCCGCCCAGCTGCGCAGCGTCAAAGGCCAGGGTCACGCCTGCGGCGTGGGCGTATTGCGCCAGCACCTGGGCCAGGGGGCCTGCTTCAATCGCAAACGCCTTGGCAGCGGCCGCTGCGCCTGTGGCTTCTGCTGGGTTGGCCGTGCCCTGCGCGTAGGCCAGAGGGGTGAGCAGCGCTGCCGCACTCAGCGCCGCAATGCGGGCCGCGCGGGCCATGGGGTGCAGGGCAAAGTGGGGGTGGGCGGCGTGGCCGCCGTTCATTCGGGTGCGGGACATGGAGCTTCCTCGGTTCGGTGGGATGGAAAAAATTCGCTTCACTGGTATGCCGAACGAGGCGCTCCCATCATGCAAAGGCTGTTACAAATTTATAGAAAAAATTAAGGCAGCGTGTGCCCAATTGATAAGCCATCTATGCCCCTAGAGCTCATTGATAAAGCGCTAGCAGCTATCAATTTGATAGTTATTTGAGGAGGGCAGGGCGATAGCAAAGGGCGTTGGGCTCAGCCCCCTCACGCAGCCTCCACCCGCACCCAGTAGCGGGTGCGGTAGTGCACCTGCACGGCAAAGCTGGCGGCCAGTGCGGCCAGGGCCTGGTCGGTGTGGTCCAGCGCAAACGCGCCAGACACTTGCAGGTGGGCCACCTCGGGTGCGCAGCCCAGGTAGCCGGGGCGGTAGCGGGCCAGCTCCTGCACCAGCTCGCCCAGGGGCATGTCCAGGGCGATGAGCCCGCCGTTGCGCCAGCTGGCCTGCGCCAGGTTGGCCGGTTGGGGTGGCAGGGCTTCGGTAGACGAAAAATCCAGCTGCTGCCCGGCCACCAGCAGGCGCGCCTCGCCATGGGTGGGCTTTACGCGCACCGATTTTTCTTGCACCGCCACGCGGGTGTGCCCCGCGTCCAGCGCCTGCACGGTGAACTGCGTGCCCAGCGCCAGCACGGTGCCCTGCGGCGTTTGCACGCTGAAGGGGCGCTGGTGCAAGTCCGGCCGGGTGCTGATCTGGATGCGGCCAGAGCGCAGCTGCAGCCTGCGCTCGTGCGCGTCAAACTGCTCGTCCACCGCCGTGGCGGTGTCCAGCGCCAGCTCAGAGCCATCGGGCAGGCCCAGGTGCTGGCGCTCGCCCGTGGCGGTGTGGTACGTGGCGCCCAGCGCCTGCCAGGGGCTGGCTTGCCAGGCCAGCCACGTTGCCGCGCACCCGCCCAGGCCTAGCGCCACGCCCCGCAGCGCCGCGCGCCGTGCCAGTGGGGGCTGGGCCAGGGCCTGCAGGGCCACCGGAGCGGGGATGCGTGCCAGCCGCTGGCTCACGGCTTGCACCGTTTGCCAGGCTTGCTGGTGGCTGGCGTGGGCGCTGTGCCAGTGCTGCCAGGCCTGCTGGTCCTCGGGCGTGGCGGCTTCGTCGTGCAGTCGGGTGTGCCAGCGCGCGGCCTCGTGCAAGGCCTGGCGCTCGGCTGGGGTGCGGGTGGCGGTGGATTTCATGCGGGCGGGGCGGGTCTACTTAGGCCAAGGCCAGGCAGCAGTGCTCCATGGCGCGGGTCAGGTAGTTGCTCACCGTGCGGTGCGATATGCCCAGGCGCTGGGCGATTTCGGCATAGGGCAACTCTTCCAGCTGCGCCAGCAAAAACGCTTGCCGCACCTTGGTGGGCAGGGCGCGCAGCAGGGCGTCTACCTCCAGCAGGGCCTGCTGGGCTTGCGCCTGGTCCTCGGGGGAGGGCGCTTGCTCCTCGGGCAAGGCGGCCAGGTAGTCCAGATAAGCCTGCTCCAGCGTGCGGCGCCGGAAGAGGTCGGCCACCAGCCCGCGCGCCACCGTCGCCAAAAAGCGCTGCGGCTCGCGCAGGTCTGCGGGCGACAGCTCTGAGCGCATCACCCGCACAAAGGTGTCGTGCGCCAAGTCCGCCGCGTCCTCCCGGTTGCCCAGACGCTTGCGCAGCAGGCTTTGCAGCCAGGGGTGGTGGTCTAGGTAAAGCTCTTGCACGGCAACGAACGGGCAAACTGGTAAATGGGCGGAAGCGGGTGTGTGAATGCAAATAGGAATGCTTATCAATTATGCCAAAGTTGGCATGTAACCCACTCATTGGGGTGCCCAGGGCCGCACTGGGTTTTGGTGCGCAGGGCACTTTGGCCTCACGCCAAGCCCGTCATGGGTTGCGGGCACAATACCGCCCACCATGCTGACTTACCCCCACATCGACCCCGTTGCCCTGCAGTTGGGCCCCCTCGCCATCCACTGGTACGGCATCACCTACCTGGTGGCGTTTGGGCTGTTCATGTTCCTGGGCACGCGCCGTCTGCGGCACGAACCCTTTGCCTCCATCACCGGCCCCAGCGCTTGGACGCGCCGTGATGTCGAGGACATCCTCTTCCTTGGCGTGGCCGGTGTCGTCATTGGCGGGCGCCTGGGGTACTGCCTGTTTTACAAGCCCGGCTACTACCTCACCCACCCGCTGGAGATTTTTGCGGTGTGGCAGGGCGGCATGGCGTTTCACGGCGGCCTGCTGGGGGTGATTGCCGCCATGCTGTGGTTTGCCCATTCGCGCAAACGCCCCTGGCTGCAGGTGGCCGACTTTGTAGCGCCCTGCGTGCCCACCGGGCTGGCCGCCGGGCGTGTGGGTAACTTCATCAACGGCGAGTTGTGGGGCCGCTTTGCCAGCCCCGATCTGCCCTGGGGCATGGTGTTTGCGCACAGCGGCTCCCTGCAGCCCCGCCACCCCTCGCAGGTGTACCAATTCTTGCTGGAAGGCTTGCTGCTCTTTGTGCTGCTGTGGCTGTATGCCCGCCGCGAGCGCAAACAGGGCCAAGTGGCCGCCGCCTTCTTGGTGGGCTATGGCAGCTTCCGCTTCATCGCCGAGTATTTCCGCGAGCCCGATGCCTTCCTGGGCCTGTTGTCACTGGGCATGAGCATGGGCCAGTGGCTGTGCGTGCCTATGGTGGCCGCAGGCATCGCGCTGTGGGTGTGGGCGCAGCGCCAGCCGGTGGTGGGGCGCAAGTGAGTTGCATGCCGCGCTGATTGGCCAAAACCGCAGCCGAGCGGCCCAGCCATCCTGGCGCCGTCGGCACGGTCTTTGCTGCTTGCGCCATCGAAGTCTGGGCCGCCACGGCGTGCCAGTGTCTGCCCCGCAATGCAGGGGCCAAAAAATCAAACAGTTAACAACGAGGGAGTCAGCATGATTGAAGTGAGCGGTGGGGTCGTGGGCGTGTCAGACAAAGCGGTGTTTTTCAGCACCCTCAAAACCCTGGCGCCAGACGCCGTGGCCGCCTTGGGCAAGGGTGACAAAGCCAAGCTGGGAGAGCACGGCATCGTGATCGAGAAGGACAAGGTCGCTTCGGTGCACGCCGTCAAGGACGCCAAGTTCACCACCGTCATCTCTGCCAAGGGCATGGGCGACGACATCGGGGTGCACGCCCTGAGTGAGGCCGCACAACAGCGCATCGTTGCCAGCGTGCAAGCCCTGCTAGGCCGCAAGGGCCAGCAAGCGCAAGTGCAAGCGGGCCTCTTCCAGCGCTCGGGCAAATCCATCGTGCTGGCGGTCTGCAGCCTGGTGCTGACGGCGGCGTTTTATTACATCGTCTCGTCCCTGCACAGCGACTCGGTGCAGCGCACCGGCAAAAACGCGGGCAAGGAAGAGTTTTTGTACTCCATCGCTCACACCCTGGGGCCCACGGGGACCTTGGTGGCAGGTGGCTTGGTCACCGCGTTGTTTGTGTTTGCCGCTTTCAAGAACAGCAAGAAGAACTGGGTGACTCAGCGGTATTCGTTCTGAGTGGGTTTAGGCTGGGGCGCAGAGGGCCGAGTCAGTGCCTCTGGGTCATGTGCTCTGTTGCGAGGTCGGATGAAGGGGCGTTGAATTGCTCCTGGATGTGCCTGCACTGTCATGCAATGGGATTTACGGCCAAGAGCAACCGGTGGTAGTTAGAGAACGTCGATGCTCAAGGTCGGCACTGACCGGAACACAATAGACGCGGCAAAGCCGCATTCTTCAGTTGTGTTTCCGTGTCGAGCGCAAAGTTAGGAATAGCTTGCTATTCAATTGGACGAAGACCGCGACGGACACGATCTTGGTTGTAGAGTTCGTTGCGAAAGGCATTGGGATCGCTCATGCCGTCGAGTGCCTGCCAGATTTCCTCGCGTGAAGCAGCTACGTTGAATCCGGCGGCAACCAGAGCTGCACGGGTATCGTTAAAAGCCTCGTCGTCCATATCCGACACTGCAACGTAGTCTGGCACTGTGGCTGCCACGAGGTTGTACTGCCCTTCATTGTCGAGACGCACTACTGGAGCACGTTCTAATGGCGTTTTCTCGGGACCGCGCCACAGGCCAACAAAGCCGCCCTCTTGGTCTCGACCGAACCAAGCGATGAGCTTGTTCGTCGCGTCCATTGCCGCAACGTTTGCCATGGTGTCGGGATCGGCACGGTCAGTTTCGTTCAAGTAGCTTGTGTCCGAGGGTTCTGCCCATTCTGGATCATCTATGAATTCAAACTCAATCTGATCCAGCACAGTCTGAAGATTAGCGAGATTTTTCTGAAGTCGATTTACGTCGGGCGTCATAGCGGGTTTCCTTCTTCCAGGGGATCGCAGTCGAGAGATTGGGGGGGGGGTTAGCCTAACGTGACGCGTCCCGCAAAACCTGCGGGATAAACTGGACCGTGCGGAATATTCTGGGCATTGATTCCTCCGGGAAGTGACTTACAGCATGGGTTTCCAGGCGGTCACTTGTTTAGATGCCCAGGTATAGAAATTCTGCGAAACCCGGCAAGCGTTAAGTCCGCAAACTATATCGTGCCAGTAGGTTGAACCGGGCTCGCCTTGTGTACGCTTTGGGCGCCGATCAATCTGAATCTATGGCTGGTTTTGGGGAGGGGGGCCCACTATCGGCTCAGGGCCCCAAGCTGTCGATCACATGCGGCAGATGATCACTGTCGTATCTGGCGGACGGGGCGCGGATCTTGCGCCTTCGACATCGTCAGCCTTAGCAATCTCTGTAATTTGCTATCTATTTAATAGCTGTTGGCGCTTATTCCAAAAGCGCTAAGCACTGTTTTTGTTGATATTCCAATACCCCCGTGGGCCACAGCAGCGCCCACCGCCAAGCCGGCATCGCTTTGCCCCCACCACCCAGCCCAGCTACCCAGGTGTTGTCCCCAGGCTGCACCCCTTAAATTTTGTGCATCCCCAACCCCCCCAAACTCAGGGTTTCCCCCTTGTTATTTTGCGTAATTATGAGAAATTGCAGTCACCTGCAACGCGATAAAAGCTTGCAGAGCAGTGAGTGGTAAGCAGCGAAAAGGGCGGTAGTCCAGGCTGTGATAGCACTCCGTATGCAAGGCGGTTTCGCACATTTTCAGGAGCGGTTTCACACCATGCGCCCGGTTCCCAATTCACTGCACGATGAAGTCGCCTCGCGGCTGCGCGAGCAGATTTTTGGTGGCGCACTGCCGCCAGGCAGCTTTCTGGACGAGGCTGCGCTGTGCGAGCGGCTGGAGATTTCGCGCACGCCGCTGCGCGAGGCGCTGAAGGTGCTGGTGGCCGAGGGGCTGCTGCGCCATGAGCCGCGCCGGGGCTGTTTTGTGGCCGAGGTCACCGAGCGCGACCTGGACGAAATCTTCCCCGTGATCGCCTTGCTGGAAGGGCGTGCCGCCCACGAGGCGACGCAAAAGGCCAGCAGTGCCGATGTGGCGGCGCTGGAGACCTTGCACCAGCGCCTGCAGCAGTGCGCCAGCGAAGGCCGCATCACCGACTACTACGTCACCAATCACGCCATCCATGAGGCCTTCATCACCCTGGCGGACAACCGCTGGCTGGCCCAGGTGATTGGTGATTTGCGCAAGATTTTGCGTCTGGCCCGTCTGCAGCAGTTGCATGCGCCAGGCCGCCTGCAACAAAGCCTGTCCGAGCACCTGGCCGTGTTTGCCGCCCTCAAGGCGGGCAACAGTGCCGCTGCCGAAGACGCCATGCGCTCCCATTTGTTGCGCCAGCGCGATGCGCTGCGCGATGTGGCCCGTAACCAGCAATCGAGGTTGACACCATGAACAGCACCGCCGAATGGATCTCCCGCAGTGTCTCCCGTCTGCGCGCTGCCGCCCCTGCAGCCGCCAAAGAGGGCGGCAAAGGCCCTGAAAAGCAGGTCCGCACCAGTACCGACAAATCCGGCGTGACCGACGTAGTGGCCAAGGTGGCGGTGCCGCGCTCTACCCACGAGCGGCTGCAGGCCACGCTGCGCCGGGGGCAAGAGGCCTTGTCGCCCCGTGCGCTGCGCCGCTTGCTGACCGACTTGCAGGAAGTGGTGGCCCCGCAGGTGAGCGAGCTCGAAGGTGGTCGCCGTGCCCAGGCGGTGGCTGAGTGGTATGCCACGGCCGAGGCCGAAGAGCGGCGCGACATGTGGCTGCTGCTGTGCGAGCAGTTTGCGCCCGATGCCACGCAGTTCAAATCGGCCCGCCAGCGCTACGAGGCCGCCGCAGGCACAGCCGAAGAAGGGCAGGCCGAAATCTCGCTGCGCCGCGCGCTGGTGTCGCCGCGCACCCGGCTGTTGCAGCGGTTTGCGGTGTTCCCCGAAGGCATGCGCTTTTTGGTGGACATGCGCGCTGAGCTGCTGCCGCTGCTCAAAAGCGACAAGCGCTTGCTGGCGCTCGATGCCGAGCTGGAGCACCTGTTCTCGACCTGGTTTGACGTGGCGTTTTTGGAGCTGCGCCGCCTGTCGTGGGACTCGCCCGCTTCGCTGATTGAAAAGCTCATCAAGTACGAGGCGGTGCACGACATCCGCAGCTGGGCCGACCTGAAAAACCGCCTGGACAGCGACCGCCGCTGCTACGGCTTCTTCCACCCCCGGCTGCCCAACGAGCCGCTGATTTTTGTGGAGGTGGCGCTGGTCGACAAAATCTCGTCCAGCATCACGCCCCTGCTGGACGAGGCCGCCGCCCCGGCCGACCTGGCCAAGGCCACCACGGCCATTTTTTATTCCATCAGCAACACGCAGACGGGGCTGCGCGGGGTGAGTTTTGGCGATTCGCTCATCAAGCATGTGGTGGAGACGCTGACACAAGAGTTTCCACGGCTGCGCACCTTTGCCACGCTGTCGCCCATTCCGGGTTTTCGCGCCTGGCTGGGCAAGCATGCCGGTGCGATGCTAGAGCGCCTGGACGACAAGCGCCGCAGCGAGCTGGGCCGTGCGGTGGGGTTTGAGCCGCCACAGCCCACGCACTTTCTGGCAGCGCTGGACAAGCCACTGGAGCTGGATGCCAAATCCCCCGTGCGCCAGATGCTGCTGGAGTGCGCGGCGTACTATCTGGGCCGCGAGATGCAAGAGGGCAAGCCGGTGGACGCCGTGGCGCGCTTTCACCTGGGCAACGGGGCCCGCGTGGAGCGCCTGAACTGGGCGGGCGACCCCTCCGCCAAGGGGCTGAAACAATCGTATGGGTTGATGGTGAATTACCTGTACGACTTGAAGCGCATAGACAAGCACCGCGGCTTGCTGGCGCAGGGCAAAGTGCCAGTGTCGGGAGACATCGACAGCCTTTGCCGCAACTGATTGCCACGCCGCCTGGGCTTGCTGCGGCAGATGGCAAGGGACGGACTTTCCTATTTTTATAACGACGACAGGAGACAAGGAATGACGAGAGACAACAACCTGCAGCGCCAACACCTGCAGCGCCGCCAACTGCTGCGCGCAGCCGCTGGCACGGGCCTGGGTTTGCTGGGCACGGGCAGCCTGTGGGCGCAGGCATCGGCCTGGCCTTCCAAGCCAGTGAACCTGGTGGTGCCCTTTCCGGCCGGGGGCGGCACCGACGCCTTTGCCAGGCCGCTGGCGGCGCAGTTTTCCAAGTCCACCGGCAAGATGCTGGTGATTGACAACCGGGGTGGCGCAGGCGGCACCGTGGGGGCCAGCTTTGCAGCCCGTGCGGCGGCCGATGGCTACACGCTGTTCATGGGCGGTGTGCACCACTCCATCGCACCGGCCATGTACCCCAAGCTCGACTACGACATCGAGAAAGACTTCATCCCGCTGGCCTTGCTGGCGCGCGTGCCCCAGGTGCTGGTGGTGAACCCCAAGATCCCCTCGACCAACTTCAAGCAGTTCCTCGACCACGTCAAGAAAAACCCCGCCAAGCTCAACTACGGCTCGGCCGGTGCGGGCACATCGCACCACCTGGCGGGCGAGTTGTTCAAGCAGCAAACCGGCACCTTCATCACGCACATTCCCTACCGTGGCGCAGGCCCGGCGTTGCAAGACCTGATTGGCGGCAATGTGGACATGATGTTCGACGGCCTGGGCTCGTCGGCCGCGCACATCAAGGGCGGGCGCATCAAGGCGCTGATGGTGTCGGGTGCCAAGCGCAACCCGGCTTTCCCCGACGTGCCCTGCGCCGCCGAAGTGGGCCTGCCCGACTACACCGTGACCACTTGGTACGGCCTGTGGGCCCCCAAGGGCACGCCCGCCGATGTGCAAGCGCGCATCGTGGAAGAAGCCAAGCGCCTGGGCACCTTCGATGAACTCAAGACCATCTGGGCCGCCAACGGCGCTGACTACGGCGGCATGACGCAGCAGCAGTTTGGTGCGTTTGTGAGCAGCGAGGTCAAGCGCTGGGCGGAGGTGGTCAAGGCCTCTGGCGCAAAACTGGATTAGCCCCCTGAGGCGCTTTGCGCCATCCCCCTGAAGGGGGACGCCACCGGTGGCCTGGCAGAGCCAGCTCCACGGTGGCACTGGCGATGGCGCCGCGCGGGCTCTGAGGGCTGATACGGATTTGTGTTCAGTTCATCAGAACCCAAACCGTTCGGGCTGAGCCCTTCGACAGGCTCAGGACAGGCGTGTCGAAGCCTTGCGCGGCGCTTTGACTGCGCTCAGTGAACGGATTTGTATTTATGAATGCCTACGGATATGAGTAGCTTGCACAAGTGGATGGATTGCCAACATGTCGGGTGAAGTATTAATGGAAGTCGGTGAGGGCGGTGTGGTGTATGTCACGCTGCGTCACGCCGGGCGGTTGAATGCCATGTCGCGGGCGATGTGGCGGCAGTTGCGTGCGGTGTTTGAAGACGTGCAGCACCGCGCCGATGCGCGCTGCGTGGTGGTGGCGGGCGAGGGCGGGGCGTTTTGTGCGGGGGGCGATATTTCGGAATACCCCGGCTTTCGCTTCGATGCCGCAGCGCTGCGCGACTTTCATGAAAACGACGTGTGGGGCGGGTTGAATGCCATGCTGGTGTGCGATGTGCCCATCGTGGCCAGCATCAGCGGCGCCTGCATGGGCGCGGGGGTAGAGATTGCCAGCTGCTGCGATGTGCGCGTGGCTGGTGCATCGGCCCGCTTTGGCGCCCCCATTGCTAAGCTCGGCTTTCCCATGGCCCCGCGCGAGGCGCAGTTGGTGGCAGGCGCTGTGGGCGATGTTACGGCCCGCCAAATGTTGCTAGAGGCCGCCACCTTCAACGCCGCAGACATGCAGGCGCGCGGTTTTTTGAGCCGTGTGGTGGCCGACGACATGGTCGCCACCGAAGCCCTGGGCAGCGCCCGCCGCATCGCCGCCCTGGCCCCCGGCGCCGCCCGCATGAACAAACAGGTGCTTAGGGCATTAAAAATGCCTATAGCGCAGGACGGTAAAGCGCAAGCAGCTATTGAAATGATAGTAAACGGCCCACAAGACCCCTACGCCTATGCCGACAGCCCCGAGCACCGCGAAGGCATCACTGCCTTTCTAGAAAAGCGTTCGCCCCAGTTTGATTGAGAGTGCCTTTGTGAACTTGAAATATCTGATCGGGCGGAGCCCGCAATGAGGGTGGGATGGCGAACACGCGCCTCTGTGAACCTCAAATATCCGTTCGGGTTGAGCTTGTCGAAACCTGGCGCGAGGTTTGCACAGGCTTGTCGCCGCCCCCTGTCCTGAGCCCGTCGAAAGAATCTGTTCGAACGCTTCCACCCAGTTTGCGCCGAATCCATCAACCGCTTCATTCAAAGCTCACCATTTCCTCAACCGCTCACCTCCGTTACTCCTGAATTGCCATGAGCCAACACAACCTCTTCAGCGCCTTGCGCGCCGCCTTCCCGTCTGACCTGGACAGCACTGCCGTCGAAACCACGGCAGCAGACGGCTCCCCGCTGTTCTATACCTGGCGCGACCTGGACCGCGCCAGCGCCCGCATCGCCAACCTGCTCGCATCGCTCAAGCTGCCCGAAGGCAGCCGCGTGGCCGTGCAGGTCGAAAAGTCGGTCGAAGCCATGGCGCTGTACCTGGCCACGCTGCGCGCGGGCTACGTCTTCTTGCCCCTCAACACCGCCTACCAAAGCGCTGAGATCGAATACTTCATCGGCAACGCCGAGCCCGCCGTGGTGGTGTGCAGCCCCGGCAACTTTGGCTGGGTCAGCAAGATCGCCTTCACCCTGGGCACGCAGCATGTGTTCACCCTGGGCGACGACCGCAGCGGCAGTTTGCTGGAGCGCGCTACGCACCACAGCGACGAGCACCAGGCCGTGGCCCGCAGTGCCGACGACCTGGCCGCCATCCTGTACACCAGCGGCACCACCGGCCGCAGCAAGGGCGCCATGCTCACGCACGGCAACATGCTCAGCAACGCCGTCATGCTCAAGGACTACTGGGGCTGGAAGAAGGGGGACGTGCTCATTCACGCCTTGCCCATCTTCCACGTCCATGGCCTGTTCGTCGCCATCCACGGCGCACTCATCAACGGCAGCAAGATGATCTGGATGGCCAAGTTCGACCCCAAGGCCGTCATCGCCGCCATGCCCCGCGCCACAGTGTTCATGGGCGTGCCCACGCTGTACGTGCGCATGCTGGCCGAGCCCGCACTGAACAAGCAGGCGGTGAAGAACATGCGCCTGTTCATCGCAGGCTCTGCACCGCTGCTCATCGAGACCTTCAAAGACTGGCAGCAACGCACCGGCCACACCATCCTGGAGCGCTACGGCATGAGCGAAACCATCATGCTCACCAGCAACCCCTACACCGCCGACAAGCGCTACAACGGCCAGGATGAACGCCGTGGCGGCACCGTGGGCTTCCCCCTGCCGGGCGTGAGCCTGCGCGTGCAGGGCGACGACGGCAAAGACCTGCCCGTGGGCGAAATCGGCGGCATCCAGGTCAAGGGCCCCAACGTGTTCAAGGGCTACTGGCGCATGCCCGAAAAGACAGCGGAAGAGTTCACCAAAGACGGCTACTTCAAGACCGGCGACGTGGGCAAAGTCGATGAGCGCGGCTATGCCCATATCGTTGGCCGCAGCAAAGACCTCATCATCAGCGGCGGCTACAACGTCTACCCCGCAGAGATCGAGGGCTACATCAACGACATGCCCGGCGTAGCCGAAAGCGCCCTGGTTGGCGTGCCACACCCCGACTTTGGCGAAGTGGGCGTGGCCGTGGTCATTGCCAAGCCCGGTGCCAGCCTGGACGCCGATGCCATCGTGGCCCAGCTCAAGTCGCAGTTGGCCAACTTTAAGATTCCCAAGAAGTGCTTTGTGGTGGCGGAACTGCCGCGCAATACGATGGGGAAGGTGCAGAAGAATCTGCTGCGGGATCAGTACAAGGGGTTGTTTGTGTAGTACGCAAAGGCGAGCCTCACTTCTACCCAACTAATCAGGCCCGCCATCGCGGGCCTGATTAGCTTTTGCGTACTTGTGGCTGCTCGTGCCTAATTCTCACGGCCCGGAGACGAATGTGGTTTGAAAGGGGTTGGAGGCAAAAGGCAAGACCTGACCTTGGAGATATGCTCAAGCGGCCAGAGGTTTCACAGACCATGCAGAGCCTGGTCCAAAGCTGGCCCTGCATCGGGGACATTCTTCGGAGTAGATACTGATTTTTGTATCGCAATTGGGGCAAATGCCTTGAGGAGCTTGAGCGTCAGCAAGACGCTTGCGCTCTGCGGCTTCTTGCTTGCGGAGCGCTTCCTCTGCGACGGGATCTGGCCATGCAGGAGGCTTGCTCAGACGGCTAAGCAATTCCGAATACTCTGCATCGTTAATTTTCCCAGATGCCCGCGCTAGCTCCAAAACGGAGGCGCGCTGCTGGTGCCATTGGGGGTTGCAAGAGCGCAAGCGCTGAAAGACTGATGCGAGAACCACGCGCAAAGCAGAGGGCTCCATCTTGTCGTAGTGGAGGTGCAACTCGCCAAAATTGGTGATTAGGGTGATGAAGGTGTGAATTTTTGATCGCGTGGTAAGCCCGTTTAGGATCGTTGCAATTCCCATACCTTGAAGGGCTCCTTCAACACCAAAACCTCCGCCCACAAAACCACCACCTGTTGTTACCGTACCAGGTCCACTTATCTCTAGCTCAGCAAGTTCAAAATACGAGAAGCGTGCAGAGCGCGTTTTGCCTTGCAAAACAATGCCTGATTGCGCGAAAAGTGCGTCCACATGCTCGCCAGGGGTGAATGGAAACTCGGCACTTCCCAGGCAAAACGTGCCCTTGAGATTTATTTCGTTGAAGTTCATGGATGTGCAAAAAGGGTAGGTTTCGTTAATGTTTGATTTGACGGTTTTTCTTGGTTTCCGAACATTCGCTTACATGACTCCTGGCATAACTGCTGCAGGTGCTTGTGAATAGCTGGGGAGCAGGTCTTACCTTTTGCCACACGGTGCCAAGAGCGAATAGTCTCAATCGCTGTAGTCTGCTCTCGAGACTGTTCGGTTGGCAGGTTTTCCGTTGTCGCCCTCTTCAAAGATGACCGAAAAAAGCTATGTGCATCGTCAGATGCGGTGCGCCATATGCCGTCGTTGGTAATGTGGAATCGGACTATTACACAGCCTCGTCAGACCTCTCCAATGAATCGCCGCGTCCTCGCCATCCCCCTCGGAATCGCCTTGGTAGCGATCATCGGGGCATCCCTTGCTCCTGTCTTTCTGACCCCTCCGGTGACCCCATGCGCCTACCTCAGCACACCGGTGCGTTTCCTCAAAATGGACAGCCGCCCAGTGCAGGTAGGCCGAGGCACTCGGCAGTTCACTGGCCAGTTTCCAGTGCTGGAATACAGCTACGTCGTTTCCGGCAAGAGCTACACCAGCACCCGAATGTTTTGCAGAGACAGCGAGAGCTTCAAGGTGGAATGGTCCAAGGTCGACCGTTTCTTTCACGATGCTGAAAACGGTGCCGAAGTAGTGGCGTGGTTTGCACCCTCATCGCCGGAGTCGGCGTGCATCTCCATCGATGCGGAGTTCGATTACTCCTTGGTGTCGCACACTTCTTCTCAATGCCGAGCCAAGTGAGGCCTCTCTTGGCTGGTGGATGCAAGAGGTGATTGCTATTTAATTGATAGCTACTTGCGCTTTATCTATAAGCGCTAGAGGCATATTTTTATTAAAGACTGTTCACGCGATGCCCGGCGGCGCCATCGTGCTGGCCTAGTCAACCCGCCATGGCTGCAGCGGTGGTGACTGCGTTGGCGCCGTTAGCACCTTGCTGTGGCGCGCAAAAAATGCAGCCCGCCCCAGCCTCTGCAGCCACAGGCGTGGCAGCACCCTCCGCATGGTTGCAGCAATGCTCCAGCCACCCGGCCACCAGCCGGTACACCGACAAATTGGTGCGGGCCGTGGGTGCGCACAGGTAGTAGCCCAGCGGGCTGTCAAAGCGGTCTTTCAGGGGCTCTACCAGAGTGCCTGCCTGCAGTTCGTCTTCCACCAGGCAGGTGGGCACTATGCCCACGCCAAAGCCTGAGACGGCGGCGCGGATGATGAGTGAGTAGAGGTTGAAGCCCGGCCCAAAGCGGCTGGCGCTGGTGTCCAGGCCGTTAGCCTCCATCCAGTCTTGCCATGCCAGGGGCACTTCGATGTGTTGCAGCAGCGTGGCGCGCATCAGGTCTTGCGGAGTGCGCAGGGGCAGGGCGTCGCGCAGTTGGGGGCTGCAGACGATGCTGGTCTCTTTGCCGATGAGGTAGCGCGCATTGGCGCTGGGCCAGTTGCCGTAGCCGTACTGGATGGCGGCGTCAAACTCGTGCGGGGTCGCAAAGTCGTGCGCGTGCTGGTAGCGCACAAAGTTCAGCGACACCTGCGGCAGCGTGCGCTTGAAGTGCCCCAGGCGTGGGAAGAGCCACTGCGCCGCAAACGTGGGCGGCACCGACAGGTTGAGCGAGCCGCCATCGCCCCCGTACGACATGAGCTGTGCCGTGGCGGATTCCAGCGCGGCCATGGCAGGGCGGGTGGCGTTGAGGTAGGTGGCGCCTGCCTCGGTCAGCTCTAGTCCCGTGGCTTTGCGGATGAAGAGCTTTTGGCCCAGGTAGTCCTCCAGCGCCGCAATGTGGCGGCTGATGGCGCTTTGCGTCACGCACAGCTCGCGCGCGGCCATGGTGAAGGCTTGGTGCTTGGCGGCGGAGTGAAAGGCGTTCAGCTCCGAAATAGTGGGGCAGAGGCGGCGCATAGGGTTATCCCTTGGTATGAGTGATGCTCATGGGTGGGTGAGATTTTAGGCGTTGCGGCCAAGGGCAATTGGCCTGATAAATGCATCTTGTGACATATCGATGTCATGGATTTACCTCTGAGAGATGGTGCACCGCACCAAGTTGAGGCTATGACATTCACCCCTGACACCCATGGCCTGCACTTTGCAGTGCCATGAGTATTCCGGAAGTCCTCCATCACGCTTCTGCCACCTTCTTGACCTTGCTCATGACCACTTTGTTGATTGAAAACAGCCGCGTTCTGGATGTGCATGCCCTGACTTTGCGCACCGGCCTGTCCGTTCTGGTGCAGGACGGCCGCATTGCCGCCGTGGGGGCTGACTTGGTGGCCCCTGAAGGCGCCACAGTGCTGGACGCCCGCGGCATGACGCTCATGCCCGGCCTGATCGACTGCCACGTGCACGTGGTGGCGTCTTCGTTCAACCTGGGTGCCGTGGCCAAGATGCCCAACGTGTTCACCATGATGCGCTCGCTGCCCATCATGAAGGGCATGCTGGAGCGGGGCTTTACCACTGTGCGTGATGCGGGCGGCGCCGACTGGTCGCTGGCCGAGGCGGTGCGCACGGGGCTGGTGCAGGGGCCGCGCATCTTCCCTGCGGGCAAGGCGCTGTCGCAAACGGGCGGGCATGCGGATTTCCGCCAGCGCAACGATGACCTGGATGTGTGTTCGTGCGCCTACAAGCTCGGCAACATCGGTCGCGTGGTCGATGGCGTGGATGCTTGCCGCCTGGCGGTGCGTGAAGAAATTCTGAAGGGCGCCACGCAGATCAAGGTGATGGCTTCGGGCGGCGTGGCCTCGCCCAACGACCCAATTGGCAACCTGGGCTATTCCGAGGCCGAGCTGCACGCCATTGTGGAAGAGGCATCCAATGCCAACACCTATGTCATGGCCCACGCCTACACGCCCCGCGCCATCGCCCGTGCCGTGCGCTGCGGCGTGCGCACTATCGAGCACGGCAACCTGGTGGATGCGCCTACGGCAGAGTTCATGGCCGAGATGGGGGCTTTCATGGTGCCCACGCTCATCACCTACGAGGGCCTGGCCAACGAGGGCGAGCGTTATGGCCTGCCTGCGGTGTCGATTGCCAAGATCGATTCGGTGCGCGGCCAGGGCAAGCAGGCCATCGAGATCCTGGCCAAGGCGGGCGTGAAGATGGGCCTGGGCAGCGACTTGCTGGCCGAGACGCATTACCTGCAGTCGGACGAGTTGCGCTTGCGCGCGGAGATTCTGGGCAATGGCCCGGTGCTGCAGCAGGCCACGCTGATTGGCGCGGAGATTCTGGGCCAGCAAGGCCAGCTGGGCGAAGTCACGGTCGGTGCCATTGCCGACATCTTGCTGGTCGATGGCAACCCGTTGACCGACATCACCTGCCTGCTGAACCAGGGCGAG
This sequence comes from Acidovorax sp. 1608163, assembly GCF_003669015.1. Classification (NCBI taxonomy): domain Bacteria; kingdom Pseudomonadati; phylum Pseudomonadota; class Betaproteobacteria; order Burkholderiales; family Comamonadaceae; genus Acidovorax; species Acidovorax sp. 1608163. The sequence continues at coordinate 1,758,103 of NZ_CP033069.1, forward strand.
CGCATTCGCGCCATCGCCAAGGACGGCGTGTGGGTCAAGAACACCCTTTGAGTCCCTTTCACCCCCTCACCCCCATCCCACCCCCCTACCGGAGATCACCATGCAACGTAGAAATTTCGTCAAGCTCGGCGGCGCCGCTGCGGCTCTGCAGTTCCTTCCCTCCATCGGTTTCAGCCAGCAAGGTGAGGTGTTCCGCATTGGCTCGCTCACGCCCATCACCGGCGCAGGCAGCCCCTACGGCCCGGGCATGCAGCAGGCCATCCGCCTGGCAGTGGATGAGGTCAATGCCGCGGGCGGCGCGGGTGGACGCAAGCTGGAGCTGTTCACCGAAGACGACCAGACCAAGCCCGACGCGGCCGTGCTGGCCGCCAAGAAGCTGATCGAGGTGAACAAGGTGCAGGCGGTGCTGGGCACCTGGGCCTCGGGCGTGACGCTGGCAGTGATGCCGCTGACGGATGCGGCAGGCATCATCCAGATGAACGTGTCGGGCGCGCCCGCCATTTCCACGCTGGACACCAAGGACCTGGTGTGGCGCTTTCAGGCCACCAACGACCGCTTTGGCGCGGCCTTTGCCGAGATCTGCGCCAAGCGCGGCTTCAAGCGCCCGGCCACGATGGCGTTCAACAACGCCTCGGGCCTGGGCAATGTCGAAGGCTTCACCAAGGTGTGGGAAAAGCGCGGCGGCAAGGTGGCCGCACACGTCACCTACGAGCCCAGCCGCCCCAGCTACCGCAGCGAGCTGCAGAAGATTCTGGCTGCCAAGCCCGATGTGATCGTGATGGGCTCGTACCTGCCCGACACCACCATCATCCTGCGCGAGTGGTTCCAGTCTGGTGCCGACACCAAGTGGATCATCCCCGGCTGGGCGGCCAACCCCGACCTGGTGAAGGCCCTGGGCGCAGAGGTGTGCGAGGGCATCATTTCGGTGGACACGGTGTCCAACGAAAAGAGCGCTTCGTATGCCCAGTTTGACGCGGCCTTCACCAAGGCCACGGGCAAGGCGGCCTCCACCAACATTTACGCCGCCATGGCGTACGACATGGTGATATCGCTGGCGCTGGCCATGGAGGCTGCTGGCCCCAAGGCCACGGTAGAGCAGATCAACGCCAAGATGCGCGATGTCTCCAACGCCCCCGGCACGGCCGTGTTCACCTTTGCCGAAGGCAAGGCGCAACTGGCCAAAAAGGCCAAGGTGAACTACGAAGGCGCATCGAGCAAGCTGGACTTTGACAAGGCGGGTGATGTGACGCCGGACTTTGGCGTGTTCATCATCGAAAAGGGCCAACTGGTGCGGCGCGACGTGGTGTCCATCACGATGTGACGGACCGCGCCCGGTGCGCCTGCCAGATGCAGGCCCCGGGCATTTTTTTGCGGCGCACAGCGCAGATGTGCATGGGATGACGGAATGACGCAATGACCTGGATCGACTTTGTAAACCTGCTGATCAACGGATTGATCGAAGGCCTGGTGGTGGCACTGCCTGCCCTGGCCATGACCCTGGTGATGGGCGTCAACCGCTTTCCCAACGCAGCCACGGGCGACATGCTCACCACCGGCGCCTACGCTGCCGTGGCGGTGCAGCTGTTGGGGGGCTGGCCGCTGTGGGCGGCGGCGCTCATCAGCATGGTGGTCACGGCCGTGGTGTCGGCAGGCTCGTACACGCTGATCTTTCGCAAGCTGGCCGGGCGGCCCATGGTGTCGTCCATGCTCGCGGCCATTGGGCTCGGGTTTTTGCTGCGCAGCCTGATCGGTTTTTTTGCCGGGCATGACCAGCGCACGTTTGACCTGCCCCTGGTGCGCGCCTGGAACTTTGGCGGCATTCGCGTGTTGCCCACCGACCTGGCCATTGCGGCGGTGGCCGCCGGTTGCCTGCTGGTGGTCTTTGTGCTGATCTACCGCACCAGCTTTGGCCGACAGCTGCGTGCCGTGGCTGACAGTGCCGACCTGGCGCGGGCCAGCGGCATTCGCGCCAATGGGTTGATGCTGAGCCTGTGGCTGTTGGTGGGCGCGTTGTCATCACTGGGTGGCGTGCTGCTGGGCATGAAGGCTGTGGTCAGCCCCGAGATGGGGTGGGAGAGCCTAATCCCCGCGTTTGCCGCCATGGTGCTGGGCGGCATCGGTAGCCCGGTGGGCGCGGTGCTGGGTGCGCTGCTGCTGTGTGTGGCGCAAGAGCTGGCGGTGCCACTGATGGGGCCGTCGTACAAGCTGGTGCTGTCGTTTGTGGTGTTGGCCCTGGTGCTGCTGGTACGCCCGGCCGGCATCATGGGCCGCGTGCAACTGGTGCGGTAAGGAGTTCGACCGATGATTGCTTACCTGTGTGCCATTGGAATCGTTGCCCTTATTTACTGCCTGCTGGCGCTGGGCCTGAACCTGCAGTTCGGCCTGACCCGGCTGGTCAATTTTGGCGTCGTGGCGTTCTTCGCCGTGGGCGCCTACACCTCGGGCCTGCTGGCGCTGCAAGGCGTGCCGCTGGTGCTGTGTTTTGTGGCGGCGGCTGTGCTCTCGGGCTTGCTGGCGCTGCCCATTGGGCTGCTGTCGCTGCGCTTGCGGGACGACTACCTGGCCATCGTGACGCTGGGCTTTTCGGAGGCGGTGCGCATCTCCATTCAGCAAGAAAGCTGGCTGACCAAGGGCGTGCAGGGCTTGCCCGGCTTGCCCAAGCTGTTTGCGTCCTGGGGCAGTGGTGTGTCGGATATGGCGATTTTTGCCACGCTGCTGGCGGTGGTTGCTGTGGTGGCCTGGGGCACGGTGCGCCTGGCGGCCAGCCCGTTTGGGCGGCTGCTCAAGGCCATTGGCGATGATGAGCCCGCGTTGTCGGCCCTGGGCAAGGACCCTGCCTGGTTCAAGGTGCAGGTGTTCATGCTGGGGGCGGCGCTGGCTGGCGTGGCGGGGGCGTTCTATGCGCACTTCATCACCTTCATCACGCCAGAGCAGTTCATCCCGCTCATCACGTTCTATGTGTGGATGGGACTGGTGATGGGCGGCTCGGGCACGGTGCGCGGCGCGGTGTTTGGCTCGCTGCTGCTCATGGTGTTTCTGGAGGGCTCGCGCTTTGCCAAGGACTGGGTGCCGGGCGTGTCAGAAGTTGGCATGGCCAGCCTGCGTTTGGCAGCGGTCGGCCTGGCGCTGATTCTGGTCACCCTGTACAAGCCCAACGGCCTATTTGGAGGCAAAACCCAATGACCGCAACAACGATGCTGCAGGTGGAGGCCGTCACGCGGCAATTCGGGGGCTTCAAGGCGGTGGACGGTGTGTCACTGCAATTGAACGCAGGTGAGATTCTGGGCGTAGCAGGCACCAACGGTGCGGGAAAGAGCACGCTGTTTGCCGCCATTGCCGGGCAGCAGCCAGCGGATGCAGGGCAGATCCACTTTGAGGGGCACGACATCACCCGCATGCCCCCCTACCGCCGCGCGCGGCTAGGGCTGGTGCGCACCTTTCAGATTCCGCGCGAGTTCAAGAGCCTCACGGTGCACGAGAACCTGATGGCGGCTGCCGCCAACCCGCAAGGGGAGCGGCTGGTGAATGCCTTCTTCCAGACGCGCAGCCTGCGCGAGCATGAGGCGCAGCTGTCTGCCAAGGCGGACCGCATCCTGCAGTTTTTGAACCTGGCGCGGGTGCGCGATGTGACGGCGGGGGGCTTGTCGGGCGGGCAGAAGAAGCTGGTGGAGCTGGGCCGGGTGCTGATGCTGGACCCGCGCTGCATCCTGCTCGACGAGCCGTTTGCCGGGGTGAACCCGGTGCTGATCGAAGAGATTTGTGACCGCGTGCGCGAGCTGAACGGGCAGGGCATTGCGTTCATCGTGATCGAGCACCACCTGCAGGCGCTCAAGGCCTTGTCGAACCGCATGATCGTGATGGACCGGGGCTCCATCCTGGCTGAGGGCGACCCGCACACGGTGCTGGACGACCCGCGCGTGCAGGAAGCCTACATGGGAGGGGTGGTATGAGCGGCGAAGACAACTTGCTGCAGATCGCGCAATTGCGCGGCGGGTATTCCGAGGTGGACATCATCCACGGCATTGACCTGACCGTGGCGCCGGGCGAGATCGTGACCATTGCAGGCACCAACGGTGCGGGCAAATCCACGTTGGTGAAGGCGCTGCTGGGCCTGTTGCCAAGGGTGGCGGGCACCATCCACCTGGGTGGGCGCGACATCACGGCCTTGTCGGCCGAAGACCGCTTTGACGCAGGGCTGGCCTACGTGCCGCAGGTGGCCAATGTGTTTCCGTCGCTCACCGTGCGCGAGAACCTGTTGGTGGTGCGCGGCGTGGCAAACATCAAGCGCCGCATGGACGAGGTGCTGGCCGACTTTCCGGCACTGGTGGAACGACTGCCTCAGCCCGCCAGCAACCTCTCGGGCGGCGAGCGCCAGCAGCTCGCCTTTGCGCGGGCCCTCATGCCATCGCCGCGCATCATGGTGCTGGACGAGCCCACGGCAGCGCTGGCGCCCTCGCTGGTCGGCAAGGTGTTTGACATGGTGCAAGAGCTGCCCGCCGCAGGCGTGGCGGTGCTGATGGTGGAGCAGCGCGCGCGCCAGGCGCTGCAGATCAGCCAGCAGGGCTACATCCTGGACCAGGGGCGGTGCGTGCTGCAGGGCCCCGCACACGGGCTGCTGGCCGATGAGCGCATGGCGCAGTTGTATCTGGGCAATCACTGAGCCGCCCGCAATCCAGTCGGCCATGAAAAACCCCGATAAGGCGTTGCGCCTTATCGGGGTTTGCTATTTATTTAATAGCTTGTAGCGCTTGGTTGATAAGCGCTAGAACCTGTTTGGATGCTTAACGCAGCACCAGCACAGGGATGTGCGAGTGTGTCAGCACATGCTGCGTTTCGCTGCCCAGCAGCAGGCGCTTGAGGCCCTTGCGGCCGTGCGATGCCATGACGATCAGGTCGCACTTGTGCTTTTTGGCGGCAGCGATCACGGCCTCGGCCACCAGGTCGGACTTGGCGGTCACGGCTTTTACGGTCACGCCCTGGGCTTCGCCTTGGGTTTTGACGGCGTCCACCATGGCTTGGGCGGCATCACCCCACTGGCCTTCGATGCGCTTGACGTCGCCAGCGTCCACCGGCATGCCACCTTCAAAGTAACTGCGTGGGTAGCGTGGGACGACCTTGAGGGCCACCACGGAGGCGCCCGTCAGTGCGGCGAGGGACAGGCCGCTTTCCACGGCCTTGTCGGACAAGGGCGAACCGTCAGTTGCGATCAGGATGCGTTTGTACATGATGGGCTCCTCAAAGTGATGGAACAAGCTTAGGATGCATCATCTTTTGTGACTTGATCCAGGTCAATAGACATGTCACGTTGCCCGGATAGGCTTGAACCATGTCAATGTTTCGCTCTGGCGCGTCCGAATCACAGGTGACGCCTGCTGCCGCTGTGCCTCTTGCCGAGACTGCGGTCGCGCCAACTACACCACCGGCTTCGCCGTCCCTGCTCGACGATCCGCAGGAGTGGGCGGGCTTTGGCCGCCCCTGCACGGCAGCCGGTGCCGCACTGGACGTGCCTGCGGGCAGTGACCCTGCCAGCACGGCGTGGGATTCGCATGTGGTGCTGGATGGCATGCACTGCGCAGCGTGCGCCCTCACGATTGAAGACGCACTGAAATCTGTGCCCGGTGTGTTGCAGGCGGACGTGAGTGCGGCCACCCGGCGTGCCCGGGTGGTGTGGCAGCCGGGCAGGGTGCTGCCATCGCAGTGGATGGATGCGGTGCAGGCCGCAGGCTACAGGGCCATGCCTGCCATGGATGCGTTTGTGCGTGGGCAGCGCCAGGTGGAAAACCGCCGAGCGCTGTGGCGCTGGCTGGTGGCGGGCTTTTGCATGATGCAGGTGATGATGTATGCGTGGCCTGCCTACGTGGCGCAGCCGGGTGATCTGTCGCAAGAGATGGAGACGCTGCTGCGCTGGGCATCGTGGGTGATTTCGCTGCCCGTCATCTTTTTTGCCTGCGGGCCTTTCTTTACCAGCGCGTTGCGCGATGTGCGCCAGCGGCGGGTGAGCATGGATTTGCCAGTGGCCTTGGGCATGGGCATCACCTTTGCGGTGAGCACGGCGGGCACGTTTGACCCCAACGGCATTTTTGGGCGCGAGGTGTACTTTGACTCGCTCACCATGTTTGTCTTCTTCCTGCTGACGGGGCGCTGGCTGGAGCTGCGGCTGCGCGATCGCACGGCGGGAGCCTTGGAGGCGGTGTTCAACCGCTTGCCAGACAGTGTGGAGCGGCTGGGAGCTGACGGCACCTTCACCCGCGTGGCGGTGCGCCGCCTGGTGGTGGGCGACACGGTGCGGGTGCTGCCGGGCGAGGCGTTTCCGGCCGATGGCGCCATCACGCTGGGCAGCACGCAGGCCGATGAGGCGCTGCTAACGGGGGAATCGACCCCGGTGGATCGGCCCTTGGGCAGCACGGTGACGGCCGGCAGCTACAACCTGCAGGCGCCTGTGGAGGTGCGCGTGGAGTGCGTGGGGGCTCAAACCCGGTTTGCACAAATTGTGGCGCTGATGGAAAGCGCATCGCTGCAAAAGCCCCGCCTGGCCCAGCTTGCGGATCGCATTGCCCGGCCCTTTTTGGTGGCAGTGCTGCTGGCGGCCTTTTTGGCGGCGGCCTGGTGGTGGCCCAAAGACCCAGGCCATGCATTGATGGTGGCCGTGGCGGTGCTCATCGTGACTTGCCCTTGTGCGCTGTCGCTCGCCACCCCAGTGGCCATGCTGACGGCAGCGGGCACGCTGGCGCGGCAAGGGGTGCTGGTGCGCAACCTGCAGGGGCTGGAGGCGCTGGCGCAGATCGATACCGTGGTGTTTGACAAGACAGGCACCCTGACGCGCGATGCGATGGCGCTGCAAGAGGTGCGCTTGGCGGCTTCGGCGCTGGACAAGGTGGCAGCCCTGTCGCTGGCCGCAGCGTTGGCGCGGCAGTCGTTGCACCCGGCATCGCGTGCACTAGTGGCCGCTGCGCCCGCTGACGATGGGCGCTGGCAGGTTGCCAATCTGCAAGAACAGGCAGGCTTGGGCTTGAGTGCCGATGTGTTTGACCGCACTGCGCAGCAGCCGCTGGGGCGTGTGCGCCTGGGGTCGGCTGTGCATGCCGGGGTGGCTGATGGGGCGGCCGATGCTGTGGGGGCAGCGCTTGCTGGGCCCCTGGATTCAACGGCTTTGTGGGTGGTGCTTGCGCAGGACGGCGCACAGTCTGGCCAGGAATCGTCCCTGGAACTGGCCCGCTTTGGGTTGGTCGAGGATGTGCGCGGCGAAGCGGCTGCCGTGGTGCAGGCGCTGGCCAAGGCGGGCTTGGCGGTGCAGATGCTTTCTGGCGACCGCCCTGGGGCGGTGCAGCGCGTGGCAACACAGGCGGGTATTGAACAAGCCCGTGGTGCGTGTACCCCCAAGACAAGTTGCAAGCGCTGCAAGCGCTGCAAGCCCAAGGCCACCATGTGGCCATGGTGGGCGATGGGCTCAATGACGGCCCGGTGATGGCGGGCGCCCATGTGTCGTTTGCCTTTGGCCGATCGGTGCCACTGGCGCGTTCGCGGGCGGATTTTGTGGTGCTGGGCGACAGCTTGGCGCTGGTGCCACAGGCGGTGCTGTTGGCGCGCAAGACGCTTTCTATCGTGCGCCAAAACCTGTGGTGGGCGGCTGGCTACAACGCGCTGTGCGTGCCTTTGGCTGTGGTGGGCTGGATGCCTGCGTGGCTGGCGGGGCTGGGCATGGCGCTCAGCTCGCTGTTGGTGGTGCTGAACGCGGCCCGCTTGTCCAGAGGCTTGCCCGCCGTTCTGTCGGCAGAGCAGGGCGGCCCTTCTTCTTTTACGGTTGCGGGTGTTTTGCCAGCAGCCTCTTCATTCAATGCTGTGGAGCCCGCCTGATGGACATCCTTTATTTGCTGATTCCTTTGTCTGTGGTGCTTGTGCTCATGATCCTGGCGGGCCTGTGGTGGGCGGTGTACCGGGGGCAGTTTGAGAGCGTGGAGCAAGAGGGGGAGCGCATTCTCCGGGACGGTTGACTTTCGTCAATAACCGCAATGCCAGTCTGGTTAAAACTTGTATCGCAATACAAAGAGGTGTCCGATGGATTTTCCAAAAACAAATGCTGCGCACTACAACGACACTGTCGTGCGGCAGTTCTCTATCATGGCCGTGGTCTGGGGGGTGGTCGGCATGCTGGTGGGCGTCATCATCGCCGCCCAGCTGGCTTGGCCTGAACTCAACCTCGGTATTCCGTGGCTCAGCTACGGTCGCTTGCGTCCGCTGCACACCAATGCAGTGATCTTCGCGTTTGGCGGCTGCGCGCTGTTTGCCACCAGCTACTACGTGGTGCAGCGCACCAGCCAGGTTCGGTTGTTTGCCCCCGCTCTGGCCTCGTTCACGTTCTGGGGCTGGCAACTGGTCATCCTGGCGGCGGCGATCAGCCTGCCGTTGGGCTACACCTCCGGGAAGGAATATGCAGAACTGGAATGGCCCATTGACATCCTGATCACGCTGGTCTGGGTGTCCTACGCCATCGTGTTCTTCGGCACGGTGGGTACCCGCAAGGTCAAGCACATCTATGTGGCCAACTGGTTCTTTGGTGCTTTCATTCTGGCTGTGGCCTTGCTGCACCTGGTGAACAGTGCTGCGGTGCCTGCGGGCTTCATGAAGAGCTACTCGGCCTACGCTGGTGTGCAAGATGCCATGGTGCAATGGTGGTACGGCCACAATGCGGTGGGCTTCTTCCTGACGGCAGGCTTCCTGGGCATGATGTACTACTTCATCCCCAAGCAAGCAGGTCGCCCTGTGTACTCGTATCGCCTGTCGATCGTGCACTTCTGGGCTCTGATCTTCACTTACATGTGGGCGGGCCCTCACCATCTGCACTACACCGCGCTGCCTGACTGGACGCAATCCGTCGGAATGGTGTTCTCCCTGATCCTGTTGGCCCCCAGCTGGGGCGGCATGATCAACGGCGTGATGACGCTGTCTGGCGCATGGCACAAGCTGCGCGACGATCCTATCTTGCGCTTCCTGATCGTGTCCTTGTCGTTCTACGGCATGTCCACATTCGAAGGCCCGATGATGTCCATCAAGACCGTCAACGCCCTGAGCCACTACACCGACTGGACAGTGGGCCACGTGCACTCGGGTGCCTTGGGCTGGGTGGGTTTGATCTCCATGGGCTCGCTGTACTACCTGGTGCCCCGTCTGTTTGGCCGTGAAAAGATGCACTCCATCAAGGCCATTGAACTGCACTTCTGGATGGCCACCATTGGCATCGTGCTGTACATCGCTGCGATGTGGATTGCCGGTGTGATGCAGGGCCTGATGTGGCGCGCCGTGAATCCTGATGGCACGCTGACCTATACCTTCGTTGAAAGCGTGAAGGCCACTTACCCCTTCTATGTGATCCGTGTAGCCGGTGGTCTGCTGTACCTGGGCGGCATGCTGGTGATGGCCTGGAACGTGTGGGCCACTGCAATCTCTGGCCGTTCGGTCAAGGTGGCGATTCCCGCCGTGAACGCAGCCCACGCTTGAGCCTTAAGGAGCCAATATGTCTCAAAACAATAAGCAAGCTTCTGCCGGTTTCAGCCACGAGAAGATTGAAACCAACAACTTCCTGATGATCGTGCTGATTCTGCTGGTGATCGCCATTGGCGGTCTGGTGGAAATCGTGCCCCTGTTCTTCCAGAAGTCCACCACTGAGGCTGTCAAGGGTGTAGAGCCCTACACCGCTGTGCAGCTCATGGGCCGCGATGTGTACATCCGCGAAGGTTGCTACAACTGCCACTCGCAGATGATCCGCCCCTTCCGTGCAGAAACTCTGCGCTATGGCCACTACTCGGTAGCTGGCGAGTTTGTGTACGACCACCCCTTCCAGTGGGGTAGCAAGCGCACAGGCCCTGATCTGCACCGCGTGGGCGGCAAGTACAGCGATGAATGGCATCGCATCCACTTGAACAACCCGCGTGATGTGGTGCCCGAGTCGAACATGCCTGCCTACCCATGGCTGGAGAAGACCACCATTGATCCCACGGATGTCGCGCCCCGCATGAAGGCCTTGCGCACGGTGGGTGTGCCTTACACCGACGCGCAGATCACTGCCGCTGCGGATGAGGTCAAGGGCAAGACCGAGCTGGATGCGCTGATTGCCTACCTGCAAGTCATGGGCCGCGCGCTCAAGTAAAGGAGAGCAGCAATGGACATCACCACCATGCGCATCGTGGCCACGCTGGCTTCGATGGTCTGCTTCATCGGCATCTGGGTGTGGGCCTACATGGGCCGCAATCGCGCCCAGTTCGACGAGGCCGCTCGCTTGCCGTTTGAGCAAGAATGAACTCCACCAGAATGAGAAAAACCCATGAGTGACTTCACCAGCAATTTCTGGTCGGTCTTTGTGACCGCGCTGACTTTGATCGGCATCTTTGGCTGCGCCTTGCTGCTTTGGATGGCCGGCCGCAAAAAGGTCGTGGCAACGGCCGACAACACCACAGGCCATGTCTGGGACGAAGACCTGGTTGAAATGAACAACCCCCTGCCACGCTGGTGGGTGTGGATGTTCGTTATCACCATCATCTTTGGCTTGGGCTACCTGGCGGCTTACCCAGGCCTGGGCACCTCGGCTGGCAAGCTGGGCTGGACCCAGAAGGGCGAGTACGAGGCTGAAGTGGCAAAGGCCAACAAGGAGCTGGAGCCTCTGTATGCACGCTTTGCCGCCATGACACCTGAAAGCATTGCGGTTGACCCGCAAGCCAAGGCAATTGGTGAGCGCTTGTTCATGAACAACTGCGCGCAATGCCACGGCTCGGATGCCCGCGGCAGCAAGGGTTTCCCGAATCTGGCGGATGGCGACTGGCTGCACGGCGGCACCCCAGACAAGATTCTGGAAACCTTGCAAAAGGGCCGTATTGGCAACATGCCTCCCATGGCTGCAGCAGTGGGCACGCCTGAAGATGTGCGCAACCTGTCGCACTACGTGTTGAGCCTGTCGGGCAGCCCCCATGATTCCTTGCGCGCCTCTTTGGGTAAGTCCAAGTTCACGGCATGTGCCGCCTGCCACGGCATGGACGGCAAAGGCAACCAGGCCCTGGGTGCCCCCAACCTGACCGATGACATCTGGCTGCATGGCTGGGGTGAGGCGGCCATCACTGCCATGATCAACAACGGCAAGGTCAACCAAATGCCTGCACAGGCAGAAAAGTTGACGGAAGCCCAGATCAAGGTGCTGGCCTCGTATGTTTGGGGTTTGTCAAACAACAAGGCTCAGTAAGCTGGGTAGGGGCGGTATCGGGTGATGCCGCCCTTTGTTGTTTGGGTTGAGAAGTTTTGAAGAATTAAAGAGCGCCACCATGAAGCAACCCAGCGAGTCTCCTCGCAAGGTCATTCCCATCGCTCCCGTTGCGGCTGATGCTTCCGATGCCTCCAGCAGCCAGGTTGAGATCGTCTCCCTGTATGAGGCGCAGAAGAAGATTTACCCGCGATCGATCAGCGGCTTGTTTGCCCGGTGGCGCTGGGCCATGGTGTTCCTGACCCAGTTGGTGTTCTATGGCCTGCCCTGGCTGGAGTGGGGGCAGCGCCAAATGGTGCTGTTCGATCTGGGCGCGCGCCGCTTTTACATTTTTGGTCTGGTCCTGTATCCGCAGGATTTCATCTACCTCACGGGGCTGCTGATCATTTCGGCACTGTCTCTGTTCTTGTTCACTGCCGTGGCAGGGCGCTTGTGGTGTGGGTTTGCGTGTCCGCAAACGGTGTACACCGAAATCTTTATGTGGATTGAGCACAAGATCGAAGGTGATCGCAGTGCCCGCTTGCGCCTGGATGGCGGTCCATGGACCTTTGAGAAGGTTCGCAAAAAGTTTTTGAAGCAAGCCATTTGGATTGCAGTAGCCCTGTGGACAGGGTTCACTTTCGTTGGCTACTTTGTGCCGATCCGCGAGCTGGGTGCTGAGCTGATCGCGTTGCAGGGCGGCTGGCAGATTTTCTGGGTGCTGTTTTACGGTTTTGCCACCTATGGCAATGCGGGCTTCATGCGTGAACAAGTGTGCAAGTACATGTGTCCTTATGCACGCTTTCAGAGCGCCATGTTTGACAAGGACACGCTCATCGTCAGCTACGACGTGGCGCGTGGTGAGCCGCGTGGGCCCCGCAGCAAGACCGTGGATCACAAGGCCAAGGGCCTTGGGGATTGCATCGACTGCACGCTGTGTGTACAGGTGTGCCCTGTGGGTATTGATATTCGCAAAGGGCTGCAGTACGAGTGCATTGGGTGCGGGTTGTGCGTGGATGCGTGCAACACCGTCATGGACAAGGTGAAGTACCCCCGTGGCTTGATTCGGTTCACTACCCAGAACGGCGTCGTGAAGCGCTGGTCGCAGTCTCAGATCCTGCGGCGCGTGCTGCGGCCCCGTGTGTTGATTTACAGCGCCGTGCTGGTGGCCTTGTGTGTGGCCATGCTTGCCAGCCTGATGACCAGAACGCCTTTGAAGGTCGACGTTGTGCGGGATCGCGCCGCCTTGTCTCGCATCGTTGCGGGCGGTAAGCTGGAGAACATCTACCGTATCCAGATCATGAATGCGACGGAGTCGCCTCAGCGCTACCACGTAGCAGCCAAGGGGCTGGAAGGCTTGGAGGTTGTATCGGAGTCTGCTGTGGACATTGAGCCTGCGCAGTCACGTTGGGTGGCGGTGCGCTTGCAGGTGCCCTATGGGTCCGCAACGCCGGGTTCGCACCCTGTGACGTTTGAGATTGGGGCGGAAGGTGGTGGCGCCCATGTATCGGAAAAAACGGTCTTTTTGGTTCCTCGGTAAGCAGCCTGTGGTCTCGCTGTCTTACCCGTTTTGATGGAGTTTGCTATGTCTTCGATTTCCTCTTCAGCTCCCGCTCCCGTTCAGGCGGCTCCTTGGTGGAAGTTTGGCCATGTTTGGCTGGTGCTCTCTGGCCCCGCTATCGTCGTGGTAGCGGGCTTCGTTACCTTGTGGATTGCCGTCTCCAGCCCTGACCCCGTTGTGGCTGAAGACTACTACCAGCAAGGCATTGATATCAACAAGAGGCTGGAGAACCCGCAGCCTGGCATGGCGCCTGCGCTCAAGGGCCGCAACCATGCCGTGACACCGCTCAAAGACCAGCCCCGCTAGTTGCGGAGCCTGGGCCTTCATGGCGGTGCGGTAGGCCCAGGCATCGATGCCTTCTCAAAACCATACGGAGACACCACGATGTGGACACAGCGTTTGATGTGGATTGCTTGGCCGGCCTTTTTGGTCGCCGGGGCTTTGGAGGTGTTGGTGTTTGCAATGGTTGACCCCCAAGACCTGCACTGGTTTGGGCAGCCGCTGGCATTGTCTCGGCTGGGGGTGTACACGCTGGCCTTCTTTGCCTTCTGGGTGCTGACCATGGCGTCCGGCGCTTTGACCACGCTGCTGGCCATGTCACCGTTTGAACTCAACCGCTGTCCTGTGCCTGACCAAGATCGACCTGACGATTGCCGCAAGACACCGTCTTGCCCATGAGGCCGGATGGCATGCCTCCGTTAGTCGGCATGCCTCAAGACCCAACCGATCAGTGGCAGGCTTGTTGGTTGTTCACGATGCGGCGTAGCGCGTCGGTGTCCAAAATTCGCACGTGGCGTTGGCGAACTTCGACAGTTCCATCCTCTACGAATTTGGAGAAGGTGCGGCTCACGGTTTCCAATTTGAGGCCCAGGTAGCTGCCAATTTCTTCCCGGGTCATGCGCAGCACCAACTCTGATTGAGAGAAGCCGCGGGCATGCAGGCGCTGTACCAGGTTGAGAAGGAAGGCTGCCAAACGCTCTTCAGCCCGCATGCTGCCCAAAAGGAGCATCACGCCGTGTTCGCGCACGATTTCGCGGCTCATGATTTTGTGCACATGGTGCTGTAGTGCAGTCACTTCGCGTGATAGTTCTTCAATGCGATCAAACGGCATCACACAGACTTCGGCATCTTCCAATGCCACGGCGTCGCAGGTATGGTGATCATTCACAATGCCATCCAGGCCGATGATCTCCCCGGCCATTTGAAAGCCCGTGACTTGATCGCGACCATCTTCAGTGGCTACGCAGGTCTTGAAGAAACCCGTGCGAATGGCGTACAGCGAGGTGAAGGCTTCGCCATTGCGAAAGAGTGTGCCACCGCGCTTGACTTTGCGGCGCACGGCCACCACCTCGTCGATGCGCTGCAGCTGTTCGTCATTGAGGCCAACGGGCATGCAAAGCTCGCGGAGGTTGCAGTTGGAGCAAGCGACTTTGATGGTGAGCGGATTCATGGCACAGAAACCTGGTTGATGTTCGGGCATATCGTGCACGACGAGGGAGGCCGGTATGCCTCGGTCTGCGAGTAGTGGCAGATGATATGCATCAAATTGTCGCTCTTGTGGAGATGACTTCACTTGATGCAGGTCAAGGACGCAAGAGGAGGGGTGCGGCACAGTAAGCTAGTACGCAAGGATATCCCCATGACCGCAGTTACCCCAGAACTCCTGACCCGCTTTGACGTGCCAGGTCCTCGATACACCTCCTACCCCACGGCAGACCGTTTCGTGGAGGCATTTGGCCAAGAGGAATATTCCTTGGCATTGGCGCAGAGGCATCTGGGGACAGGTGCCAAGGCAATGCCATTGTCACTGTACGTGCACATTCCATTTTGCGAGTCGCTATGCTACTACTGCGCTTGCAACAAGATCATCACCAAACACCATGACCGCGCCGATGTCTATTTGCGCTATCTGAGCCGTGAGATTGATCTGCACACGGCCCAGTGTGGTGCAGGGCAGGTGGTCAGTCAGCTGCATTTGGGGGGGGCACGCCGACGTTTCTCTCGGATGAGGGCTTGCGCGAACTCATGTCTATGCTCAAGCGCAGTTTCACGCTGGCGCCTGGAGGGGAGTATTCGATCGAGGTGGACCCGCGGACCGTGGATGCCGAGCGCTTGGCCTTGCTGGCCGAGTTGGGCTTTAACCGGCTGAGCTTTGGTGTGCAAGACTTTGACACTGAGGTACAAAAAGCCGTGCACCGGGTCCAGCCCGCCGAGCAGGTCTTTGCTTTGGTGGAGTCCGCCCGGTCCATTGGGTTTGATTCCATCAATGTGGATTTGATTTACGGCTTGCCACGCCAGACCCCTGAGTCATTTGACCGTACGCTCTCCCAGATCGCTCAACTCCGCCCGGATCGGATTGCTCTGTACGCTTATGCCCATTTGCCAGACCGCTTCAAGCCCCAGCGCCGCATCATCTCCGCTGAACTGCCCACAGGGGGCGCGAAGGTGGCCATGTTGTCGCGTTCGCTCGATGCCTTTTTGGAGGCGGGCTACGTGTACGTTGGCATGGACCATTTTGCGCTGCCCACCGATGCCCTGGCCATCGCCAAGCGGCAAGGGCGCTTGCATCGCAATTTCCAGGGGTACAGCACGCAGCCTGACTGCGACCTGATTGGCTTGGGCGTATCGGCCATTGGGCGCATTGGCGCCACCTATAGCCAAAATGCCAAAACTCTGGATGAGTACTACGACCACCTCGACCAGGGGCGTCTGCCCGTGGTCCGTGGCTTGGCACTGAATCGGGACGATCTGGTGCGCCGTGCTGCCATCATGGCCTTGATGTGCCAAGGCGAGTTGCTTATTGAGCCCATGGAGCAAGCTTGGCTGATTGACTTCCGCCGCTACTTTGCTGCTGAGTTGGATCAGCTCCAGGACATGCAGACCCAAGGCCTGGTAGAGATCGGTGATGAGGGGGTGCGTGTGACGGCCATGGGGTGGTTCTTTGTGCGTGGCATTGCCATGGTGTTTGATCGCTACCTGCAAGCTGATCGCACGCGGGCCAAGTTCTCTCGCATCATCTGACCCTCTATATGACTGGTGCTGTGGCCTGGACGGCGTTGGTGATGGGGCTCCTGGGTGGGACCCACTGCGTTGCCATGTGTTCGGCGCCTTGCGGTGCGGTGGTGGGGGCGGGCGCTTCAGCGGCAGAAACTCGTCCTGCAGAGCAGCCTGTGCACTGGATGCCGCGCAGCGCAGCACCTTCTTTTCTGCGCCAGTTGGCCTTTCACAGTGGCCGTGTGCTGGGCTATTCGCTGCTGGGGGCCTTGTCGGCCTGGGCGATGGAGAGCCTGGCCTGGGTCACCCAGCAATCCATGGCGCTGCGGCCCGTGTGGACGCTCATGCACGTTGCTGTGCTGGGTTGGGGGCTGATGATGATGGTTCAGCTGCGCCAGCCTGCCTGGGTGGAGCAGGCCGGTCGCTCGGTGTGGGCGCGTGTCAGTCCCTTGGTGGGCACCCCTGCCGGGGTGGCGTCGGCTGGGGTGTTGTGGGCTCTGATGCCCTGTGGGCTGCTTTACTCTGCGCTGTTGGTGGCAGCACTCAGTGGCGGCCCTGTGCAAGGGGCATTGTCGATGGCGCTCTTCGCCGTGGGCAGCGGCCTGTGGTTGGTCGGTGGCCCGCTGGCATGGCATTGGGGGCGCAAGCACCTCCAAGCGTTGCAGGGTGATTGGGGGGCTCGTATCAGTGGCGCCCTATTGTGCGGCGTTGCGGTGTGGGCGCTGTGGATGGACTTGGTGTACAAGCCTTCACTGTGGTGCCGTTGAGCCAGGCGCTTGGCCTTGCTTGCTAAGAACCTGTTCAAAGAGTCTGCCGACTGCTTTGGCTTGCATGGCCCGCGATCAGTCGGTCGCTTTTTGACAATTTCACCACACTCTGCCAGCTTTTACATCTTGCTGGAGTTGCCGATCCACCTTTGCTAGGCAGCCATTTTTCTGCGTCTGGCGAGCGGTGCGCTGAGAGGGCCCCCGCTGGGCACATGGTTTTGCGGCTTTCGCGTCTGATTTCGACCTCTTTTCCAGAAAAGCACTGCTGGAAATAGGGGGTAAACGCCTTGCTCAGGCGGCCATCAGAACTGGTGATAATGGGCTTAACAATTGTCGCGGCATTGTTACATTTCCCCACTGTCACCTATTGCGCTGTGAATACCTCAGTTCTTATCGATATCAGCCAGTTGCGAATTGGCATGTATATCCAGCTGGATTTGAGTTGGATGCAGCATCCGTTTCCCGTCAGCAATTTCAGGGTGGGTTCCGCGGAGCAGATCGCAACCCTGCGCGAGTTGGGACTCACCCAAATCAAGGTGCTGCCCAAGAAAAGCGATCCAGAGTTTCGCCATGGCGTGATTCCGCCAGAACCCGAAACCCCGTCAGCATGCCCAGAGCCCGCATCGCCGGAGCCCGTTGTTGCCGATCAACCCTCTGCCTCATTGACCGCCGGGGCCGAGAATGCCCTGGCGTTGCGGCGCAGGCTGCTGCTGGCAGCCCAAAATGCTTCTTTGTTGGCCTGCGATCAGCGCTTTCGCTTGGCCACTCGCCAGTACATGGCGATGGAGAAACTGGTCAGTGACCAGCCCCAGGCTGCGCAAGCTGAGGGGGTATCGCTGGTTTCAGAGTGTGTGGATGAGTTGCTCGAAAGCAGCGACTCGGTCATTCGCCTGCTCTCAGAAGGCGTTGGCGAGCCCGGCGCACTGCATCCCGTGAATGTCATGGTGCTCAGCCTTTTGCTGGGCAAAGCGCTGGGCATGAAAAGCGCCGAGTTGCATGACCTGGGTGTCGCCGCGTTGCTGCACGACATCGGAAAAATGGGCATGCCGCTGCAGCTGGCCCATGTCTCTTCTTCCATGACCCTCGCTGAACGCTCGCGCTACGAGGGCCATGTGGCCGCCTCGGTAGCGTTGGCCACGCGCATGGGTTGGGGCAAACCGGTGCTGGCCACCATCGCGCAGCACCATGAAATGGTCGATGGCTCGGGTTTTCCTTTGCGTCGCGGCGCGGCAGAGTTGAGTCGATCCAGCCAGGTGGTGGCGCTGGTCAATCACTATGACCGCATGTGCAGCCCCATCGGAGGAGGGGGCCTTACGCCCCACGAAACCTTGTCTGTGATCTTTGCACAGCACAAGGCGCGGTTTGATTCGGTGGTGCTGGGTGCCTTCATCCGCATGATGGGGGTGTACCCCCCAGGCTCCATCGTCCAGTTGGTCAACGACCGTTATGCCATCGTGGCATCGGTCAACTCTTCGCGGCCCCTGCGTCCTCGGGTGATCGTGCACGACTCGCGCATTCCCAAGGACGAAGCCCCGATCCTGGATTTGGAGACGGTGCCAGAACTGGGCATCCGGCGCAGCCTGAAACCTTCGCAGTTGCCTCGCGATGCGCTGGACTACCTCTCCCCGCGCAAGCGCATCTGCTACTTTTTTGAGCGTGCAGTCAGCCCAGACTCCGTCGAAGCAGAGGTTCAGGCGTTGTGACATACCCACTGCCGCAGCCTTGGCTGGATGCGATGCTGGAGGCTGTCTGCCTGGTGGATGAGAAGTCTCTGGCAGTTCTGGCAGCCAATGGGGCCGCAGCCAAGCTGTTGGGGCGTACCGTTCAGGAGCTGGTGGGGCAATCTGTGCTGGGTTTCGTTGCCACCCCGCAAGACCATGTGTTTTGGGTACAGCCTGTGGATGCCATCGCGGACGGCATCCACTCTGAAACCAGTGTGCTGCATGCCAATGGCGCGCTGATTGCGGTGGAGCGGCAGTTGCGCCGCGTGCCATTGCCGGGGGGCGGCACGGCATTCTTGTTGGCGATGATGGACCGCAGCCAACAGCAAGCGACCGAGTTGGAGCTGGAGACTTTGCTGTCGGAGTTGAGGGCGACGCTGGACTCTGCGGCAGACGGGATGCTGGTATGTGCCATGGATGGCAGCATTCGGGCTTTCAACCAGCGTTTGGTCAAGCTGTGGCACATCTCGCCAGACATGTTGACCCGCCGTGATGACCCGGCCGTTTTTGCCCACATGGCAGATCAGGTGCGCGACCCGCAGGGCTACTCTGAGCGGATGGCGGCCATCATGGCCGACCCGATGCAAGAAAGCACCGATATTCTGGAGCTGAGCGCTGGCACGGTACTGGAGCGCCGGTCTGTCCCGCAGCTCAGCCGTGGCTTGCCTGTTGGGCGGGTCTATTCATTCCGTGACATCACGCGCCAGACAGAAGCCCAAGCCAGTCTTCGGTTGGCAGCCAGGGTGTTCGAGTCGAGTCTGGACGCTATCTTCATTGCCGATCGCCAGCATCGGATCTTGCGGATGAACCCGGGTTGCGAAAAACTCATGGGCTCTGCCGCCCCCTTTTATGAGGGGCAGTTGGCCGCCTCGCTGTTCAGGCCTCTGGAGGATGCACTGCTGATGGAGCGGGTGGGCGAGGGCTGGAAGACGTCGGGGTTTTGGGAGGGGGAGCTGTGGATGCCGCGCCAGATGGGGAGCGACTGCGCTGTGCAGTTGTCCTGGGTGGCCCTGCACGACGAGAGCGGGCAAGTCATGCAGAGCATTGGCTTCATGCGCGATCTCACGGTGCAGCACGCCGCACAGAAACGCATTGAGGAACTTGCCTACAGCGATGTGTTGACGGGGTTGCCCAACCGCTTGTTGCTGGCGCAGCGCGCGGAGGCGGCCATTGCCGCGGCACAGCAACAAGGCGGCAGTTTTGCCATCTTGTTTTTGGACCTGGACCGCTTCAAGATCATCAATGACTCGCTCGGGCACCCGTTTGGCGATCGGGTCCTGCAGTTGGTGGCCGAACGTTTGCAAACCTGCCTTCGGCAAACAGACATGCTGTGCCGACTGGGGGGGGACGAGTTTGTCATCTACCTGCATAGCGGCGATGCCACCGTTGCAGAAGCGGTGTCGCGCCGCATTCTGGACGAGATGCTGCGCCCCTTTGGGCTGGATGGCATGGGGTTTTCTATCCAGTGCAGCATTGGCATTGCGTTGTTCCCGCACGATGGGCTTTCGCTGGACGACCTCATCAAGCAGGCCGACACGGCGATGTACCGCGTCAAGGAACGTGGCCGGGGCAGCTACGGCTTTTACCAGCCGCAGATGAATGCCAACCTGCTCTCCCGCATGAAGCTGGAGCATGCCATGCGCCAGGCCTTGGGCCTGAACCACATGTCGGTGCACTACCAGCCGCAGGTCAGCCTAACCACGGGGAGCATCACGGGAGCCGAGGCGCTGATCCGTTGGACGGATCCAGAAATGGGTCCTGTGTCACCGGGGGCGTTCATTCCGCTGGCCGAAGAGTCTGGCTATATCGTCACGCTGGGGCCTGGGTGATGGAGCAGGCGATACGGGAGGCTGCGGGCTGGATGCAGTCCGGAAACCCCATTGTTGTCTCGGTGAATGTGTCGGCATTGGAGTTTCTGCAGCCCGATTTCGTGAGCCGACTGGTCTCTTTGCTGGCCGCCCACGGATTGCCACCGACCTTGCTGGAGCTGGAGCTGACGGAGAGCATTTTGCTGCAGGACGCGCAGGAGATGGCGCAGCGCCTGGGGGTGCTTGCCAAGCTGGGGGTCAGTCTGGCCATCGATGACTTTGGGACGGGCTACTCCAGCCTGGGCTATCTGAAGAAACTCCCCATCCACAAGCTCAAGGTGGACCAGTCTTTTGTGCGCGGCTTGCCCGACGATGATGGTGACCATGCCATCGTGAGTGCCGTGATCAGCATGGGACACGCGTTGCGCATCGCTGTGGTGGCCGAAGGTGTTGAGACCGTGGCCCAGAAAGCCATGTTGCAGCAAATGCAGTGTGACCACTTCCAGGGATTCCTGTGCGCGCCAGGGTTGCCTGCGCAAGACTTTCGCCTGCTGCTGGCCGACCCCGGCAAGGTGGCGCAGCGCATGCAAGAGCAGGGCGTTGCGGCAGCGGCCTGATGCTTGTTGGGCGGCGTTGCAGTTGCCCACAACGCGGTGCCCTGGCGCGGTTCAAGACGCCAGCACACCTTTCCAGAACATATAGGCCGCCAGTGCAAAAAGCAGACTGGCAAACACGCGCTTGAGCTTTTTCACGGGCAAGTTGTGGGCTGCTTTCGCGCCCAATGGGGCGGTCAGCACGCTGCAGGTGGCAATCACGCCCAGTGCTGGCAGCCACACATAGCCCAGCGAGCCTGCAGGTAAATCGGCCACTGACTGGCCGCCCAGCACATAGCCAATCACGTTGGCCAAGGCAATCGGAAAGCCCAGCGCAGCGCTGGTGGCCACCGCATTGTGGATGGGCACGTTGCACCAGGTCATGAACGGCACACTGACAAAGCCGCCGCCCGCGCCAACCAAGCCTGACAAAAATCCAATCACCCCGCCTGCACCCATCTGGCCCGCCGTGCCAGGCATTTGCCGTGTGGGGGCAGGTTTCTTGTCCAGAAACATCTGCGTGGCAGAAAAGCTGACGAACAGGCCAAAGAAGATGGCCAGAAAAGAGCCTTTGAGCAGAGCAAAGACCCCCAGGCTGGCGACCAAACTGCCCAGCACAATGCCAGGGGCTAGATTGGTCACGATGTCCCAGCGCACGGCTGCGCGCTTGTGGTGCGCACGCACGCTGGAAATAGAGGTAAACACAATGGTGGCCATCGATGTGGCAATGGCCATCTTCACGGCCAAATCTGGGCCCACCTGCTTGGTGCCCAGGATGTAGGTCAGAAATGGCACTAGCAGCATGCCGCCGCCAATGCCCAGCAGCCCGGCCAGAAAGCCGGTGCACAAACCCAGAACGCCCAACTCAACAATCAGCAGAGGATCCAGCATAAGGGAGGGGTACCGTAAGTGTTGGAGTGGGGCCCGAGCTGCTGCTCGGCAGCGCTTCGCACCGAGAGGGCCAAGCGTAAGAAGAAGGTGTCTGCGAATGCCACCGGACCGGCATCCTGAACCGGGGGTTCAGGGGGGCGAGGGCAGCCTGACGTTGGGTTCATCTGACGCGAGACGATCACGCTCACCAGGCAATTACCAAGCCCGAGCTCAGGGAGCATTGGTTCAAGGAAATATAAAGCCCGACAGCACCGCAGACCTCGCCATTGTAGGCCTTTGGCCTGGAGGTTGCAGGCAAAGCGGTGATGTATTTGGGGAGGGTTTGCCACGCTTGGGTCAAACGCGGTGGCCGATGTGCGCGCTCTCTGGGCTGGCGGCTACGGGGCCCGCCATCTGGCCCGTGCAAATATGCCTAAAAGCCGAAACACACCGTGGGCAGTCTGCCCGGGGTGGCCGCAGCCAGCACCGTCAAAGCAGCTGGCCGTCTTGCTCCAGCGCCTGGTCCAGGCGGCCCAGCAAGCTTTGCAGGCGCTGGTTTTCTTCATCGCTGGGGGCTGAGGCCGCCAGGGTGGGGGCAGGGGTGTGCACTGGCTGTGCTGCTGCCTTGGCCGCCGCTGCATCGCGGTCGGCGATTTCAAAAGCGAGGTTCAGCGCAGCCAGCACGGCGATGCGCTCGCGGGCGCGGACTTTGCCGGCATCGCGGATGCGGGTCATGGCGGTGTCGACCCGCTCCACGGCATCCAACAGGCGCGATTCTTGCCCCTCGGGGCAGGCCAGCAGGTAACTTTGCTGCAGGATCTGCACCTCGATTTGCTTCATTCGATTTCCTTGGTGGGGGCGGGGGCGACGGGCGCGGTGTTGGAAGGCAGGCGCTCCAGCAAGGCGTCGATTCTGCCGCGCGCTGCGTTCAGGCGGGATTTGAGTGAATCGCGCTCCTGGGTCAGGGCGCTGACTTGATCGGCCAGCAAGGCATTGGTGCGTTGCAACTCGGCGTGGCGTACCAAAAGGCGCTCAACACGCTCGGCGATCTGATCGGTGGTGGAGGGTTCTGCCATACAGCTCTCGATTGTAGGGTCGTCTGTTCCAGGCGGGGGATGCAGAGGCCCTAAAATCCGCGAGTTGGTGCTCGCTGCTTGGTTCACAGGCTGCAGTTCAACGGGAAGCAGGAAGGCGACCACCACGGTGGCATGCCCGGCCTGCGCTGCCCCCGCAACGGTCAGCGGACGGATCGCTTGATCCTCTCTCCATTCACACACGCCACTGGGGGCCTTGAACAAGCCCCTGGGAAGGCCTTGGAGAGTGTTCCGCCAGCCCGGATACCGGCCAACACGGTGGTTGTGCGCGACCCATGGTGTCGCTGCGCAGCCGTATCACCCACACGCTGGCGGGGAGGCCGGCACGGGTTGTTTGTTGATTGAGTTCCCCCACGATGAAGTACCCCACCCCCCACGCCCGCAAGCAGGCGCTGTTGTCGCTGCGCCCTGGCCTGATGGCCCTGGCCGCCACTGGGCTTTGCACCTTGTCGGTGCCTGCCCATGCCCAAACCACAGGTACCACGGTGCTGGCGCAAAACCTGCGCGCACCTTCTTTGTCTGAAACCGTAGTGGCCGCCACGCGCACTGAGCAGCCACTGTCCGATTTGGTGGCCGATGTCTCCATCGTGGACCGCGACAGCATTGAGCGCAGTGGCGCCACCGGCCTGGGCGATTTGCTGGCCCGCCTGCCAGGGGTGGAAATGTCGCGCAATGGCGGCCCGGGCACGCAGACCAGCCTGTTTCTGCGCGGTGCCGAATCACGTTTTACCGCGGTGTACATCGACGGGGTGCGCATGGATTCCCAGGCCACCGGTGGCGCCGCGTGGGAGGCCATTCCGCTCGGGCTCATTGACCGCATCGAAGTGCTGCGTGGCCCTGCGGGCGCGGTGTATGGCTCTGACGCCCTGGGCGGTGTGATCCAGATCTTTACCAAGCGCGGTGAAAAGGGCTTCGCGCCGTTCGTTTCTGTGGGCGTGGGCAACCGGGGCACCACCAAGCTCGAAGCCGGTGTGAGCGGCGCCAGTGGCACGGTCGATTACGCCCTGGGCCTGCTGCGCGATGAGAGCGACGGTTTCAACGCCCGCCCCATTGCCGGCCAGAACCCTGACAAGGATGGCTACCGCAATACCGCTGGCAATGCCCGCGTGGGCGTGCAGCTCAATGCAGTGCACCGCCTGGAAGGCACGCTGATGGCGGGCGACACCAACAGCGGCTACGACAGCGGCCTTGGCAATGACGACCGCAACCTGCACACCATGCACGCGCTGGGGCTGAACTGGCAGGCGCAGTGGAGCAGCGCTTACAAGACCAAGTTCAGCGTGACCGATTCGCGCGACGAATACGAAACCAAGCCCTCGGTGTACCTGTCGGACACGCGCCTGCGCGGCTACCTGTTCCAGAACGAATGGCGCCAGGGCGCCCACCAGCTCACGGCCGCGCTGGAGCGCCGTGAAGACCACCTGGAGAACAACCCCATCGACCGCGATCGCTCGCAAAACGGGGTGGCACTGGGCTATGGCTACAACGCGGGCGGGCACACGGTGCAGGTCAACGTGCGCCACGACGAGGACAGCGAGTTTGGTGGCAAGGGCACGGGCAGCGTGGCCTATGGTTACGCCATCACGCCGCAGTGGCGCGCCACGGCATCGGTGGGCACCGCTTTCCGCGCACCCACGCTGTACCAGCGCTTCAGCCAGTACGGTGTTGCCTCGCTGCGCCCTGAAACCGCGCGCAACGCCGAGCTCGGCCTGCGCTATGCCCAGGGCAGCAGCACCTTCTCGGCCGTGGCGTTTCGCAACCGGGTAAGTGACCTGATTTCGTTTGCAGGTACAGGGCCTTGCGCCTCCACGTTTGGCTGCTACGCCAACACCGCCCGTGCCGAATACAAGGGCGTGACGCTGGCCGCATCGCACCGCGTGGGCCCCGTGCAATTGCGCGGCTCGCTCGACCTGCAGCGCCCGCGTGACCTGGACACCGGCAAGCAACTGGCCCGCCGCGCCAAGCACCACGGCACCTTCGGGGCCGATACCGTGGTGGCTGGGTGGACGCTAGGGGCAGAAGTGCAGGCCTCGGGCCGCCGCTACGACACCATTGCCAACACCAACGTGCTGGGCGGCTACACCCTCGTCAACCTGTACGCCAGCACTCGCATTGCGCGCGACTACACCCTGCTGGCCCGCGTGGACAACGTGGCCGACAAGGACTATCAGTTGGCTCGCACCTACGCCACCCCAGGCCGCACGCTGTTTGTGGGCCTGAAGTGGGCACCGCAGTGACCCCATCGGCCCCCTTGCAGGCCATGGCGCAAGCCGCTGCCCGCTGCCCCGCCTTGTTGATTGCCGCCCCGGCCTCGGGGCAGGGCAAGACCACGGCGGTGGCGGCGCTGGCGCGGCTGCACACGCGCCGGGGCTTGCGCGTGCAGGTGTTCAAGTGCGGGCCGGATTTTCTGGACCCGCATTGGCACCAGCTCGCCAGCGGCCAGCCGGTGCACCAGCTGGACCTGTGGATGAACGGCGAGGTCGATTGCCGCCAGCGCCTGCATGCAGCGGCGCAAAGCAACGACCTCATCCTCATCGAGGGCGTGATGGGCCTGTTCGACGGCACACCCAGCGCGGCCGATCTGGCCCAGCGCTTTGGCGTGCCCGTGATGGCCGTGGTCGATGCATCGGCCATGGCGGGCACCTTTGGCGCGCTGGCCTTTGGCCTGCAACATTACCGCGCAGACATGCCCTGGGCCGGCGTGCTGGCCAACCGCGTGGGCAGCGAGCGGCATGCGCAGATGCTGCGCGATGGCCTGCGTGACAGCGCCGACTGGATGGGCGCGTTGATGCGCGTGAGCCATGGCGAAGAGCCTGCTGGCGCCGGCAAAAAAGGCGCGGCCTTGCTGCCTGAGCGCCACCTGGGCCTGGTGGCTGCGCACGAGCTGGCCGACAGCGCCCAGCGCCTGGACGCTGCGGCCGACGCACTGGCCGCCACCCCGCTGGGCCAGATGGCCGCGCAAGACTTGCAGCGCTGGGCGGTGGATTTCCCCGCACCGGACGACATCCGGCCTGTGCCGCCCTTGCTGGCGGGCCGCACCGTGGCCGTGGGGCGCGATGCCGCGTTTTGCTTTACCTACGCCGCCAACCTGCAAACGCTGGAGCAACTGGGCGCGCGCGTGGTGTTTTTCTCGCCATTGGATGACGCTGCATTGCCCCCATGCGACGCCGTATGGCTGCCCGGTGGCTACCCCGAGCTGCACACCGACCGCATCGCCGCCAACACCGGCATGAAGGCCAGCCTGATGGCCCATGTGCTGCAGCGCAAGCCCCTGTGGGCCGAGTGCGGCGGCATGATGGCGCTGTTTGAATCCATCACCCACACCGACGGAAGCACGCACCCCGCTTGGGGCCTGCTGCCCGGACATGTCCGCATGCAAAAGCGCCTGGCCGCGTTGGGCCCGCAGCAACTGGTGGTGGATGGGCGCACGCTGCGTGGGCACACCTTCCACTACTCCACCGCGCAAAGCGATGCACCGGTGGTGTCGCGCACCTCGCGGCCCGATGAGCCGGTGGCGGCCGATGCGGGCGAGGCGCTGTACCGCCTGGGCAGCATCCACGCCAGCTACTTCCACGCGTGGTTCCCATCCAGCCCCGTGGCCGTGGCGCACCTGCTGGGTGGAGTGACTGCGTGAGCCAAACCATGCCAAAAAGCCGCTCCGAGCTGATCCTCGGCGGTCAGAAAAGCGGCAAGTCCCGCCGGGCCGAGCTGCTGGCGCGCGACTGGCTGGCCCAGTCGCCCGCACACAACGCCGTGCTGATCGCCACCGCCCAGCCGTGGGACGGTGAGATGCGCGAGCGCATTGCCCGCCACCAGCGCGACCGGGCCGAGCGCGTGCCCGGCCTGCAAACGCTGGAAGAACCCCGCGACCTGGCAGCCGCCCTGGCAAAGCACAGCACCGCGCACACGCTGGTGGTGGTGGACTGCCTCACGCTGTGGCTGACCAACTGGCTCATGCCCGCTGGGGACGAAGCTCTGGATTTGAAACAAAAACAGGCTCTGGCGCTTGACTGGAAAGCGCAAGCAGCTCATTTTTTGATAGCAATTGAAAAAGCCCCCGGCCCCGTGGTGCTGGTGGGCAATGAGATCGGCCTGGGCGTGATCCCCATGGGCCGCGAAGTACGGGCCTTTGTGGATGCGCTGGGCGTGCTCAACCAGCAAGTAGCGCAGGTGTGCGAACGCGTCACGCTGATGGCGGCAGGCTTGCCGCTGAAACTGAAATGAATCACCCCCTGAGTCGCGTCGCGCCTTCCCCCTCTCTCGCTTCGCGGGAGGGGAACGCCGTCCGTGCGGCGGGGCGGCCCTTGCACGACGGCCCTGGTCTGGATCGAGCCAGTTTCGAGCGCGGTGGGTTGCTTTGTACAGCAACGAATTCACTGAGATAGAACTATGAAACCCATCCCCGTGCGCCGCATCCTCTGGGTGATCGCCATCCTCATCGTTCTGGGCCTGCTCATGGCCGGACTGGCGCGGGCGCAGCCCGTGCAGGTCACCGACGACCGGGGTCGTGCGGTGACGCTGTCGCGCCCGCCCCAGCGCATCGTGAGCCTGCTGCCATCGCTCACCGAAACCATCTGCGCGCTCGACCAATGCCACCGCCTGGTGGGCGTGGACCGTTATTCCAACTACCCCGCCAGCGTGCAAAAGCTGCCCAAGGTGGGCGGTGGGCTGGACCCCAACATCGAGGCCATCGTGGCCCTGCGCCCCGATGTGGTGGTGATGTCCGTCTCATCCCGCGCGGGCGAGCGGCTGGAGGCGCTGGGCGTTAAGGTCGTCACGCTGGAGCCCAAAACCCATGCCGACGTGCAGCGCGTGCTGGGCACCATGGCCCGCCTGCTGGGCCAGCCCGACGATGCCGCGCGCAAGGTGTGGCGCGTGATCGATGCCGCTGTGTCTGCCGCCGCTCAGAGCCTGGCGCCCGAGGCCCGCAACACCCGCGTGTACTTTGAAGTGAGCCGCGGCCCCTACGGCGCGGGCGAGTCGTCGTTCATTGGCGAGACGCTCACGCGCCTGGGCGTGAAGAACATCGTGCCCGTCTCGCTGGGGCCCTTTCCGCGCCTGAACCCCGAGTTTGTGGTGCGCGCCAACCCCGACCTCATCATGATGGGCAACCGCAGCATGCAGAACATGGTGCCGTACCCAGGGTGGGACACCATCAAGGCCGTGCGCGAGCAGCGCCTGTGCGTGTATGGGCCCGACGATTCGGACACCGTGGTGCGCCCCGGCCCCCGCATGGCCGAGGCCGCCCGGCTGATGGCCCAGTGCATCAACGACAAAATGGCCCGCAAACCCCAGACGGCCAACTCCCCAGCCACCCGGCCATGAGCGATTCCACTCTGCCTCCCGCCGCCGTCCGCATCACTGCGCCCCATGCGGGCGTGACCCCATCGCGCCAACGGGCTGTGTGGCTGCTGCTGGCGCTGGCCGCGCTGTCGGTGCTGCTCACCGGCCTGGGTGCCAGCGTGGGCAGCACCGGGTTTGACAGCGTGCTGCGCCTGGCCGACGACCCCCTGGCTGCCCGCATCGTGTGGGACATTCGCCTGCCGCGCAGCCTGGGTGCGTGGCAGGCGGGGGCGCTGCTGGGCCTGGCGGGCGCCGTGGCGCAGGGGCTGTTTCGCAACCCATTGGCCGACCCGTTCTTGCTGGGCAGTGCCTCGGGCGCATCGTTGGGCGTGGCGCTGGCCATGGCGCTGTTTGGCGTGGCGCCTGCCACCGTGTGGCTGGCCAAGCTGGGCCTCACGGGGGCGGCCTTTGTGGGCGCTGTGCTGGCCGTGCTGCTCACGCTGCAGCTGGCGCGTGGCGTGCAGCACACCCTGCGCCTGCTGCTGGCCGGGGTGATTGTGGGCGTGGTGCTGGGTGCTGTCAAAGACCTCATCACGCTGGCCGCGCCCGACATCATTCCGTCCATGCAGGGCTTTAACCTGGGCAGTGCGGGCTTCATCGGCTGGGCGTCTTGCGTGCTGATGGCCGCGGCTTGGTGCGTGTGCGCCGCAGCGGCCTGGGTGTTCAGCCGCGCACTCGATGGGTTGAGTTTGGGCGAGGCCACTGCCACCAGCCTGGGCCTGCCGCTGGCCCCCATGCGCCTGGCGCTGGTGGCGGTGCTGGCCCTGGCCACCGGCACCGCCGTGGCGCAGACGGGGCTCATCGCCTTTGTGGGGCTGGCTGCGCCGCACCTGGTGCGCTCCATGGCCAAGGTCACCCACGCCTGGTTGGTGCTGCTGGCCAGCCTGATGGGCGGCGTGTTGCTGATGGGCGCCGATGTGCTGGCCCGCTGGGTGATTGCCCCGCAAGAGCTGCCGGTGGGCGTGCTCACGGCCGTGCTGGGCGGTGGCTACCTGCTGTGGCTGATGCACCGGCGCACCGGACAAGGGGGCGTGCTGTGACCACATTGCATGCTCCTGAAATAAT
The DNA here is from genome assembly GCF_003669015.1 of Acidovorax sp. 1608163. Classification (NCBI taxonomy): domain Bacteria; kingdom Pseudomonadati; phylum Pseudomonadota; class Betaproteobacteria; order Burkholderiales; family Comamonadaceae; genus Acidovorax; species Acidovorax sp. 1608163. The sequence goes on from NZ_CP033069.1 coordinate 1,787,143, forward strand.
AGCTATCCACGCTCACCAGATGGGCGCTAGCGTGGGTAAATGCCCCATATTGCAAGACATTCATCTGCCGCTGCTGGCCGGGTGCTGGACGAGCATCGTCGGCCCCAATGGCGCAGGCAAATCCACCTTGCTGCGCGCACTGGCGGGGCTGATGCCGCACACCGGCACGGTGCACCTGCTGGGCCGCGCGCTGGCCGACTGGCCCCGGCGCGACAAGGCGCGGGCGCTGTCGTGGCTGGGGCAGAACGAAGCCGCGGCCGACGACCTCACCGTGTACGACGTGGCCATGTTGGGCCGCCTGCCGCACCAGCCCTGGCTGGCCCCGCCCAGCGCGGCCGACCACGCGGCGGTAGAGCAAGCCCTGCGCGCCACCCACGCGTGGGACTGGCGCCAGCGCACGCTGGGGGGCTTGTCGGGCGGCGAGCGCCAGCGCGTGCTGCTGGCCCGTGCCCTGGCCGTGCAGGCCCAGGTGCTGCTGATGGACGAACCCCTGGCCAACCTCGACCCCCCGCACCAGGCCGACTGGCTGCTGCTGGTGCGCGCGCTGGTGGCCGAGGGCAAGACCGTGGTCAGCGTGCTGCACGAGGTCTCGATGGCGCTGCAGGCCGACCACGTGGCCGTGCTGGCGCGTGGCCGTGTGGTGCACCACGGCGCAGCGGCAGACCCCGCCACCCACCGCGCCGTAGAACGCGTGTTTGACCGCCGCATTGCCATCCACAGCGTGGCCGGGCAATGGATGGCGCTGCCGCAGTTGCACGCTACGGCTGTGCCACCTTCCAATGATTTGAACGAGAGCCCACCCCATGCAAATTGAAGCCGCCCCCACCGAAAAGCGCTACGAAAAACCCGAGGGCGAGCGCCGTGGCCTCGTCATCGTCAACACCGGCGACGGCAAGGGCAAAAGCACGGCCGCCTTTGGCCTGGCACTGCGCGCCCATGGCCGGGGCAAGGCCGTCAAGATCTACCAGTTCATGAAAGTGCCCACGGCCCGCTTTGGCGAGCACCGCATGTTCGAGCAGATCGGCATCCCCATCGAAGGCCTGGGCGACGGCTTCAGCTGGAAGAGCCAGGACCTGGAGCACTCTGCCCAACTCGCCCGCGATGGCTGGGAAAAAGCCCGCGCCACCATCATGGCGGGCGAGCATTTTTTGGTGGTGCTGGACGAAATCACCTACCCGCTGATTTACGGCTGGCTGCCGCTGGAAGGCGTGCTGCAAACCCTGCGCGACCGGCCCAAGGACGTGCACGTGGTGCTCACGGGCCGTCGTTGCCCTGAAGAGATCATCGAGCTGGCCGACACGGTGACCGAAATGAAGCTCATCAAACACGCGTTCAAGGCCGGGGTGCCTGCGCAGCGCGGCATTGAGGACTGAGCGCTCTGTTTGTACCCATGTCCGCAACAGAGCCCACCACGCCCACCGTTCCAGCCCAGCCCTACACCGAGGCCGAGCGCCGTGCGGTGTACCGCGCCATTGACGAGCGGCGCGACATGCGCCACTTTGCGGGCGGTGCGGTGGCACCCGAGGTGCTGCAACGGCTGCTGCGGGCGGCACACCACGCGCCCAGCGTGGGCTTCATGCAGCCGTGGCGCTTCATCCGCATCACACGCCCTGTGCTGCGCCAGCAATTGCACGGGGTGGTAGAGGCCGAACGCCTGCTCACCGCCGATGCGCTGGGTGTGCGGCGCGAGGAGTTCATGCGGCTCAAAGTACAAGGGGTGCTCGACGCTGCCGAGCTGTTGGTAGTGGCTTTGGCCGATGGGCGCGAGGCCCACATCTTTGGCCGTCGCACGCTGCCGCGCATGGACTTGGCGTCTGCTGCCTGCGCCATCCAGAACCTGTGGCTCGCCGCCCGCGCCGAAGGCCTGGGCATGGGCTGGGTGTCCATCTTCGACCCGGCTGCCGTGGCCGCGCTGGTGGGCATGCCAGCAGGGGCCGAGCCCATTGCACTGCTGTGCCTGGGGCCGGTGCACGGCTTTTACGAAGAGCCCATGCTGCAGCAAGAGCGCTGGGCCCAGCGTGCACCGCTGGCCAGCGTGGTGTTTGACGACGCGTGGGGCGTTGCGTCGTCCGTGGTTTCGCCAGAATAGGACGGGCCCTTGGAGCCCAGCCCGGCCCGGTCTCGGGGCTGGGCAGCGGTGGCGCTCAGAGCTGGTAGAACGCCTTGATGTAGTCCCAGGCTTCCTGCGGGTCGTCCGTGTAGTGGAAGAGCTTGAGGTCTTGCGCCGAGATGGTGCCTTCTTCGACCAGCGCCTCGAAGTTGATGAGTTTCTTCCAGAACGCGGTGCCGCACAGCACGATGGGCACGGGCTTGGCCTTGCCGGTTTGCACTAGCGTCATCACTTCAAACAGCTCGTCCAGCGTGCCAAAGCCGCCGGGGAAGGCCACCAGGGCCTTGGCGCGCATCATGAAGTGCATCTTGCGCAGCGCGAAGTAGTGGAACTTGAAGCACAGCGAGGGCGTGATGTAGGGGTTGCCGCTTTGCTCGTGGGGCAGGGCAATGTTCAGGCCCACGTTCAGCGCGCCTTCGTCGTGCGCGCCGCGGTTGGCGGCTTCCATGATGCCGGGGCCGCCGCCGGTGCAGATGTACAGGCGCTCGGACTCGGGCTTGCCATTGCTGTATTGGGCGACCAGGCGCGAGAACTGGCGGGCCAGGTCGTAGTGCTGGGCATTGCGCACGGCCTGCTTGGCGCGGGCAATCAGCGTGGTGTCGCCATTGGTCTGGGCATCGGCCAGTTGTTTTTGCGCGGCTTCGGGGTCGACAAAGCGGGCGCTGCCAAACACCACCACGGTGTTTTCAATGCCCTGGTCGGCCTGGCCCAGGTCGGGCTTGAGCATTTCAAGCTGGAAGCGGATGCCGCGCGTTTCGCGGCGGAAGAGGAACTCAGGATCGGCAAACGCCATGCGGTATGCGTCAGAGTGCAGCGGGTTGCCGTTGGTAGCGTGTGTGTGCAGATCAGCCCAGGCATCGGCCAGGCGGCGTTCGTTGAGTTGGGTGTTGGCTTCCATAGAGGTCTGATTCAAGAGGTGCAAATGGAGGAGGGGCCAGTGGCCGGAGCATGCGCTGCCACTGTCGTTCTATATGGGGCTGAAGGCTTGTATATCAAGCGCGAGAAGCTATCAAAAGAGTAGCGTTGTGAATGCCCAGCGCGGTCAGCACCAGGGAGCCCAGCAGATGCACTGCCGTGGTGCCCAAGGCCATCAGGTAGCGCTGCTGCTGCAGCATGCTGACCACCTCGGCAGAGAAGCTGGAGAACGTGGTGAGGCCGCCGAGAAAGCCGGTGACCAAGGCCAGGCGCCAGGCTGGGTCCAGCTGGGGCAGGGCCTGGAATACCGCCACGCACACGCCAATCAGGTAACCCCCGATCAGGTTGGCGGCCAGGGTGCCCCAAGGTATCAGCCCGCCGGGGCTCAGCCACAGCCCCAGTTGCCAACGCGCAAGCGCGCCCAAGCTGGCTCCAATACAGATGGCAAGGGGGGCAATCATGGGGCGCGATTCTAGGCCAAGACGATGGCAGGCTTGGCACCATCTGCGCCTTGCCTGCGCCCACCTGCGCGCGAGGCTTGCAGGGCGCCTGTGGCTGCGCTTATTGTTCCTTGCCCATCACCAAATCGGGCAGGATGGTCACGATCTGCGGGAACAAGGTGATCAGGCCAATGCACACCACCAGGCACAGGAAGAACGGGATGGCAGCGCGCGCGATCGTGTTGCTGTCCTTGCCCGTCATGTTCTGCAGCACGAAGAGGTTGAAGCCCACAGGCGGAGTGACCTCGGCGATCTCGACCAGCAGCACGATGAAGATGCCGAACCAGATCAGGTCGAACCCGGCCTGCTGGATCATGGGCAGCACCACGGCGCTGGTGAGCACGATCATGCTGATGCCGTCCAGCGCCGTGCCCAGCACCAGGTACACCAGCACCAGCACGCTGATCAGCGCGAACGGCGACAGGTGCATGGCGTTGACCCATTCGGCCAGCTCGCGCGGGATACCAGTGAAGGCCATGGTCTTGGTGAGGAAGGCGGCACCCGCCAGGATGAACATGATCATGCAACTGGTGCGCGTGGTGCCCATCAGGCCTTCCTTGAAGTTCTGCCAGGTGAGCGAGCGGCTCCACAGCGCAAGGCCCAGCGAACCCACCACGCCGTAGGCCGCGCATTCGGTGGCGGTGGCGTAGCCCGTGACGAGCACGGCCACGATGAAGACGATGAGCACACCCACGGGAATCAGGTTGCCCGACAGGCGGATTTTTTCGCGCAGCGTGGTGGGTGGGTCGGCTGCGGGCACCTTGTCGGGGTTGCGCAGGCTCCACCAGCCGATGTAGCCAGAGAACAGCAGCATCAAGAGGATGCCCGGCAGGAAGCCCGCCAGGAAGATGCGGATGATGGATGCATCGGCCGCCACGGCATACACCACCATGGTGATGGAGGGCGGAATCAAAATGCCCAGCGTGCCCGCCGTGGCCAGCGAGCCCAGGGCCAGCTTCTCGTCATAGCCACGCTTCATCAGCTCGGGCAGTGCGACCTTGCTGATGGTGGCGCAGGTGGCGGCCGACGAGCCTGAGACTGAGCCAAAGATGCCGCAGCCCAGGATGGTGGTGTGCATCAACCGGCCGGGAATGCGGTTGAGCCAGGGGCGCAGGCCCTCAAACATTTCCTCGGACAGCTTGGTGCGAAACAGGATCTCGCCCATCCAGATGAACAGGGGCAGGGCGGCCAGCTCCCAGCTCGCATTGCTTTCCCAAAAGGCGGAAAACAGGTTCTTGGCCGGTTGTGTGGACGTGAAGAACGCCTGCCCCACCCAGCCGCAGATCGCCAAGGTCATGGCGATCCACACACCGCCGGACAGCAGCACCATCATGAGCAGCAGCAGGACGCCACCCACCATCAAGATATCCATATCGAACTTTCTGGGCTGCGGGTGCTATGCCCGATGCAGCCTGTTGTTATCGGTATTCACACCGCACTGCGCTTGCAGTGCAACGCAAAAACGGGCGCGGCAAAAAACCAGTGCCACCGTGGAACCGGCTTTGCCGGGCCAGGGGTGGCGTCCCCCGCCGGGGGAAGGCGCGCAGCGCCTCAGGGGGGCTTCATATGTCAGAGGAAAAGTCGCCCTTCGCATGGCGCTCCTCCACCGCGCGCACGAAGGTGGGCACGCCGCCGCGCAGCACGATGATGAATTCATCGACCACGGCCACCCACAGCAGCACCGAGCCGAAGGCAAAGCTCAGCTGCGGAATCCACAGCGGCATGGGCAGCAGGCCCTGCGCAATGTCGTTGAACTCCCAGCTCTCGTAGGTGTAGCTGCAGGCCGCCCACATGAGGTAGCCCACGGCCACCGAGCCGATGGCCAGCGACACCACCTCGAGCTGGCGGCATCGGCGCGGCGAGAGCTTTTCCAGCAGCAGCGTCACGCGCACGAAGTCGCCGTGCTTGAAGGCATGGGCCATGGCCAGAAACGCGGCCGCTGCGCAGAACCAGGCCACGATGTCGTTGATGGCCCCTGTGCGCAGGCCCAGCTCGCGCATGATGCTCTGCGCGATCATGAGCACGCAGATCAGGGCAATGCACGTCGCGCCAGCAGCGCCAGCGGCCAGGTAGATCCAGTCGAGACAGCGGCGCAGCATCACTTCTTGGCCGGTGCGGCGGCGGGGGCACTCTTGCGGTAGGCCGCGATGATGGCTTCCCCGTCAGGGCCTGCCTTCTTGAGCCAGTCGCTCAGCATGATGTCGCCCACCTGGCGCATGTCGGCCATGAGCTTGGGCGCGGGGGTGACGATCTTCATGCCCTTCTCGATCAGGGCTTTCTTGTACCACTCGGTCTTGTCCTCGCTGAGCTTCCAGCCGCGCGATTCAGCCTCGGTCGATGCCTTGAGCAGTGCGTCCTGGCTGGGCTTGTCCAGTGCGTCAAAGGCCTTCTTGTTCACGATGACCGCGTTCTTGGGCAGCCAAGCTTGGGTGTCGTGAAAGAGCTTGATACTTTCGTAGATCTTGCTGTCGTAGCCGGTGGAGCCCGAGGTCATGGTGGCTTCGACCACGCCGGTGGCCAGCGCCTGCGACAACTCGGCCGCCTGGATGGTGACGGGCTGCGCACCGATGAGCTCGGCGATCTTGGCCGTGGCGGGGCTGTAGGCACGCCACTTGATGCCCCGCAGGTCGGCCACGGAGCCCAGTTCCTTCTTGGAATAGATGCCTTGCGGAGGCCACGCCACGGCGTACAGCAGCTTCATGCCCTGGCTGCCCAGCAGCTTGTCGAGGTAGGGCTTTTGCGCTTCGTACAGGCGCTTGGAGTCGGCATACGAGGTGGCTACAAACGGGATGCCGTCTACACCGTACAGCGGGTTTTCGTTTTCGAAGTTGCCCAGCAGCACCTCGCCAGCCGGGGCTTGGCCACCTTGCACGGCGCGTTTGATTTCGTTGGCCTTGAACAGCGAGGCATTGGCGTGCACTGTGATCTTGAGCTTGCCTGCGGTGGCCGCATCCACGTCCTTGGCGAACTGCATCAGGTTTTCCGTATGGAAATTGCTGACCGGGTAGGCCGCCGCCAAATCCCACTTGGTTTGCGCCTGCGCAGCAGAAGCAAAAATGCCACAGGCCAGGGCCGTGGCAGTGACGGAAAAAATGCGACGCTTCATGGGAGATCTCCGCAGGGTTGAGGTCAATGAAAAGTGACGTGCCACTGTATCGGATGCCTGTTGTGGCGCGCTAGGTGTTTTGCCTGAACGTCAACAAAATGGCATCAAATTATTGTCAACGTGCCTACAATAAAACCGCATGCACATCTTGTGCCAGTCGAATGTTTGAGAGGGTTTTCATGCCAGCCAAGCCAGTCGCCGTTGCAAAAGCCAAGACGCAGCAAGCCCCCAAGACCCAGCGCAGGGCAGAGTCTGGCCCCATTGTTTCGTCGGCCCATCTGGTGTCGGCCCGCAGTGCCGAGATGAGCGAGTTTGAGTTTGGGCTGATCGTCTCGGGCAATGCCTTTCACCGCTGGGTGGTGCATTGCATGGCGGCCGCTGGCCTCAAGGACCTGACGCCGCTGGATGTGTTGGTGCTGCACCACGTCACGCACCGCGCGCGCGACAAGCGTCTGGCAGACATCTGTTTCATCATGAATGTGGAAGACACGCACTTGGTGAATTACGCCCTCAAAAAGCTGCAAGGCCTGGGCGTGGTGGCCTCGCACAAAAGCGGCAAAGAAGTGACCTATGCTGCCACCGACCTGGGGCGATCGCATGTGCAGCGCTACCGCGATATCCGCGAGTCGTGCCTGATCGATGCGCTCAAGGCCGACGACGCACTGAACAAAGACATTGGGGAGCTGGCCCGATTGCTGCGTGTGCTCTCGGGCATGTACGACCAGGCCGCACGCTCGGCCGCGTCTTTGTGAGATGGGGCCGAAGCGAGGCAGGTTCGATTTTGATTCGTTAATTGGGAGCTATGGGATGCAACGACGTGAGATGCTGGGTACGGTGATGGGTGCCCTGGGGGCTGTGGGTGTGATGGGCGCGGGTGTGGGGGATGCGAGGGCTGCGACCCAGTGGAAGCTGGCCACGGGCTACAAGCCAGAGACGCTGCACACGCAGAACATTGAGCAGTTTGCGCGCGATGTGGAGAAAGCCACGGCAGGGGATTTGAAGATTGCGGTGCACCCCAACAACAGCCTGGTCAAGCTGCCAGAAATCCTGGGCGCCGTGCAGTCGGGCAAGGCCGAGGCGGGTGAGATGCTGATGTCGGCCATGGTCAAGGATGTGCCGTTGGCGGGGGCTGACTCGGTGCCTTTCATCGTGTCCTCCTACAAAGACGCCCATCGCCTGTGGCAGTACCAATCGCCCTTGCTTGAAAAGCACCTGATCGATGAAAAGGGCGTGGTGCCGCTGTATGCCGTGCCTTGGCCTCCACAGGGCCTTTTTACCGTGAAACCCGTGCGCACCAAGGCAGATTTTCAGGGCCTGAAAATGCGCACCTACAACGCCACCACGGTGCGCATTGCCGAGCTGTTGGGGGCGCAGTCTGTGGACGTGGCCGCGCCCGACATCCCCAAGGCGCTGGCCTCTGGGCAGATTGACTCCATGATCACCTCGTCGCTCACGGGCGTGGAAAGCCAGATCTGGACGCACACCAAGTACTACTACGAGCTCAACGCCTGGATTCCGAAGAACCTGGTATTTGTGCAGAAGAAGGCGTTGGACGCCCTGTCGCCCGCCACGCGCAAGGCCGTGCTGGAGGCCGCAAAGGCCGCCGAAGAGCGCGGCTGGGCCTTGAGCGAGGCGGCACTGCGGGCGTCGGTGAACGAGCTGCGCAGCCACGGTATGACGATTGACCGCATCTCGCCCGAGCTGAGCAAAGACATCAACCGCTTTGGTGAAAAATTTTCGCGCGAGTGGGTGCGCACCGTGGGCAACGACGCCACGCGTTTGTTTGTTCCCTTCTACACACAGGCACCTTGAGCATGTCGTCTTCTGCACCCTTCATGCCTTTGCGCTGGCAGTTCTGGATCGACCGTGGCGGCACCTTCACCGACGTGGTGGGCCGACGCCCCAACCCGGATGGATCGTTCACGCTGGTCACGCACAAGCTGCTGTCCGAGAACCCCGAGCAATACAAGGACGCCGCTGTGGCGGGCATCCGCCACCTGCTGGGTTTGAAGCCCGGCGAGGCGGTGACTCCCGAGCTGGTGGAGTGCGTGAAGATGGGCACCACGGTGGCCACCAACGCGCTGCTGGAGCGCAAGGGCGAGCCCACGCTGCTCATCACGACCAAGGGCTTCAAGGATGCGCTGCGCATCGCCTACCAGAACCGCCCGCGTTTGTTTGACCGGCGCATCGTGCTGCCCGAGCTGTTGTACGAGCGCGTGATCGAGGCGCAGGAGCGTGTGGGCGCGCAGGGCGAGGTGATCGAGCCGCTGGATGAAGACCACCTCAAGGAACGCCTGTGGGCCGCCTACGACGCGGGCCTGCGCAGCGCCGCCATCGTGTTCATGCACGGTTATCGCTACACCGCACACGAAGAGGCTGCGGCCCGCATTGCGCGCGCAGCGGGCTTTACGCAGGTGAGTGCATCGCACGCTACCAGTCCCATGATGAAGCTGGTGAGCCGGGGCGACACCACGGTGGTGGATGCCTACCTCTCGCCCATCCTGCGCCGCTATGTGGACCAGGTGGCGAGCGAGATGCCGGGCGTGAAGCTGTTCTTCATGCAATCGTCGGGCGGCCTCACGGATGCGCAGGTGTTCCAGGGCAAGGACGCGATACTCTCGGGCCCTGCAGGCGGCATTGTCGGCATGGCACGCACAGCCGGTTTGGCAGGCCACGACAAGGTCATCGGCTTTGACATGGGCGGCACCAGCACCGATGTGAGCCACTACGCGGGCGAGTTTGAGCGCGAGTTCGAGACCCAGGTGGCGGGCGTGCGCATGCGCGCGCCCATGATGAGCATCCACACCGTCGCGGCCGGTGGTGGCTCCATCCTCGGTTTTGACGGCGCGCGCTTCCGCGTGGGCCCCGAAAGCGCCGGTGCCAACCCCGGCCCTGTCAGCTACCGCCGGGGCGGCCCGCTGGCCGTGACCGATGCGAACGTGATGGTGGGCAAGATCCAGCCCGCGCATTTCCCCCAGGTGTTTGGCCACGGCGCCAACGAGGCGCTGGACGGCGATGCCGTGGTGCAGAAATTTGATGCCCTCGCCACGCAGACTGGGCGCAAGGCCGAAGATGTAGCCCACGGCTTCATTCAGATCGCTGTGCAGCAAATGGCCAATGCCATCAAGAAGATCAGCGTGGCACGCGGCTACGACGTGACGCGCTACACGCTGCAGTGCTTTGGCGGCGCGGGCGGTCAGCATGCCTGCCTGGTGGCCGATGCTTTGGGCATGACGCGCGTGTTCGTGCACCCGCTGGCGGGGGTGCTCAGCGCCTACGGCATGGGTCTGGCGGACCAGAACGTGATCCGCGAACAGGCCGTGGAAACCAAGCTCGTGCCCGAGGCGCTGGCAGGCATTGAAGCCACGCTGGAGCAACTGGCCACCACCGCCCGCACCGAGCTGGAGCGCCAGCAGACGGGCAGTGGCACGGCTGTGGTGCACCGGCGGGTGCATGTGCGGTATGAGGGCAGTGATTCGGCACTCATCGTGCCGCTGGGTTCCTTGGCCGAGATCACTGCAGCGTTTGAACAGGCGTACCGCCAGCGTTTCGCCTTTTTGATGCAAGGCAAGGGGCTGGTGGTGGAAGCCGTGTCGGTCGAGGCGGTGGTGCCCGGCGACGCACCGGTGGAGCCACGCCACACGCTGCAGCCCGCGCGCGAGGTGCCGCGCCGCAGCACCGTGCGCATGTACACCGGTGGCGTGGACGGCATGGCCGCATGGCACGACGCCGCCCTGGTGGTGCGCGAGGATTTGCGCCCTGGCGACGTGATCCCCGGCCCCGCCATCATCGCCGAGAAGAACGCCACAACAATAGTCGAGCCCGGCTGGGAGGCCCAACTGACCGACCTGGACCACCTGCTGCTAACGCGCCGCGTGGCGCGCGCCGTGCAGCATGCCGTGGGCACCACGGTGGACCCAGTGCTGCTGGAGGTGTTCAACAACCTGTTCATGAACATTGCCGAGCAGATGGGGCTGCAGCTGCAGAACACGGCGTACTCGGTGAACATCAAGGAGCGCCTGGACTTCAGCTGCGCTCTGTTCGACACCGCGGGCAACCTGATCGCCAACGCACCGCACATGCCCGTGCACCTGGGCTCGATGGGGGAGAGCATCAAGACCGTGATCCGCGAGAACACCGGCAAGATGCAGCCGGGTGATGTGTACGTGCTCAACGATCCGTACCACGGTGGAACGCACCTGCCAGACATCACGGTGATCACGCCGGTCTACCTTGCCGACGAGGCCGCGCCCACGTTCTATGTGGGCAGCCGAGGGCACCATGCGGATGTGGGGGGAGTTACGCCGGGATCCATGCCTCCGTTCTCCACGCGCATCGAGGAAGAGGGCGTGCAGATCAACAACGTGAAGCTGGTCGAGCGCGGCGTGCTGCGCGAGGCGGAGATGATTGCGCTGCTGCAAAGCGGCGAGTACCCGAGCCGCAACCCACAGCAGAACATGGCCGACCTGCGCGCGCAGATCGCAGCGAATGAGAAGGGCCAGCAGGAGCTGCGCCGCATGGTGGGCGAGTTTGGCCTCGACGTCGTTCAGGCCTACATGCGCCATGTGCAGGACAACGCCGAAGAGTCCGTGCGCCGCGTCATCACGCGCCTGAAGGACGGCGCGTTCACGCTGCCGCTGGACAATGGTGCGCAGATCAGCGTGGCGGTGAAGGTGGATGCCAAGAGCCGTAGCGCCACCATCGACTTCACCGGCACCAGCCCGCAGCAGACGAACAACTTCAACGCGCCCACGGCGGTGTGCATGGCCGCGGTGCTGTATGTGTTCCGCACGCTGGTGGATGACGACATTCCGCTCAATGCGGGGTGTCTCAAGCCGCTCAACGTGATCATTCCGCCGGGCAGCATGCTCAACCCCAACCCGCCAGCCTCGGTGGTGGCGGGCAATGTGGAGACTTCGACCTGCATCACCAATGCGCTGTATGGCGCCTTGGGCCTGATGGCGGCGGGGCAGTGCACCATGAACAACTTCACCTTTGGCAGCACGCGCTACCAGTACTACGAGACCATCTCGGGCGGCAGCGGCGCGGGCGGCGTGTGGGATACCAATGGGCAGCTCACTGGCGGTTTTGCAGGCACCAGCGTCGTGCAATGCCACATGACCAACTCGCGCCTGACGGACCCCGAGGTGCTGGAGTTCCGCTTCCCGGTGCGGCTGGAGGGCTACGAGATCCGCAAGGGATCTGGCGGTGCCGGGCAGTACAAGGGCGGCGATGGCGGCATTCGCCGGGTGCGCTTTCTGGAACCGATGACGGCCAGCATTCTGTCCAACGGCCGCCACCATGGCGCGTTTGGCATGGCGGGCGGCCAGCCGGGGGCGGTGGGCATCAACCGGGTGGTGCGCAGCGATGGCCGGGTGGAGCTGCTCGACCACATTGGCCAGGTGCAGATGCAGCCGGGCGATGTGTTTGAAGTCCACACGCCGGGTGGCGGCGGCTTTGGCACGCCTCGGTGATTTTGGAGCGGCTCACACAACGCCCCTGGCGTCGTTGTCCCGTCTGGTCGTACCCTTGTACTGCCTGCGACGGAACGCCTAGCCAGGGCCGCTTCGCTGAGTTGTATTAGCCGCTCTTGATGAAAATGGCCGCTAGCGCTTTCCAATAAAGCGCTAGCAGCTATTGAATTGATAGCAATTGCCAGAGGGCCTCGGCCTCAAGCGCTTTTCTTGGGGCTGCCAGGCGGGGCGCTCAGGCTGGGGGGCACGTTCTTGCCAGCCTGGCGCGCCCTGAACAGGGCCGCGCGCATCAGGAAGATGGTGGTCACCGGCACGGTGATGGCCACAAACACGGCGATCAGGATGGCGTGCAGGGCCAGCTCGCCATCGTCCACCGAGAAGTACAGCACCGTGCCGTGCACGATGCACCAGCAGCCCATGGTGGCAATGATGGAGGGCGTGTGCACGCGCTCAAAAAACGTGGGCAGCCGCAGCAGCCCCAGCGAGCCCAGCAAGGCCAGCCCCGCGCCCAGCAGCACCAGCGCGGCCACCAGCACCTCCAGCCACAGTGGCAGGGCGTGGGCGTTCATTCGATCACCTCGCCGCGCAGCAGAAACTTGGCCATGGCCATGGCGCCCACAAAGCTCAGCACCGCCAGCAGCAGGGCGGCCTCAAAGTAGTTTTTGCTGCTGTAGTGCAAGCCCAGCACCAGCATCAGCAGCATGCCGTTCAGCGCCATGCAATCGAGCGCCAGCACCCGGTCTTGCGCCGAGGGGCCTTTGAGCACGCGGGCCAGTGCGCAGCCCATGGCCAGCACCAGCATGATGAGGGCCACTGGCAGGGCCCATTGCAGCACGGGGTTCATTCAAAAATCTCCATCAGGGGGCGTTCGTAGCGCTGTTGGATGTGGGCGGTGATGGCAGCGGCGTCGTCCAGCTCCAGCACATGCAGCAGCAGGGCACTGCGGTCCAGCGCCAGCTCGGCCCAGGCGGTGCCAGGGGTGATGCACACGATCATGGCCAGGGCGGCCAGGGCGTTGGGGTCGCGCAGCTCCAGTGGAATGCGCACAAACCCGGCCGGGTGGCGACGCCGCCCGGGCGCCAGCAGCAGTCGGGCGACGGCCAGGTTGGATTGCACGGTGTCGGCCATCACCGTGAGCATGAGCCGCAGCACGGCCCCAGGGCGGCGAATGCGCACGGGCGTGGGCCGCAGGCCTGCGGTAAGCACCGGGATGGCCAGCGCCAGCAGGCCGCCCAGCAACACATGCCCGGCGCTGAGCGAGCGGTTGAGCAGCAACCACATGCCCAGCAGCGCCAGGGACAGCAGCGGGGCGGGGAGCAGTTTGTGGAGCCAGTGCTTCATGGCTGGGCCCCTGGCACTGAACCTTGGCGCCCAGCGCTGGCCGGTGCGGCTTTTTGGGCAGGGGCCGGGTTGGGCTTGGGCTGGGCCGACATGACAGCCTGGATGTAGCCCGCAGGGGTGTGCAGGGCGTCGGCCGTGGCCTGGGTGTAGCGCAGCACGGCACCCGCCTGCCAGGCCAGTGCACCGCACACCACCAGCAGCGCGGCCACGGGCAGGCCCTCCAGCACCAGCAGCTTGGGGGCGGCGCGGTCATGGGCGGCCCAGAAATGCAAGATGCCGACCCGCGTCAGCGCCACCAGCGCCAGCAGGCCCGAGCCCACCATCAACGCCACGATGACCCAGGTCAGTGCCCCCGCCGTTGTGGGCAGGTCTGCGCCCAGCCCTAGGGGGTTCAGCAGCGCATGGATCATGGCGAATTTGCCCACAAAGCCGGGCAGGGGCGGCAGGCCCGCGATGACGAGCGTGCAGGCGATGAACGCCAGCCCCAAGAATGCGGCCGCTGCCGGAATCACCTCGCCGATCAACGCTTCTTCCTTGTCGTCCAGGTTCAGCCCCTCACTGGGCACAAGGTCGGCCGAGAGGAAGGGGGCATCGTCCGTGCGCTCGTAGGGGGCGAGGCTGTAGCCGTCGTTGCGCCAACGGTCGATCAGGTCGGTCAACAGGAACAGGGCACTCACGGCCAGGGTGGAGCTGAGCAGGTAGTACAACAAGCCGCCGGTGAGCGGGCTTTGGCCCAGGCCCACCGCCGCCAGCAGCGTGCCCGATGACACGATGGCGCTGAAGCCCGCCAGGTGCCCCAGGCGCTGTGAGCCCAGCATGCCGATGGCGCCAAACACCAGCGTGACCATGCCGCCGCCCACCAGCCAGGCGCTGCCAAACTGGGCCGAGGCCCCAGCGTCCGGGCTGAACAGCAGGGTCCACAGCCGCAAGATCACGTACACCCCCACTTTGGTCATGAGCGCAAACAGAGCGCCCACCGGGGCCGTGGCGGCACTGTAGGCGGGTACCAGCCAGAAGTTGAGCGGCCACACGGCGGCTTTGATGAGAAAGGCCACGCCCAGGATGGCGCAGGCCGCGTGCAGCAGACCGCGGTCGCTATCGGCCACACCGGCCATGCTGCGCGCCAGGTCGGCCATGTTGAGCGTGCCGGTGATGCCGTAGAGCATGGACACGCCAATCAGGAACAGCGATGACGCGGCCAGGTTGATGGCGATGTAGTGCAGGCCGGAGGCCACGCGCGGGCGCCCCGAGCCATGCAGCAGAAGCCCGTAGGAGGCGGCCAGCATGATCTCGAAGAACACAAACAGGTTGAACAGATCGGCCGTGAGGAAGGCCCCGGCTAGCCCCATGAGCTGGAACTGAAACAGCGGGTGAAAGTGCACCCCGGCCCGGTGCCAGCGGGCACTGGCGTACAGCGCCGCAGCCAGGCCCACGGTGCTGCACAGCACCAGCATCATGGCCGAGAGCCTGTCGAGCGCCAGCACGATGCCAAAGGGCGCGGGCCAGTTGCCGGGCAGGTAGATGCCCAGGGTGCCTGGCATGCCGGGCTGCTTGGCTTGTGACAGCAGCAAGATGGCAATCACCAGCCCCAGCAGGGTGGATCCCACGTTCAACAGGATCTTGGTGCGCTGCTGCTCTTCGCGCAGCAGCAGCATGAGCCCGGCGGTGAGCAGGGGCAGCACGATGGGGGCGAGGATGAGGTGCGGCATCCACTGCGCCGCCACCCAGGTGGTGATGGCGTTCATGGCAGCTCCTGGTGCGAGTCTTGCCAGTCAGGCGCATCCTTGGCGTGGGCGCCGTCCACATGGTCGGTGCCTGCCATGCCGCGCGATGCCAGCAGCACCACCAGGAACAGCGCCGTCATGGCAAAGCCGATGACGATGGCGGTGAGGGTGAGCGCCTGGGGCATGGGGTCGGCATAGTGGGCCAGGTCTTGTGGCAGGCCGGGTTGCAGCACGGGTTCCTTGTCGATCGACAGGCCCAGGCGGCCCATGCTGAAGATGAACAGATTGACGGCATACGACAGCAGCGACAGGCCCATGATGACCTGGAAGGTGCGCGGGCGCAGCAGCAGCCACACGCCTGAGCCGGTGAGCACGCCGATGGCCAAGGCCAGAACCATTTCCATCAGCGGTCTCCTTGGTGGGTTGTGGGGGATGGGGTGGGGGGCTGCGCAGCATCGTCGTCGGCTGCGCGGGCATGAAAGCGGTGGCTGCGCACCGACTGGTGGGCAATGGCCGTGAGGATCAGCAAGGTGGAGCCAACGACCAGGGTGAACACGCCGATGTCGAAAAACAGGGCGCTGGCGATGTGCAGCTCACCCACCATCGGCAGGTGCAAATGCGCTGTGTGGCTGGTGAGGAAGGGGTAGCCAAACCACAGCGAACCCAGGCCGGTGGCCAGCGCGGCCAGCATGCCCAGGCCGATCCAGCGGCGCGGGTACAGGGGCAAGTGCGCCTCGACCCAGGTGGTGCCCGAGACGATGTATTGCAGCAGCAGTGCCACCGAGAACACCAGCCCCGCCACAAAGCCGCCGCCGGGCTCGTTGTGCCCGCGCATGAAGAGGTACACGGCCACCATGGTGGCAAATGGCAGCAGCAGCCGCACCAGCACGGCGGGCACGGTGAGGTAGCCGATGGCGGTGTCCACCGTCTGGCGTGGGTTGGCCAGGTCGGTGGCCACGTCGGGTGGCAGCGCGCGTTGCTGCGGGGGCAGGTCCATCACCTCGCGCGCAGGGCGAAAGCGCCGCAGCAGCGCGTACACCGTGAGGGCCACGATGCCCAGCACCACAATTTCGCCAAAGGTGTCAAAGCCCCGGAAGTCCACCAGCATCACGTTGACCACGTTGGTGCCGCCGCCTTCGGTCAGCGCGCGTTCCAGGAAGAAGGTCGAGGTGCTTTCGGGGAAGGGGCGGCTCATCATGGCCAGCGACAGCACGGCCATGCCGCCCCCGGCGATCAGTGCCACGCTCAGGTCGCGCCAGCGGCGCAGCTGGGTGCGGCGCTCTTGCGCCAGGGTGGGCACGCGCAGGCTCTCGTCCCGCTTGGGCAGCCAGCGCAGGCCCAGCAGGATGAGGATGGTTGTCACCACCTCCACCACGATCTGGGTGAGGGCGAGGTCGGGCGCAGAGAACCACAGGAAGGTGATGCACACGCACAGCCCTGCAGCGCCCAGCAGCGTGAGTGCGGCCAGGCGGTGGTATTTGGCCTGCCAGGCGGCCGCCAGGGCGCACACCCCGCCTATGGCCCACAGCAGGGCAAAAATGGGCGACAGGGGCAGGCCCGCACGCTCGCCAATGTGCAAGCCGCGCAGCCACAGGGGCCAGGTGCTGGCCACCAGGGCGGCCAAAACCAGCCACAGCATTTGCCATTGCAGCCGGCGCGTGCCCAGCAGGCGCTTGCCTGCGCGGCCCGCCATGCTGGCGCGGGCCAGGGCGGCTTCAAACAGGCGTTGGCCGTTCAGGCGGTGCATCAGCGGTGGTGCGTCGATGGTGCCGCGCGTGCGCTGCTGGCGCAGCAGCAGGTACAGCGCGATGCCCCCGCCCAGGGCCACCAGGCTCATGATGAGCGGCATGTTGATCCCGTGCCAGATGGCCAGGCTGTACTCGGGCAGCTCACCGCCCACCACAGGCCGGGCAGCAGCGGCCAGATAGGCGCCCACCGACCATGCGGGCAGGGTGCCCACGACCACGCAGGCCAGCACCAGCAACTCCACCGGCACGCGCATCCAGTGCGGGGGCTCGTGCGGGGCCAGGGGCAGGTCGGTGGCGCGAGGGCCCCAGAACACGTCCACCGTGAAGCGCAGGGAGTACGCCACGCTGAACATGCCCGCCACGGTGGCAGCGATGGGCAGCAGCCACTGCAGCCAGGGGGTGGCGTCGACCAGCACGGCTTCGGCAAAGAACATTTCCTTGGACAGGAAGCCATTGAGCAGCGGCACACCGGCCATGGCCGCACTGGCCACCATGGCCAGCGTGGCGGTGATGGGCATCATGCGCCGCAGGCCCCACAGGCGGCGGATGTCGCGCGTGCCGCTTTCATGGTCCACAATGCCGGCCGCCATGAAGAGCGATGCCTTGAAGGTGGCGTGGTTCATGATGTGGAACACGGCGGCCACGGCGGCCAGCGGGCTGTTGAGGCCCAGCAGCAGCGTAATGAGGCCCAGGTGCGAGATGGTCGAGTAGGCCAGCAGCCCCTTGAGATCGTGCTGGAACATGGCGGCATAGCCCCCCACCAGCAGCGTGCACAGCCCGGCCCCGCCCACCAGCCAGAACCAGGGCTCGGTGCCGCTGAGCACGGGCCACAGCCGGGCCAGCAGAAACACCCCGGCCTTCACCATGGTGGCCGAGTGCAGGTAGGCCGACACCGGCGTGGGGGCCGCCATGGCGTGCGGCAGCCAGAAGTGAAAGGGAAACTGCGCGCTCTTGGTGAGGGCGCCCAAGAGAATCAGCACCAGCGCCGTGAGGTACAGCGGGTGCGCCTGGACTTGGGCGGCCGAGGCCAGCACCTGGTCCAGCTCGTAGCTGCCGACGATGTGCCCCAGCACCAGCATGCCCGCCAGCATGCACAGCCCGCCGGTGCCCGTCACCGTGAGCGCCATGCGCGCTCCGCGCCGCGCATCTTTGCGGTGGTGCCAGTAGCCAATCAGCAAAAACGAGAACAGGCTCGTCAGCTCCCAGAACAGGGCGATCTGGACGAGGTTGCCCGACAGCACCACGCCCACCATGGCCCCCATGAAGGCGAGAAAGAATGAGAAGAAGCGGGGTACCGGGTCGGCCGCTGACATGTAGTAGCGCGCATACAGCACCACCAGGCTGCCTACGCCCAACACCAGCATGCAGAACATCCACGCAAAGCCGTCCATGCGCAGCACCAGGTTCAGCCCCAGCTGCGGTATCCATTCGATGCTTTGGTGCAGCACGCCGCCATGGGCGATGTCTGGGAAATACAGTGCGGCCTGCACGGTGCAAAACACGGCGATCAGGCCTGCCAGGGTGGATTCGGTGTTGCGTGCGTTGGCGGGCAGCACTGCCGCCAGCAGGCTACCCAGAAAGGGAAGGAGTAAGAGTGTGATCAGGGGCATGCCCGGCCCATTCTAGGAGGTGCATGGGCGCACCTGCGTAAAAGGGCGGTGTGGGCTTGGGCTTTTTGGGGAGGCGGAACAAAGCCTGGCACACCTGTCAGCGCCCATTCATGGGCGAATGTGGTGGATCCCACTCTGCCTTCTCGGCGTGCGGGCCGCCGCCTGGGTCAGGGCTTGGGCGGCGCGCTGGGGCTTGGTGGCTGGCTTGGAGGGGTGCCTCCTGCTTGTTTGGTGCGGGTTGCACCATGGCTGCTGCCGTCTGCTTTGGCTTTTGCCTTTTCCTGCGCTCTGGCCCAGGCTGTGGCATTGAATCGCTTGCCCTGCACCGTCATACCGCCCGAGGAGAACTTGGTGGCGGTTTTCTCGCCAATGCCTTTGACACGCTCAATCAGGTCGGCCCAGTCTTTGAACTCGCCCTTGTCGCGCTCTGCCAGGATGCGCTCTGACAACCCGGGGCCAATGCCGTAGATGCCGTTGAGCTCGGCCTCGGAGGCCTGGTTCACATCGACCGCCGCAAACGCTGCCGATGCAAAAAGCAGGGCGATGGAGATCAGCAATTTCTTCAGCATGGTGGCTCCTGGATGGCTTGGCTTAGCTTGAGGGCAGGTGGCTGGGCGCTCAGAGTTCTTCCACGCGCCGCGCTGGGTAACTGTCCCAGGTCTGGCAGCCGGGGCATTGCCAAAAATGCTGGCGCGCTTCAAAGCCACAGGCCGCGCAGCGGTAGCGCGTGAGGGGCTTCACCGCGTGGTCCAGCGCACGCTGGATCTGGGGGTGGAACTCGTCATGCTCCAGCTTTTCACCGGCCAGCCACTTGGCGGCAGCCACCAGCGATCGCTCTTTGTCCAGGTGCTGCACGTAGCGTTGGCGTGCCGTGCTTTGGGTGGCATCGTCGGCCGTTTCCATGGCCACGATGCTTTCGAGCACGTCCAGGCTGGGGGCTTGCGCGTAGTGCGCCAGCAGGCGTTGGTGCACCTCGGCCTGGCGTGCGGTGGCGTTGCCTGCTTCCACCATCAGCGGGGCGGCCAGGGGCAGGGCGGCCGGTGTGCGCTCGCCCAGCGTTTGCAAGGTGTCGAGCACGGCATGGGGCTGGCCCATGAGCTGCAACAGGCGGGCCATTTCCACGCGGGGGCGGGCGGCATCGGGGGCGGCGGCAATGGCTTGCTCCAGCAGCGCCTGGGCGCCGGGGCGGTCACCTTGGGCGCTCAGGGCCAAGGCCTGCTCGCACAGGTAGTGGGCCTGGCGCGTGCTGAAGTCGCCCTGGTCGGCTTCGTGCATCTTGCGGGCAATGCTGGCGGCATGCGGCCAGTCGCGTGAGCGCTCGTAAATGGCCAGCAGCGCCAGACGGGCCTGTGCTTCAAACGGCGTGCCTTCCAGCCGGTTCAGTGCGTCTTCGGCGCGGTCCAGCAGCCCGGCTTTCAAAAAGTCGAGCGCCAGGGCGTGTTGGGCCCGTTCACGGTCGGCGGCAATCAAGTCGCCGCGCGAGAGCAGGTGCTCGTGCACGCGCACGGCGCGGTCGTACTCGCCCCGGCGGCGAAACAGGTTGCCCAGGGCAAAGTGCAGCTCCGAGGTGTCGGGGTCGTTCTGCACGGCCTCGATGAAGGCGTCGATGGCCTGGTCTTGCTGCTCGTTGAGCAGAAAGTTCAGGCCCTTGAAGTAGGCCTTGGGGGCGCGGCGGTTTTCGGCGCGCAGCTGGCGCAAGTCAAAGCGCGATGCCAGCCAGCCCAAGACAAAGGCCACTGGCAGGCCCAGCAGCATCCAGGTGACATCAAATTCCATGGACAGGCGGGTAGTCGTTAGGGGTGGAGGCGGGTGCAGTGGCCGCAGGGGCCGTGGCTTGTGTGGGTGACGGGGTTGCCGCTGCCTGCTGGGCTTGGGCCTTCAAGGCGATGTTGCGGTGCCGCCACCAGCGCGGCACCATGCCCAGCACGCCGGTTGCCAAGCCTGCGGCAAAGGCCGTGAGCACCACCAGCACCAGTGGGGCACGCCACTGCGTGCCAAAAAAGAAATGGACCGTGGCGTCTTGCTGGTTGTTCAGCGCAAACGCAAACAGGGTAAAGAAAATGGCTGCCTTGAGCAGCCACAGGAGGTATTTCATGGTGTCCCCGGTGGTGGGGCGATTCTAAGAGCTTGCCCGAGGGGTTTTCGCCGGGTGCTCTGTGGTGTGTCTGTTTGGGCAACGGTGCGTAGTCGGGCACGTTGGGCGCTGAATATTCAGCAAAAATAGGCTCTAGCGCTTGATATATAAGCGTAAGAAGCTATCAATTTTGATGTGCCTGAGGCTCTGTAGCCTGTGCCGGGTGTGGGCACGGTGTGCCGTTCGGGCTTAGCCCACTCGGCGTACAGGTGCTTCGGGCAATGCTTCTGCGGCCTCTGTGCGTTGGTCTACCGCTTCTCTTAGTGCCTTGCCCGGCTTGAAATGGGGCACGCGCTTTTCAGGAATGTGAACGGCTTCGCCGCTGCGCGGGTTGCGACCCATGCGTGGGGGGCGGTGGTTGACCGAGAAACTGCCAAAACCCCGAATCTCAATGCGGTGTCCTTTGACCAAGGCATCGCCCACCGCGTCCAGAATGGTTTTGACGGCGTATTCGGCGTCCTTGTGGGTGAGCTGGCCAAAGCGGGCGGCCAGTTCTTCAACAAGGTCAGATCGGGTCATGGAGTCTTGTGGCATGTGCGTAGTGCAAGTGCGTGTGAAACATGTGCTGGTGGAATAAGAACGGGCGCATAAGTGACCCGCTGCACAGAGACATTCAACAATCTCCTGTGCAACGGGCGCTCATGCGCCCGGTGCCATCCGACCGGTTACCCGGTCAGCGCAGTTTTACTTTTCCGAGTTGTCCAGCTTGGCGCGCAGCAGGGCGCCCAGGCTGGTCGTGCCGGCGCTTTCGCGGGCCGATTGCTGCGACAGGCTTTGCATGGCTTCTTGTTGGTCAACCATGTCCTTTTGCTTGATCGACAGCTGGATGTTGCGGGTCTTGCGATCCACATTGACCACCACAGCAGTGACTTCGTCGCCTTCCTTGAGCACGTTGCGGGCATCTTCCACGCGGTCGCGGGAGATTTCCGAAGCACGCAGGTAGCCCACGATGTCTTCGCCGAGGTCGATTTCAGCGCCACGGGCGTCCACGGTCTTGACCTTGCCGGTCACGGTCTGGCCCTTGTCGTTCACGGTCACGAAGGTCGTGAATGGGTCGCCGTCGAGCTGCTTGATGCCCAGGGAGATGCGTTCGCGGTCCACGTCCACAGCCAACACGATGGCTTCGACTTCTTGGCCCTTCTTGTAGTTGCGAACAGCGGCTTCGCCGGTTTCGTTCCACGACAGGTCGGACAGGTGCACCAGGCCGTCGATGCCGGCAGCCAGGCCCACGAACACGCCGAAGTCGGTGATCGACTTGATAGGACCCTTGACGCGGTCGCCGCGCTTGGTGTCCTGGGCGAATTCTTGCCATGGGTTGGCCTTGCATTGCTTCATGCCCAGGCTGATACGGCGCTTGTCTTCGTCGATTTCCAGAACCATGACTTCGACTTCGTCGCCCAGCGAAACCAGCTTGGCGGGAGCGATGTTCTTGTTGGTCCAGTCCATTTCAGACACGTGCACCAGGCCTTCGATGCCGGGTTCGAGTTCGACGAACGCGCCGTAGTCGGCAATGTTCGTGATCTTGCCGAACAGGCGGGTCGATTGTGGGTAGCGGCGGTTCACGCCCATCCATGGGTCGTCGCCCATTTGCTTCAGACCCAGCGAGACACGGTTCTTTTCGGTGTCGAACTTCAGGATCTTGGCGGTGATTTCTTGGCCAGCGGTCACCACTTCGGAAGGGTGACGCACACGGCGCCATGCCATGTCGGTGATGTGCAGCAGGCCGTCGATACCGCCCAGGTCCACGAACGCACCGTATTCGGTGATGTTCTTGACCACGCCTTGAACGATGGAGCCTTCCTTCAGGGTTTCCATCAGCTTGGCGCGCTCTTCGCCCATGGAGGCTTCCACCACAGCGCGGCGGCTCAGCACCACGTTGTTGCGCTTGCGGTCCAGCTTGATGACCTTGAATTCCATGGTCTTGTTTTCGTACGGCGTCAGATCCTTGATCGGACGTGTATCGATCAGCGAACCGGGCAGGAATGCGCGGATGCCGTTGACCAGGACAGTCAGGCCGCCCTTGACCTTGCCGCTGGTCGTGCCAGTGACGAATTCGCCGGATTCCAGGGCCTTTTCCAGGCTCATCCAGGAAGCCAGACGCTTGGCGGTGTCACGCGACAGGATGGTGTCGCCGTAACCGTTTTCGATGGAGCCGATGGCCACCGAAACGAAGTCACCGACTTGGACTTCAACTTCGCCCTTGTCGTTCTTGAACTCTTCCAGCGGCACGTAGGCTTCGGACTTGAGGCCAGCGTTCACGACCACAAAGTTGTGCTCAACGCGCACGACTTCAGCGGTGATGACTTCGCCTGGGCGCATTTCCGTACGCTGCAAGGATTCTTCAAAAAGGGCGGCAAAAGATTCGGACATGTGTTTCCTTGCCACAAACAGGATTCCAGTAGCACTATTGCTACTGTTTTTATAGCTGCTTGCGGTGGTTTTTTGCGGTGTGACCGCGGTTAGGTTAAAGATCCAGGCCACCGGTGCGCTGGCGCGCGAGAGGGGCGGCATGGGCCTGTGGCAACGCCTTGCGGCTTTGCCGAATCAACCCTGTGCAGAGGCTGCAAAAGGTTGACGCTCTAGCCACCAGGCAAGTACCTGTTCGACAGCTTGTTCAATCGTCAAAGAGGAGTTGTCCAGCACCAGAGCATCCTGTGCGGGCTTGAGAGGCGCCACGCTGCGGGAGCTGTCCCGGGCGTCGCGCGCTTCCAAATCTGCACGGAGGTCGTCGATATTAGCCTGAAAACCCTTTGAAATCAACTGTTTATGGCGGCGCTCTGCGCGGCAGGCCGCGCTGGCCGTTAAAAACACCTTCAAAGGGGCGCCTGGGAAGATCACGGTGCCCATGTCGCGCCCATCGGCCACCAGGCCGGGCAGGCGCTGAAAACTGTGCTGAAGGTCTACCAAGGCTGCGCGCACCGCAGGCAAGGCGGACACGCGGGATGCGTTCATGCCCGCTTCTTCGGTGCGAATGGCTTCGGTGACATCTTCAGCGCCCAGCAGCACATGGCCGTTGTCAAAGCGCACTGGCAGGGTTTGGGCTAACTGGGCAATTTGCGTTTCATGCGCAGCATCAATGTGCAGGCCCGCTTGCAACGAGGCATAGGCCGTGATGCGGTACATGGCGCCGGAGTCGAGGAAGCCGTAGCCCAGGCGGCGGGCCAGTTCGGCGGCCACGGTGCCCTTGCCAGAGGCCGTGGGGCCGTCGATGCAGATCACCGGGATGCGCGCCGTGGGCAGCGTGGTGGTGCCCAGGAAGGCCTCGAAATACTCCGGGAAGGTCTTGGCCACGCACTTGGGGTCTTCAATGCGCACCGGCAACTTGGCCGGATTGAAGGTGGCCAGCGAGAAGCACATCGCAACCCGGTGATCGTCGTAGGTGTGGATGCTGGCGGCCTTCCAGTCCTGCACGCGGGCGGGCGGGGTGATCTGGATGTAGTCCGCCCCTTCCTCTACCGTGGCGCCGAGCTTGCGCAGCTCTTTGGCCATGGCGGCGATGCGGTCGGTTTCCTTCACACGCCAGCTGGCAATGTTGCGCAAGGTGGTGGTGCCTTCTGCGTACAGGGCCATCACGGCCAGTGTCATGGCCGCGTCGGGGATGTGGTTGCAGTCCAGGTCAATGGCTTTGAGGGGCCAGGTGCCGCGCTGCACTTGCAGCCAGTTGGGGCCGCCGGTGACCTGTGCACCCATGGCCTGGGCCGCTTCCACAAAGCGGATGTCGCCCTGGATGGAGTGCAGGCCCACGCCCATGATCTTGATGCTGTTTCCGGCTTCAGCGCTGGATGCAATAGCGCCAAGTGCTATGAAATAGCTAGCGGAAGATGCGTCCGCCTCGACGTGGATGCTGCCGGGCGATTGGTATTGGCTACCCGCTGGAATGGTGAAACGCTGCCAGTTGTCGTGGCTGACGTGGATGCCAAACTGCGCCAGCAACTGCAGGGTGATGGCGATGTAGGGCTTGGAGATCAGCTCCCCCACAACCTCGATGTGCACCGCCTGGGTGGTGGCCACCAGGGGCAGTGCCATGAGCAGCGCCGTGAGGAACTGGCTGGAGACATCGCCGCGCACCTGGATGGGTTGGCGCAGCGCCGGGGCTGGCACCCCTTGGGCGTGGGCGATGCGCAGCGGAGGGTAGCCCGGGTTGCCGAGGTAATCGATCTGGCAGCCGAGCTGGCGCAAGGCGTCCACCAGGTCGCCAATGGGGCGCTCGTGCATGCGGGGCACGCCCGAGAGTTCAAACTCGCCGCCCAGCAGGGCCAAGGCTGCGGTGAGCGGGCGCATGGCCGTACCTGCATTGCCCATGAACAGGGCTGTGGGCGAAACTGGCTTGCGGCCGCCCAAGCCCGTGATGTGCACGGTGCTTCCTGCTTCCACCACCTCGCAGCCAATCTTGCGCAGGCCGTCGAGCATCACGCGCGTATCGTCTGACGCCAGCAGGTCATGCACGGTGGTGGTGCCCAGGCTCAAGGCCGCCAGCAGCAGCACCCGGTTGGAGATGCTTTTGGAGCCCGGCAAGAGAACTTCACCCCCAGCAGCGTCGAGAGCGGGGAGGTCCAGGAAGGCGGTAGTGAACATTTAGCGTGGTTTGGAGGTGCGTTGGGCGCCCATGCGCCAGTGGGCGCGGGTTTCGCTGGCAAGGGTCAGCATGTCTTCCAGGGCCTGCGAGTTGCCGTTGGCAATGGCTTGCTCAAGCTGCGCCAGGGCTTGTTGAAAGACCTTGGATTGCGCCAGCAACTCTTCACGGTTGGCCAGCATGATGTCGCGCCACATCTTGGGCTCGCCAGCGGCGATGCGGGTGAAGTCGCGGAACCCAGGGCCTGCCAGTGACAAAAACTCGTCGCCTTCGGGCTGCCCGGTCAGGCTGTTCATCATGGCAAACGCCAGCAGATGGGGCAGATGGCTGACGGCGGCGAAGGCGGTGTCATGCGATTCAGGCGACATGCTGCTCACGCGGCAGCCAATGGCTTGCCACACCTCTTGCGCTTGCAACAGCTGTGCAGTGAGGGTGCGCTCGGTAGGGGTCAAAATGACCTGGCGGCCGTAGTACAGCTCTGCATCTGCATGCTCTACGCCTGCCACTTCGCGCCCTGTGATGGGGTGCGCGGGCACGAAAGAGCCCACCTGGTCACGCAGCGCACGGCGCGCGGCCTGCACCACATCGGCCTTGGTGGAGCCCACATCCATCACCAGCATTTGGGGGGTGACCAAGTGCTTGATGGCCTTGAGGGTGGCTTCGGTTGCAGACACGGGAACCGCTACCAAAACAATGTCTGCCCCAGCCACTGCCAGCAAGGCCGAGGGCGCTTCGACATCGATCACGCCCATCTGGCGTGCGCGATCGGTGGTGGAGGGGGACTTGCTGTAGCCCACGACCCTTTTGACCAGACCCGCCTTTTTCAGCGCCAGCGCAAAGGACCCGCCCATGAGGCCACAGCCAATCAGTCCAAGTTGTTCAAACATCGCGAGCGCCCTTCACGAGGCCACGGGGTAGGTCCCAGCACTTTGTAGAACGCGCAGAGGCCTCGCAGCTCTTCCAGCGCCCGTGCCACATGGGGCTGGGCTGGGTGGCCGTCCAGGTCAATGTAGAAATAGTATTCCCACTGGCCTGTGCGTGCGGGGCGGGACTCGAAGCGGGTCATGGACACGCCGTGCTTTTTGAGCGGCACCAACAGGTCATGCACTGCACCGGGCTGGTTGGGCACCGAGACGATCAGGCTGGTGCAGTCCTTGCTCGAGGGCGGTGGCGTCTGCAGGGTGTGGGGCAGGCAGATGATGGCGAAACGCGTGCGGTTGTACGCATCGTCCTGGATGGCGTGGGCCACGATGTGCAGGCCAAACTGTGTGGCCGCCCGCTCGCTTGACAGGGCTGCCCATGCGGGGTTGGTCGTCGCCAGGCGCGCGCCTTCGGCGTTGCTGGACACCGGGCGGCGCTCGGCGTGCGGCAGGTGCTTGGTCAGCCACGACTGGCATTGCGCCAGCGCCTGAGGGTGGGCCAGCACCACTTCAATGTCGTCCAGCGAATTGCTGGTGCGCAGCAGGTTGTGCCGCACCAGCAGGCTCACTTCGCCCACCACATGCGTGGGGGTGTGCAGGAACAGGTCGAGCGAACGGGTGACCACGCCTTCGGTGGAATTTTCTACCCCCACCACGCCATATTGCGCGCTGCCAGCGGCCGTGGCGTGGAAGACTTCGTCGAAGTTGGCGCAGTACATCAAGTCGGCGGCACCGCCGAAAAACTCGATGGCCGCTTGCTCGCAGAACGTGCCTTCAGGGCCGAGCACGGCCACCCGCTGGGGCGATTCGAGCGCCAGGCAGGCCGACATGATTTCGCGCCAGATGGCGGCCACATGCGCGCCTTTGAGGGGGCCGGGGTTGGCGGTCTGGATCTTGTCAATGACCTGCGCTACGCGGTCTGGCCGGAAAAAGGGCGTGCCTTCGCGCTTTTTGACTTCGCCCACCCGCTCGGCCACCAGCGCACGCTGGTTCAGCAGCGTGAGCAGTTGCTGGTCGATGTTGTCGATCTGAACGCGCAGACTGGCGAGATCGGGGGATGCTTGCGGAGTATTCATGGGTGGGCGTCGGTGGCGTGCACTCAGGCGTGCTTTTGTTCAAATTCTCGCAGGTAGGTCACCAGCGCCTGTACGCCCTCGATGGGCATGGCGTTGTAGATGCTGGCACGCATGCCGCCCACGGACTTGTGGCCCTTGAGTTGCAGCAGACCGCGCTCACGGGCGCCGGTCAGGAAGGCCTCGTTGCGGCTTTCGTCACGAAGGAAGAAGGGGATGTTCATGCGCGAGCGGCAGTTGGCTGCCACCTTGTTCACGTAGAACTGGGAGTTGTCGATGGCGCTGTACAACAACTCGGCTTTGGCGGTGTTGCGTTGCTCCATGGCAGCAATGCCGCTCAGTCCACCTTCTGTCTGGCGCTTGAGCCATTGGAAGGTCAGGCCAGCCATGTAGATGCCCCAGGTTGGCGGGGTGTTGTACATCGACTGGTTTTCGGCCACCACTTTGTAGTCGAATGCGCTAGGGCAAATGGGCAGTGCGTGGCCCAGCAGGTCTTCGCGCACCACCACCAGCGTCAGGCCTGCAGGCCCCAGGTTCTTTTGCGCGCCGCCAAAGGCCACGCCCACGCGTGACCAGTCCACGCTGCGCGAAGCGACATGGGAGGAGAAATCAATCACCAAAGGTGCATCGCTGCCCAGGGCTTGCAAATCGGGCAGCTCTTGAAATTCGACGCCATGGATGGTTTCGTTGCTGCACAAGTGCACGTAGCTGGCGCCCTTGCTGAGCTGCCATGTGGCTGGGGCGGGCAGGGTGGTGAAGTTGGACTCTTGCCCTGATGCCACCACACGCGATTCGGCGGCGTATTTGAGCGCCTCTTT
Organism: Acidovorax sp. 1608163; assembly: GCF_003669015.1. Classification (NCBI taxonomy): domain Bacteria; kingdom Pseudomonadati; phylum Pseudomonadota; class Betaproteobacteria; order Burkholderiales; family Comamonadaceae; genus Acidovorax; species Acidovorax sp. 1608163. The sequence goes on from NZ_CP033069.1 coordinate 1,815,189, forward strand.
TTGCGACTTTTGGCTCCAGCTGCCAGTCACCACAAAGTCCACCGTGCCAGCGCGCGACAGGTTCATGGGAACGATGGCGTTCTCTGCCAAGCCGCCGCCTTGCATGAACAGGATCTTGAATTGGGCGGGCACTGCCAGCAGCTCGCGCAGGTCTGCTTCGGCTTGCTCGTAAATCGAGATGAATTCTTTGCCCCGGTGGCTCATCTCCATCACGCCCATGCCACTACCGTGCCAGTCGAGCATTTCGCTGGCGGCTTGTTCAAGGACTTCGGCGGGAATCGCGGCCGGGCCGGCGGAGAAGTTGTATGGGCGGTTCATCTGATAGTGATAAAAAGAGCTTCCAGCGCTTGCTGAGTAAGCGGTAGAAGCTCTGATTTTGATAGCAATTGCAGCTTGGGCCTTGTGGCGTGGCTGCGGCCTTGTGGTGTTTAAGCCTCTGGTGCTTCACCGCCCTCGGGGGTGGAGTTGCCTTCGGCGTTATCGCCACCTTCGGCCGCAGGGTCCGCCACATTGGCGTCGTTTTCCACAATGCGTTGCAGCCCGCTGAGCTTGGAGCCTTCGTCCAGGGCAATCAGCGTCACGCCCTGCGTGGCACGGCCCAGTTCGCGAATCTCGGAGACCCGGGTGCGCACCAGAACGCCCTTGTCGGTGATCAGCATGATCTCGTCGTCAGCGTGCACCAGCGTGGCGGCAACCACCTTGCCGTTGCGCTCGCTTTGCTGGATGGCGATCATCCCCTTAGTGCCTCGGCCGTGGCGTGTGTACTCGACGATGCTGGTGCGCTTGCCGTAGCCGTTTTCGGTGGCGGTGAGTACGCTTTGGGTCTCGTCTTCGGCCACCAGCATGGCGATCACGCTCTGGCTTTCCTCCAGCATCATGCCGCGCACGCCGCGCGCTGCACGGCCCAGTGGGCGCACATCGTTTTCATCAAAGCGCACCGCCTTGCCGCCATCGCTGAACAGCATCACGTCGTGCTTTCCATCAGTCAGTGCCGCGCCGATCAGGTAGTCGCCATCGTCCAGGTTGACGGCGATGATGCCGCCCTTGCGGGGATTGCTGAACTCGTCCAGCGCGGTCTTCTTGACGGTGCCCATGCTGGTAGCCATGAACACATAACGATCGGCCGGGAAGGTGCGCATGTCGCCGGTGAGGGCTAGCACCACGTTGATCTTCTCGCCTTCCTGCAGCGGGAACATGTTGACGATGGGGCGGCCACGTGAACCGCGCGAACCTGCAGGCACCTCCCACACCTTGAGCCAGTACAGGCGGCCACGGTTGGAGAAGCACAGGATGTAGTCGTGCGTGTTGGCAATGAAGAGCTGGTCGATCCAGTCGTCTTCCTTGGTCGCCGTGGCCTGCTTTCCACGCCCGCCGCGCTTTTGGGCGCGGTATTCGGATAGTGGCTGGCTCTTGATGTAGCCGGTGTGGCTGAGCGTCACCACCATGTCGGTTGGGGTGATCAGGTCTTCGGTCGAGAGGTCTTGGGCGCTGTATTCGACCACCGAGCGGCGTGCGCCCAGCTTGTGCTGGCCAAACTCTGTCTTGATGGATGTGAGTTCGTCGCCAATGATGGTGGATACCCGCTCTGGCTTGGCCAGGATGTCCAGCAGGTCTTCAATGACCGCCATGACTTCCTTGTACTCGGCCACGATCTTGTCTTGCTCCAGGCCTGTCAGGCGCTGCAGGCGCATCTGCAGGATTTCCTGGGCCTGGGTTTCAGACAAACGGTAAAGGCCATCCTGGCCCATGCCGAATTCCTTTTCCAGGCCTTCGGGGCGGTAGTCGTCGGCATTGATCACGCCGCCATCGGCGCGGGTGCGCGTCAGCATTTCGCGCACGAGCTTGCTGTCCCATGAGCGGGTCATCAGCTCGGCTTTGGCCACCGGTGGGGTGGGGGCGTTGCGGATGATGGCGATGAAATCATCGATGTTGGCCAGTGCAACGGCCAAGCCTTCGAGCACGTGCCCGCGATCGCGGGCTTTGCGCAGCTCGAACACCGTGCGGCGTGTCACCACTTCGCGGCGGTGTTGCAGGAAGACGCTGATCAGGTCCTTGAGATTGCACAGGCGCGGCTGACCATCGATCAGCGCCACCATGTTCATGCCAAACGTGTCTTGCAACTGCGTTTGCTTGTACAGGTTGTTCAGCACCACTTCGGGCACTTCGCCACGCTTGAGCTCGATCACCAGGCGCATGCCGGACTTGTCCGACTCGTCCTGGATGTGGCTGATGCCTTCGATCTTCTTCTCATGCACCAGTTCGGCCATGCGCTCCTGCAGCGTCTTCTTGTTGACCTGGTAGGGCAGCTCGTCCACGATGATGGCCTGGCGCTGACCTCGGTCGATGTCCTCGAAGTGGCAGCGGGCGCGCATGACGACCTTGCCACGGCCCGTGCGGTAGCCGTCTTTGACGCCATTGATGCCGTAGATGATCCCGGCCGTTGGGAAGTCAGGGGCCGGAATGATCTCCATCAGTTCATCGATGGTGGTCTCGGGGTTGCGCAGCATGTGCAAGCACGCATCCACCACCTCATTGAGGTTGTGCGGCGGGATGTTGGTTGCCATACCCACCGCAATACCTGCCGAGCCGTTGACCAGCAGGTTGGGGAGCTTGCTGGGCAGGACCAGCGGCTCTTTTTCACTGCCGTCATAGTTGGGGCCGAAATCGACAGTTTCTTTGTCGATATCGCCCAACATTTCGTGGGCGATTTTTGCCAAACGGATTTCGGTGTAACGCATCGCCGCAGCGTTGTCGCCGTCTACCGATCCGAAGTTACCTTGTCCGTCCACCAGCATGTGGCGCAGCGAAAAATCCTGCGCCATGCGAACGATCGTGTCATACACCGCCGAGTCGCCGTGGGGGTGGTACTTACCGATCACATCGCCCACAATACGGGCCGACTTTTTGTAGGGTCGATTCCAGTCGTTGTTGAGTTCGTGCATGGCAAACAGCACGCGGCGATGGACCGGCTTGAGGCCGTCACGAGCGTCAGGCAAGGCCCGGCCCACGATCACGCTCATTGCGTAATCGAGGTAACTGCGCCGCATTTCTTCTTCAAGACTGATCGGCAGGGTTTCTTTGGCAAACTGGGTCATTTGGACGGCGGTGGCAGCAAAGGAGAGCCATTTTAGGCTGAGATGCTTGTAGCGCCTATGCAACATATGCGGGCTATTGCGGTTTTGTCCTACGGTGCCTTATGCGCTAGAGCCGCTTTTAGCCTGTTACGTATGGCACAATCGTTTTAACGTTTTTGGTGGTGGTCACCCTAAACGTCCTGATTCGCAGCGAGGCTGCGGCTTTTTCCCCAAGAGGAGAACCATGAAGAAACTGAACAAAGTGGCGATGTTGTTTGCCTCTGCAGCGCTCGCAACCGCCGCTGGCGCACAATCCGTGGACAACTGGAAGAACGGTTCCGGCGACCTGGTCTGGAAGAACGGCACCAATGAATACTGCTGGCGCGATGCCAACTGGACGCCTGCTACTGCAGCCGCCGGTTGCGACGGCGCTATCGCCGCAGCTGCTCCAGCTGCTGCTGCCCCAGCTTCTGCCGCTCCAGCTGCTCCAGCTGCCGCCGCTCCAGCTGCTGCAGCTCCAGTCGTGGCCGCCCAAAAGGTGACCTACGCTGCTGACGCTTTCTTCGACTTCGACAAGTCGGTTCTGAAGGCTGAAGGCAAGGCAAAGCTCGACGACCTGGTCTCCAAGGTCAAGGACATCAACCTGGAAGTCATCATCGCCGTGGGTCACACTGACTCCGTGGGCTCCGATGCTTACAACCAAAAGCTGTCTGTGCGTCGTTCCGAAGCCGTGAAGGCTTACTTGGTGTCCAAGGGCATCGAAAAGAACCGCGTCTACACTGAAGGCAAGGGCGAAAAGCAACCTGTGGCCGACAACAAGACCGCCGAAGGCCGCGCAAAGAACCGCCGCGTGGAAATCGAAGTGGTTGGTACCCGTGCTACCAAGTAATCTTTGATTACTCCAAAAAAAGCCCCGTCAGGGGCTTTTTTTATGCCTGAGCGATTTGCATCATTGTGGTGAATCTCGGGCTTTTTCAATTTTGATGGCGAGGTAATGACTGGCCCATGGCAATCGCCAAAAGCCATTTGGGTTATGGAATAGAGGAAAATGGCGAAATGATCGAATCAATCAACGCAGACCCTGCTGAGCTGGCGAAATTCTCTGATTTAGCGCACCGTTGGTGGGATCCAGAAAGCGAGTTCCGTCCGCTACACCAAATCAACCCGCTTCGTTTGGACTGGATCAACACCCACGCAGGTTTGGATCGGTGCAGGGTCCTTGATGTTGGTTGTGGAGGAGGGATTTTGACCGACTCCATGGCCCGCAAAGGGGCCGATGTGACAGGGATCGACCTGGCCACCAAATCGTTGCGTGTAGCCCAACTGCATGCACTGGAAACTGGCACCCCTCACATTCAATACCGAGAAATCAGCGTAGAAGCTCTGGCTGAAGAACAACCCTCCAGTTTTGATGTGGTGACCTGCATGGAAATGCTGGAGCATGTGCCGGATCCTCACTCTGTGGTGCAAGCCTGCGCCCAACTGGTGAAGCCCGGTGGGTGGGTTTTTTTCTCCACCTTGCACCGCAGCGCCAAGGCTTTCATGCTGGCCATTGTGGGTGCGGAGTACCTGCTGAATATGTTGCCCCGAGGTACGCACGAGTACGCCAAGATGATCAAGCCCAGCGAACTGGCATCCAGTTGTAGAGCGGCAGGCCTGGATGTGCTTTACACCAAGGGGCTTGAATACAACCCGGTCACGCGCCGGTACTGGCTCAGCTCGAACACCAGTGTCAATTACATGCTGGCAACCCAAAAGTTTTCTTGATTGCCCCGTATGTTCAACAACATTGAGGCTGTGCTGTTTGACCTGGATGGCACCTTGATCGACAGTGCACCGGACCTCGGTGCGGCTGCCGACCAGATGCGCACAGACCGTGGCCTCTCCTCCTATTCCCTCGACCTGTACCGCCCGATGACTGGCGCTGGCGCGCGTGGCATGTTGGCGCAAGCGTTTGGGATGACTCCCGAACACCCCGACTTTCCGGCGATGCGGGAGGAGTTCTTCGTCAACTATGAACGTCGCATGACGGTGTCCACGTCCATCTTTGATGGAGTTGCAGAGATGCTGGAAGCCTTGCAGTTGCGTCAGCTGCGCTGGGGCATCGTGACAAACAAATCGATGCGCTTTACAGACCCTTTAACGCGCTCCATGCCTTTGCTGGCTGCCGCTGAGGTCGTTATCAGTGGTGACACAACACCCCATGCCAAGCCCCATCCCGCTCCTTTGCTGGAGGCCGCTAGGCGTTTAGGGGTGGATCCTGGTCGCTGCATCTATGTGGGCGATGACGAGAGGGATATCGTTGCCGGACATGCCGCCGGTATGGCGACGGTGGCAGCAACCTATGGCTATCTTGGTGCGCAAACCGACATCACGCGTTGGAATGCCCACGCCTCAATTAATTCTCCGCTGGAGCTCTTGCAACGGATCGCAGTGGCCTAAAATAGAAAGTCTGGGGCTGTCCTGGTTTCGACGTGGGTTCGGAATCGGTGTGGTGCATGTCGAGCTTGAGTCACGCTCGTAAATCTCGATTTAAAAAACTAACTGCAAACGACGAACGTTTCGCACTCGCTGCTTAATTGCCAGTGAGCCTTGCAACAGTTGGCCGATGGGCTGGGCAAGGGGGTTCTGAGCAATCAGGGCCTCCCGGCTGCAAGGATAATTACATGGGCTGGCCCTGATCCGGGTACCTTGGATTGGGGTAAGAAAATAGGGTGCTGGCTGCTGTTATAGCGTGCGACTGCGCGATGACCGTGGCGAGATTCAAAACAGACCGCTAAACATGTAGATCTGCTCGATGAAGGCTTGCGGACGCGGGTTCAATTCCCGCCAGCTCCACCACCATAACGTCCAAGGGCGTTCGCTGACTTCCAGCGAACGCCCTTTTTCATTGGCGAATCAACGGCTTACAGTGCATGAACGTGCACAGTCGTCCGTGTGCATCCAAGGGAAAGCGGGGGAACAGACGGGGGAACAAATCCGAAAAGTCGTAGACTGCGCCCAGTTGTTCCCCCGTTTCCCTATGGGGGATGCCGTTCCCCCACACCTGGAGCTGTTCCCCCATGTTGACCGATGCCCACTGCAAAAACGCGAGTTGTTCCCCCACTTCCAAGCGTGAGCGGCTGGCTGATTCGGGTGGGCTGTATCTGGAGGTGAGCCCCACGGGGTCTAAGCGGTGGTTCTGGAAATACCGCATGGATGGGAAAGAGGGCCGCATGGCGCTGGGGAGTTACCCAGCCGTTGGGCTTACTGCCGCCCGCAAGGCCCGAGACGCCGCCAAACTGCAGAAAGCCGGCGGGGTCGATCCAGTGAAGGCCCGCAAAGTCGAAAAGCTCAAAGCGATCAACCCAGCGGGGGATACCTTCAAAGTTGTAGCCCTGGAGTGGTTCGGCAAACAGAAGCCTCAATGGAGTGACGCACACGCAGAGCGCTCATTGCGCCAATTCGAGCGCGACCTGTTCCCATGGCTGGGTGAAAGGCGTCTTGCTGAGATTGAACCCGTAGAGCTGCTGGCAACTCTGCGCAAGGTGGAGGAACGCGGTGCGGTAGAGACGGCAGACCGGGGCTTGATGCTGGCCCGCCAGGTGTGGCGCTACGGTGTGGCCACGGGCAGGGTGGGGCGCGACATTACGGGCGACCTGAAGGGAGCGCTGTCTCCATATCGAGGCCGTCACTTTGCCGCCATCACCGACCCGGTGAAGCTGGGCGAACTGCTGCGGGCGATTGATGCGTACCGGGGCGGCCCCATCGTGCGTGCGGCTCTCAAGCTGGCCCCCTTCTGTTCCAGCGGCCAGGTGAGTTGCGCGGCGCGGCATGGGCTGAAATTGACCTGGATGCAGCGCTGTGGACAATCCCAGCGGTCCGCATGAAGCGCGGCAAGGATGGCAAGGAAAACGGGGATCCCCACTTGGTGCCCTTGTCTGCGCAGGCTGTGGCAGTTTTGCGCGATCTACACCCGCTGACGGTGCACAGTGCCATGGTGTTCCCTGGCGAGCGCAACCACGCCCGGCCTATCTCCGAAAACTCGGTGCGCACCGCTCTTATCACCATGGGTTACACGCCAGAGGTGCAGACCTGGCACGGTTTCAGGGCTACAGCCCGCACCATGCTGGCCGAGCGCCTGGACTGTGATCCGCTTGTGATTGAAGCGCAGCTAGCCCACGCTGTGAAGGATGCCAATGGGCGTGCATACAACCGCACTCAGTACCTTGCACACCGGGCGCGGATGATGCAGCAATGGGCCGATTACCTGGACAAGCTACGCCAGGGGGCGGACGTGATACCGATGCCCCAGCGGGCCGCATGAGCCCCCACCAGCACCAGACACAAGGGCCGCGAGGCCCTTTTTTCATGGGCGCGGCATGGTGGTTTTCATTGCCTTCACCACCATTCCCGCAAAAACCGTGGGAACAGTGGGAACAAACACAAGGAACCCATTAACGGCGAGGGTTACCCGATGGTTGCGAGTGAGAACAAAGTGAGAACAAATTTGGAACAGAGTGAGAACACTTCTACATAGTGAAAGAAATCACGCATAAAACCCCAGTTTTCCAGCGCTTGGCCCTAAGCCCTTGTTTCTAGTGCATTCATTGCCGAGCTTTTCGGCTGAGTCTTTACGGTTACGCATTTGGCAGAACATCCTCGGAATTGGGCGCGCGAAGACTCTCCCTTGGCACGCCTTTTGGGCGACTAAAGCGTGCACAACTGCTATAAATTGGTGGTTATTAGTGTGTTGAAATTTCTTCGTAATTTATATTATTTTTCTGATGGTGTGATTAATTTTGAAGATCGCGAATTATTTTCTCTCGTAACGGGGAATCAGGTGAAAGACCAATGCGAATTTGCTCAACGGTTTGCATCGCTTTTTTTTGTTGTAGGCCATGATGTGAAGTTAGCTGTGATACAACATCAACTAGCAGGTTTTGGGTGGCAATGAAGGCACCTTCCCAATTTTTTACGTCGTTTATAGAGACGCCTTGGTGTTCCCGATTGCTGTATGGTGGAGGAACTAACCTAACCTTTGCTCCTTCCTTAAATCCACACGCGACAGTCCAATGCGCAAGCTTGTTGCGATTTTGTGTATTTGATTCAACTCTGGACTTTGCGCTCTCCCAGGCTTCCCAAATATGTTTAGCCTCCTCATCCAAATCCTCTAGTGCTGCTTTTAGAGCATTGTTGACCATGCGAACTTTTGAGCTAAAGCTATCGATAGTATCTAGCGCAGCATAAGGTATTCGCATATCGCTAGAAAAACCTCCGCCTGATTGCATGATTGTTAAAACATGAATTACTCCAAAAATCTGATATATCTGAATTTCTACTCTGGTCCAATTAGAGAGTGCTGAGCCAACTGCTCTATACATGGAGTCAATATTTTCGTTGCTCATGATAATGTCACCTGTTTTGATAATTTTCTCGTATTGAGCGCAAAGATGCGCTATTGCGAAATCTTCCGCCTTTCTGGATTCTAATTTTAAAAAAATTTGCTATCGGTGGTGCGGCTTGCCCCTCCCCTTTGTCCAAATTCAATTTTATTAAAAGTGATACCATGCTTAAGACTGCATGGTATCAGTCAAAAAACTGCGGTTCCTAGATTGGAGCTATATGTTGTTAACACCCGCTTTTATTCATTAACGCCGTCAATGAACAGTGATTCAACCAATCTACCCCTGTATCGCATAGAGCCCCCTCCAAGCTGGCAACCACGAAGCCCCGAGGGAGTGCTAAGTCTTGATATGGGTGAAGGCGATGAGGGGCGCTTAGCGCGCCTTGATGCTGTGGTTCAGTACCTAATGGAGCGAGAGGGATTACCGTGTTCTGTTGTGGTGGCAAAGGTATGCGATGCATTGGATGAGTGCGGCGATGCCCTCCCGCTCTACTTGCTTCAGCAAGAGGGTTTTGCGGTGGCATTGCCTCGCAATGCTCTGTTTGGCGGGGTTGGCCTTCACGGTTATGACATTCGCCCGGCTACATGTGGCAGAAGGGGCGCTATTTCTGCTATGCGCAAGCATTGGGTGCAGCAGCCACAGTGCAGCGTGTATGAGGCCACAAATTTGGACTGCATAGCAGTGACCCTGCGCCATGCGTTTGAACTTTGGGGTTATGGCCGGGCCGATGTTCCCGCCCTGGCCCTGCCAGACCCTGCGCAGATTGAGCCGGTTGGGGGATGGGATTCAAAGGGAAAGCATGGGTACATGGCCTTTAGCATAGGCAAGGCGGGGCGATTGGTTGGGTTGGCTGATCTGGTGCAATGGCTGATTGATACGCAAGAGGTGCCCTGCAGCATTGCGGTTGAAGATGTGTGCCAGAAGTTGCGGGCACCTGATGCAGCCAGTTGGCTTTACATAGTGAAACCCGGCGAGCTGGCCCGCCAGTTGACCAATGATGATGATTTTTCCTATCGGCCTGTCGTTATTGGGTACACACAAGAGAGCGCCCCCAAAAACTGCGGCCTAGCGGGCGCTTTGTTGCATATGCGTGAGTACTGGGCGGGCTCATCGTCCCCCATCGAATGTGACTACATTGGCTCACACACACTTGACCCATTGGCTATCCGTATGGATGTTGCGCATGGCCTTTGGGGCTGGGGCTCTGTCGTGAGTGTTGACACCTCTAAACCAGTTACTGCCACCGCGCCCGCTACCAAACTGGCAAGGGCTGACGTGAACGACTTCGCCAGCCTGTGCTGCTACTTTGCGCCCTATGCTGGCAAGGCACCCCACGAACGACCCAACTGGGATGCTAAGTGGGTGGACTATGCGCGCGCCGAGGTGAAGGCTCATGACGCTACCTATGGGCGCGGTGGGTTGACGGCTGTTGGTCGTGCGCTGGGCATGACCTATCAGCGAGTAAGTGAGTTGCTCAACAAGCATCCCGAGCCAAAAGCTGACCCTTTCAAAGGATTGGGTTCTAGGGCCGCATAACTCCATTGCTTGCCTTTCCCCTTCGGCCCGCGCTGTGCTGCGCGCAAGCCGAGAGGCTCGGTGCTCGTAACACCACAACCTTTAGCGGTAGCAGCCGCCACCGATAAGCGGGGTTTTGTCACGCCCAAATTCTCGAGATGGTGCGTCTGCACAGCCCCGCCATAGTTTCGGGTGGGATGAGGCGAACGGCAACGCCGCCCCCCTCGCCTACAGGCGTGTTCCGAACATCCCGCCCACCTGCTGTCTTTCGTATGGCAAACGGTAGTTTTCCTTGGTTCACCTGTAGAAACCCAGACCATGAGCCGCGTTATCACTCTGGCCAGCCGCTGCACTGCACCCACAACCGCCCAAGCTGCTGGCCCAAAATGGTTATCTGCTATGCGGGGCCGAAGTACCTCCGTGCCGAATCGGCGCGGCGCATTGGTGCGCCGCTTGAGCAAAGCCAAGACTATCGGCAGCGGGCAGATTCGCGTGTGGGGCTGCAGAGCTTGGCCTTGCACCAAGCGGTCCTCTTTACGGCGCAGGCTATCGAGCTAGCCGCACGCTCAAAGCGTTTGACAGGGGCTGCGATATGGGCGCAGCGACCACGCAATGCCCCGTAAATATGGCAGGCAGCAATGTGTTTGAGGTGCGGGCGAGCGTGCCCATTGCCGAGGTCATACAAGCGCTATCGCTGCTGATCGCCACGGCGCAGGCTTCGGCCCATGCGATTGCCTCCCATGCCGAGCGAGTGAATGAAACCCCTGGCGCTGCTTGGGCACCTGTGTGCCTGCTGGAACTGGCTGAAGACTTGCACGCAGCCATACAAGCGGGCTGCATTGATAAGCGCGCTATTGGCTGATTCAAGCCTTGTGTCGCCTTGTGGTTCTGCGCATTTCGTTGGCTGTCGTGCCCTCTGAAGCGGCCTTGTGCGGACGTACATAAGGCGACACAAGGCCCCCACTCTTGGCCCAATTCATTCCATACCCGCTTGATCCATGTCGGATGTGCGGGGACTTCAATGGAAGGAAATCATCTCAATGCAAGTAGTCCACCAATCCCGCCCAGTTGTTCCACGTGATCGTCTGGTGCGTCTGCCTGAAGTCGAAGGAATGACAGGGTGCAAGAAATCCACTATTTACCAAATGATTGCAGCGGGGCGCTTCCCCAAGCCCGTGCGCCTGTCTGCCCGACACGTTGCATGGGCAGAGACCGCAGTGCTGCAGTGGGTACAAGACCGCATTGCAGAGGTGCAGCAATGAGCGCCCGCGCTGTGGATGACCACTCCATGAATCCGGAGCCGTTGGACTTCACCCCAGAGCAAGGCGAAGCGCTTTCTGTGGCGGATGTGGAGCGCTGCTTTAAGGCTACCGACTTTGCAGATAGGGCGCTTCATGCGGCTATCGATGCCGCTTGCAACTTGATGGAGCAAGTTTCACAAGAGTCCCGGCCCGCCCTTATTGCCGCCCACATGCAAGCCAGTGCGCTTACCTATCTTGCCGAGCGCCTGGCCTGGGCTCGTTTGCCCGCCAGTGCACCAGAAAACACTAACGACGCATGACCGCCCATATCACCCCCGACCTGATCCGCGCAGCCCTGGCGCACATCCCAGCCAATGTTGCGCGTGAGGATTGGGCGCGGGTGGGCATGGCCATCAAAAGCGAGTTTCCCGACACCACCGGGCAAGACCTGTTTGAAGCCTGGAGCGCCACGGCAGACAAGCACGACGCACGGGCTACGCGCAGCACCTGGCGCAGCATCAAAGCGGGTGGGGGCGTAGGCATTGGCACGCTGCTGCACCTGGCCAAAGAACACGGCTTTGTGCTGCCCAAGCCCACCGAAGCGCCCCAGCCCCCGAGCCCCGAAGTGCTGGCCCAGCGTGAGCGCGAGAAGGCAGAGCGCCAGCGGGCCGAGCAAGCCCAGCAAGAGGCCGCGCACGCTGCTGCAGCGGCTGACGCGGTGGGCCAGTGGGATACAGCCAGCACCACGGGCCACAGCCCGTATTTGACCCGCAAGGGCGTGCACGCCCACGGTGTGCGCTTTGCCCCTGACGGCTGCTTGCTGGTGCCTGTGCGCGATGCTGCGGGCAAGCTGTGGAACCTGCAGCGCATAGCCCCAGAGCGTCCAGCCGATGGCACCGACAAGCTGTTTTTGAAAGGCGGGCGCAAGTCGGGCCTGTGGCACTGGTGCGGTAACCCTGCGGGGGCTCTGTTGCTGCTGGTGGCCGAGGGCTACGCCACAGCCGCAAGCCTGCATGAAGCCACGGGCTACCCGGTGGCCGTGGCCTTTGATGCGGGCAACCTGGCCCACGTAACCAAGGCCCTGCGCCAGCAACACCGCGCCGCGCTGCTGGTGGTGTGCGGCGACGATGACCGCGACACAGAAGCACGCACAGGCACCAACACCGGGCGCGTGAAGGCCGAGGCTGCAGCCCGTGCCGTGCGTGGCCTGGCCGTGTTCCCCGAGGGCCTGCCCGATGGCGGTAGCGACTTCAACGACATGCACCAGGCCCAAGGGCTGGATGGGGTGGGGGCTCTGGTAGGCCAGGCCATTGCAGCCCACCAAGCAGGGCAGGCACAGGCACTGCAGAGCCCCACCAGTACCACCCCTGCCGCTCATGAGCCCCCAGCCAACCCCACCGCAGAGGGCCGCGCCTTTGACCCGTTCACGGTGGACGATGCGGGCGTGTGGCATTCAGGCGTGGACAAAGAGGGCCAGCCCAAGCCGCCCATGTGGGTGTGCAGCCGCCTGGACGTGCAAGCCCTGACCCGTGACCAGGACGGCGCAGGCTGGGGCTATTTGTTGGCCTTTGCCGACCCGCTGGGCAAGCCCAAGCAATGGGCCATGCCTGCCCGCATGTTGTCGGGCGATGGGGGCGAATACCGCGCCGCGCTGCTCAATATGGGGCTGCGCATTGCCCCATCGCCCAGCGCCCGCAACCTGCTGACCCAGTACATCCAGACCCGCCAGCCCGGTGAGTTTGCAAGCTGCACTGACCGCATCGGCTGGCATGGTGTGGCCTTTGTGCTGCCCCATGAAACCATCGGCGACGATGCCGAGCGCATCGTGTTCCAGTCTGAAAGCCAGATGGAAAACACCTTCCGCATCAAGCGCGATGCCTGCGACTGGCGCGACCGCATCGGGGCTCTGTGCGTGGGTAATTCCCGCCTGGTGTTTGCCGTGGCCAGCGCCTTCGCCGGGCCGCTGCTGCGCCCTGCTGGCATGGAAAGCGGGGGCTTTCACATTCGGGGCGATAGCTCCAGCGGCAAAACCACAGCCCTGCGCCTGGCTGCCAGCGTGTACGGTGGCCCCAGCTACATGCAGCGCTGGCGCACCACCGACAACGCCTTAGAAGCCATCGCCGCGCAGCACTGCGATTCGCTGCTGATCCTGGACGAACTGGCGCAGGTAGAGGGCAAGGTGGCGGGGGAGTGCGCTTACATGCTGGCCAATGAGCAAAGCAAGGCCCGCGCTACCCGTAATGGCGCACCCCGTGCCCGCCTGTCCTGGCGCTTGCTGTTCCTGTCTGCGGGTGAGCTGGGATTGGCCGACCACATGGCCGAGGGCATGAAGCGCACCCGCACCGGGCAAGAGGTACGCATGGCCGACATTCCCGCCGATGCGGGCGCGGGCCTGGGTGCCTTTGAAAACCTGCACGGCTTTGCGGGTGGTGCTGCCTTCTCCAGCCACTTGACCCGAGAGGCGCAGGTATGCCACGGGGCGGCAGGCCATGCGTTCATTGAATGGGCCTGTGCCAATGCCGACACCCTGGCCAAGCGCACACGGGCGGCAGTGCAAGCCCTGGCGCGTGAGTGGGTGCCCCAAGCTGCATCGGGCCAGGTGGAGCGCGTAGCCGCCCGCTTTGCATTGGTGGGGGCTGCGGGGGCTCTGGCCACAGAAGCAGGGCTTACGGGCTGGCCAGTGGGCGAGAGTGAGCGGGCCGCACGCGCCTGCTTTGATGCCTGGCTGTCTGCCCGTGGTGGTGCTGGCAATGGTGAGGTGGTGTCCATGCTGCGGGCGGTGCGCCGCTTCCTGGAGACACACGGGGAAGGTCGATTCACTTGGTGGCACCGTGCATCGGATGACCACAACGCCAAGACGCTGCAGCGTGCGGGCTTTCGGCGCATGGTTGACCAGGACGGCAAGCCCATCAAGAGCGATGCCGAACACCAGCGGGAATATGGCGAGCGCATGGCCCCGGCTGATGGTGAGGCCGTGAGCGTCGAATACTTCCTACTGCCCGAGGTGTTCCGGGCCGAGGTGTGCCAAGGCTTTGACTACCAGGCGGTTGCCCGTGTTCTGTTGGAGCATGGGGCTCTGCTGCCTGGCACTGGCCGGGCGTTTGATTGCAAGCAGCGTTTGCCTGGCCTGGGCGTGTCCAACTGCTACCGCATTACCCCCGCACTGTTCGCCTTGGACGTGTAGGGCGTCAACCACCTGGCCAGGCCCGTGCATGCAGATGTGTGCACGGGCCATTGCATACCTGCGCCAAGCATTGGGCAGCGGTGCCGCCCGTGGGGGCGGGGCACGAAACCCCTTCGCGCTGAAAAATCAAGAAATGCACCAAAAGGTGCATCGGGGCCTTCGCTGATTTGAACGCTTGGGGCTCTGGTAGTCGGGCGCGTTGCGGGGTGCTGTGCCCGTAAATGTGCGAAAAATGCGGTTTTGCCTGAATTTTGTTCCCACTGTTCCCACTGCTCAAAAAGGAGTGGTAACGCGCTAAGCCCCTGTTTATGCGGTGTTCCCACTGTTCCCACTGTTACCACGCAAAAAAGCGAGAGGGGGAAGGAATGCGCTCAAAGTGCGAAACAGGCGATGCACATTATTGGGCATGGCATGGCATGGCGTGGCGTGGCGTGGCGTGTGGGGTAGGGGCTGTGAAAAATTTAGAGGCAGTCTGTGTGTAGACCGCTGCTGTCTATCCGTTCGCAACGCCGGGAAAAATGGCAGAGGGGGGTATGGCACGGGGCGGGTCGAAAGTGGGCGGCACCGTAACGGAAATCGTTCGCCTAGCCGCATATTGCTGGAATGCAAAAACTGCCCCCCTGGGGTTTGGGCCAGGGGTAGGGGGGCGATCAAAGTTTGAGGCGCATAGACGGGAAACCGACCAGTTCCCCGTTTTTCTGTGCGCGCAGGTTTTGAGGGGTGAGGGTGGGTCGTTTGGCCCCTAGCAAACCCAAAGCGGGGGAACAAATGGGGGAACAAAAGCAGTTTTGAAAAAGTGAAACCTAGCATTCATGCGGGTTTCAAGGCTTCATTCAGTAGACGCCAGCCCAAGGGCGTTCGCTGAAATTCTGCGAACGCCCTTTTTCTTTGATAAATCAACGATTGATGGCCTATGGGATGTCTACATGCACCCATCCAGCCTGGAGAAATTGGGGGTACAGCCGGGGGTACAACCACCCCAATTTGGTGTGGTCGGTGTTTTGTACCCCCAGGTTGATGCATTTTGAGTGCTCTAGAAATCTCAGGGTGCACGTGCGCTAGTTTGGTTGCTGTCGTTGCAGGCGTGGATTCGCGCGCATCAGCGCACTCCTGCGACTCAGCGGCGGAGCGCAGGGTCCCAGTGCTCCACAATCTTCCCATTCACTATCCGGAACATATCAAACCACGTAGTAACGTAGCGTTTGGTTGAGTCCTTCGGGTCTGGGTACTCGCGGCCAAAGCTCAGGATGACCAAATCACGTTCTGCAACGATAGAGACCAGCGGGGCTTGGATGTGTGGGGCGATGGTTTGGGGCTTTTTGATTTTGGAGAAAAAATCGACAAAGGCTGCGCGACCGCTTTGCACATTGGGGTTGTGCTGCACGTATTCGTCTGACAAGTACTTGTCGGAAAGCTCCATGTGCCCGCCCTCAAACACTTCCCGCCAGAAGTCAAACACCAGCCGCTTGTTGGCGGCCAAGGCAGGGTCGTTGCTGCCCAGCCAAGAGGATTGCTGATCAGGTGCGATGAACGACATTTCAGCATGCGACGCGATGGATGCGGTGCCGAGCAAAGCGGCCACCAGTGCCGCCTTCGCCAAAGATCTGTGCAGGTTTTTCATAGATGACAACGGTACTTGGTTGTGTTTTCAGGGATTGCGCAGTTTGTTGTCTGCGAAGCGTTGGAGTGATTGACGCCGTATGGAAGCCATTTCGCGAGGGGGTGCAACGGCGGCGATTCAGAAAACAAAGCCATGCGCTGCATCAACAGCAATGCCTGATTCCCGTCTTCTCCGGAGTGGCTAATTTCTACCCACCGCCAGTGCCGCCAGAACAGCGATGCTACCTGCGAGGTAGAGCCCACAGAGTCGAGGGATGGCCGCGTAGATTTCGATGGCAGCCAGCGCAAACTGGTAGCCGATTCTCCATTTGAGCCCCAGGGCCACCGGTGTGGTCTTTGATTCAGTCGTCACAAGGGTTTGGCGTCGTCGCCGACGCGATCATTGCAGCCCCCGTCAATTCATCAGGGCGTGGATGTGGCCCTCATGGCAAGCCACTGCGCTGGGATCAGTCCATACAGGGGGCTTGGATCTCTTTGCCATGTGTGGGGAGACAGCGGGGTCGTGGCATTTTGCGTGGAACCGTTGGAGTCGGGGTTCAGTGCCGCAAGCTGCTGCATCCATGCCAAGTCCACGGTCCCACTGGGCGTGGGGCGCGAGAAGATCAACTCCAGCATTCTGCGAGCCTTCTCATCGCCGCTGCTGGCTGCAATTTGGTACAGGCGCACTGCCTCTGCGTAGTTGGCTGGCACACCGTCACCACGGTGGTAGCGTTGCGCTTCGGTATACCACGCCTGTGCGTTGTTGCGGATGGGTTGGTGGGGCTGCTTGGATGGGCTTGGCTGAATGCGCTTGCGCAGCAGATGGGCATTGGCTGCTGCGGCGGCAGACCTGGTGGCTGCGGACTGGAATTGCGCGAGTGCTTTTTCGAGCTGGCCGGTCGCCAGGTATTCCAGCCCTAGTTCATTCGTCGCCTGGGCATTGCCTGCATTGGCCGCAGCCAGCAAAAGTGGGTGTGGGGCTTGGGCTGGTTCTGACGTGGGCGATGGTATGGGAGCGATCGCCTGGCTGACCAGCCATTCGAGATATTTGGCCAGACCTGGCGTGCCTTTGGTCAACTGCTGGATCCAGGGGATGGCTGCTGCAGGATTCGGGGGCTCAGGCACCCCATGATTTGACACCATGCCAAACCTACGGGTGCCAGAGGGTGTCGCAGTGCTTGGGCTTGTTCAAACCAATGTTGTGCCTGGGCTGTGTCTGTGGGCGTGCCCACACCATGCAGGCTTAGCAGGCCCAGCAGCCAAGCGGCTTCGGCTGGGCTCGTGGTTGGCTTGGGGGACGAGTTTGTGGATGGGCGCTTTGATGCAGCGGGCGCAGGCCCGCTGCCCAGCGCTGCTGCGCGCAGCGCCTGCACTGCTTGTTCAGTGCGGAGGGGGCTATTTGTAGCCGCAGATGGTGAAGGCGCATGGAGCGTTTCAGGGTCCAAGCCTTGGTCCGCAGATTCGGAAAAGCCCCTGGCTGCAGCTAGGGCCACAATGGGGAAGCACAAACCCAGTCCAAGTGTCGCTATCCACAGCAGCTTGGTGGGTGAGGCCAATGACAGGCGATGTGGCTTGGACATGGAGCTGCCGCAACGGTCTTATTTGCGGGGAGCTGGTGCTGCAGAGGCGGCGGTAGGGGTTCGCCGGGGCACCACATTCCAGTACACCGCGTTGCCGGTGTAGCCGGTGCTGCCCCATGCCTTGGCAAAGGCTTCGTTGATCTTCTCCAACGTGCGGATCCCCTGGATGGCCTTCAGGGCCGGGCCGCGCAAATCGTCGGGCAGCTTGGCGGTGCTGTCTTCGTCTGTGGCAAAGCAGGCAACTCCCTCGCGGCCCGGGCTGGCAGCGTCCATCACAAACCCCGGGTTGGGGCTCATCCAGTCCGGGATGCGGACAGCCTGGTTGGCAGACACCCAGCCCACCGTATTGGCTTGGTTGGGCAACAAACGCATGACGGTGCCGGTGGCATCGGCCAGATAACACTGCAGAAAAGATGCGCGTGACACTGTGGCAGACAAGAATATCTGTTCGCCGACTTCAAAGGCTGTGCGGTCCAGCAGCACGTTCTCAATTTGCATGTTCAAGGTGCGCTCGGCGGCGGGCGCCCCATACATCAGCGCACTGGTCACCACGGGCTTTGTGGGCTGGTCTGCGGCCTCTGGCTTGGGCTGCACCGGCTCGGCATGGGTAGAACTCCAACCGATGCGCGCCAATGTGCCGTCCGCAGCCAAGTCCACAAAGTGACGCAAAGCCCGTTCGTAGGTCGGGAAGTCCACCACGCCGGTCACCACCATCCCGTTGTCGGCCTGAAAGCGTGCCAATGCGGCCCGAAGCTGGGGGTTGGGTTCTGCCAGCGAACTGCTGCTGGACGGGCTGGCTGAACTGGCACCTGCTGCGAGGTACCCGCGGCTGGTCAATGAGCGCGCAACCAGCTGGATGCGCACCGAGGCTGAGCCCTCGTCATACCAGTCGCGCAACTGCCGCTGAAAGTCGGGGTGGTTTTGCTCCAAAGTAAGGCATTGCCAATAGGGCACGCGTGCCCATTTGCCGACCAGCTCAATCGTGGCCAAATCGACCAGCGTCCGCATGGCGCTGCCAGCGCCTTGGGTGTAATCGCGCCCGACATTGAATTGCACCCCATAGGTGCCAATACGGCCCGCTAGGTCCACACCTTGGCCGCCACTGCCCACAATGACCTCGTTGGCCGAGTCCAGTCCGGGTATCAGCGTGCGGGTGCGGAAGTCGCCCAGGTGCATTTCCAGCCCGATGATGGTGGCGTTGCGGCTTTGGCTGTAGCCCAGATCCACGCGGGGGCCAGACAGCCCCGTGTCAAAGCGGTTGTTGATGACGTTTTGGTCCGCAAACGATACGGCGCCAGAGATATACAACGCTGGCCTTTGCAGCTGGATCTGGTTGTTGTTCAGCAAGATGGTGGTCAGGTTCTGCACCGTGTCTTGCCGTGCAATGTCCACCTCATAGTCCACAAACCGGAAGGCATTGCTCAAGCGCGACATTTGCGACAGTGCCGTGATCACCATGTCTTTGCTGGCCACTGCCACGCGGCCAGAGTAATCCGGAATCTGTTTGCTGGTGATGAGCGTGGTGGGCTGCTGGGCGTCGCGCAGCATGTGGTCCATGCACACCAGCGAATCAGAGAAGCTGGAGATTGAGCGGGTGGGGCGGGTGGCGGGGCGGTCGGTGATGGAGGCGCGCTCCTGAAAGGGCTGATCCTTCCTGGGGTCCATAGGGATGGTGCAGCCACTCAGCCACAGGCTGCCAAAGATAGCCACCAAGATGCCCCAACGCAAAGGGCGGTGCAAGGGCCCGGCCGGGGCCAGGTGGGGGGATGGCATGTGTGTGCTCCTACCTCGGGCGCCGCGCCCAATGGGCTGCCTGGCTACTTGCAGATGTTGACCAGATCGCCGCGCAGCACCACCACTTGCGGGGCGGCCGTGGTGCCGTACCTGGCGGTGTTGGCTGTACCGCTGGAAACCGTATTGCTACCCACCTCCTGCACGCAGGTTTTTTGCATGCCCTGTGCATTGGCCGTTGTGACCACGTCGTTGTTGGTCAGCACACCAGAGGTGTCTTCCGAAAACGCCTTGGCCTCATAGCGTGCGATGCGGGCGCGCAGCCATGCGGGCATGCTGGTGTTGCCATCCAGGTTGGAGGAGGGCGTGGCAGCGCCGGTAGGCTGCATTTGCACGGTGAGCTTTTTGGTCAAGATGACCGGGTCTTCGCCAGGCGCCTGTGCCCAGGCGACACCGCAGAGATTGAGACAAAGACTCCAGGCTGCGAGCCTGGGCCAGGTGTAGCGAGTGCCCATGGAACACCTCCAGATTTGAATGAAGGAGCAGCCTTCAAGGGTGTGCGATCTGAGTCATCGGCCTGCGCAAACGGTACGGGCGACCCCGCACTGTTTCCGCAGGCCTTCAGGTGGTGATGGCCGCCGTCAGGCAGCACAGTGGCCAGGGGCCTTAGTTAGGCCAGTTGCTGGTCTTGGTGGGCTGGCAGGTGAAGCAGGCGTTGTTGGTAGCGATGTTTTGCACCGCTTTGCTGTTGCTGCCGCTGGACAGGTTGGCGATGGTGGCACCAGTCAGAGCGGTGAACTGGAGCGAGTTGCCCGAAATGGTCACTTCGCCAACGTTGGAGGACAGGTTCTGGCTGGCATAAGCGTCGCTGCCGCTGGCGGTGTTGGTCACACTGCCGCCAACCCCCAGCACCCCTTGGATGGAGTTGCCGCCCACAGTGACATTGCCTGTGTTGGAGGCCAGGTTTTGGAACGCCTCGCTCTTGGAGCCTGTGGAGTTATTGCTGGCAGACACATTGGCCAGCGAAGCGAATTGCACCGAAGTGCCAGTGATCGAAATATCGGGACTGGAAGACACGGGGCCTGTGGCCATGGCAGTGGAGGCAATGGCGCTCAAAGCAATGAAAGCAAGGGTTTTCATGACAGATCCTTCGATGATGGTTGTCGACACTGTCTGCACCGCAGCGAATCTGCGGTGCAGTGGCTTGGACAGTTCAGGTCGGCTGGCCTCTCCGGGGAGGTGGCTGCGTTTCCTCGCTGTCTGGGGTCAGTGTCTGCGCGCCCCTCTCCAATACAAATACGGGGGACTGGCTACCCCATACGGTGGAGCGCTCTTCCACGCAAAACGCTTGGAAGCCTTGTGGGTTGCGAGGATGAATCGCCGCCCTAGCTTGATCGCGGGTGAAAACCTAGGTAGTAACTGTTTGTGAAATTTGCAATCATTTGACGATTTCAAACAACGTGAGGAAATTTTGTTGCATTGTGTTCGCTACCGAACGGAGTGGAGAGCACGCTGCGGTCACGATGCAGTCAGCTCAAAACCTGTGCGCAAACGTAAGGATGCGCAGTGACCGCACGAAGCACCAGCGGTGTGGTTGCCGACTGCCTTCATCTAAGCCGGCTGCACGGTGGCTTTGCCTCTCACTGCAGCATCCAGGGTTCTGCGCGGCTTTCAATGCAATTCAAGTTCCCTAGGAGTGTTTATCGTGAGCAATCATGGGCAAGTCGAATCTTCAGCTGCGCCAAGCGTGCATCCCTCTGTGCCTTCAGGCCAGTTTTCCACCTACTCCAATCCACCATCGGTGTGGCCCGCTTTCCTGGTCGGTCAAGAGTCCAGCCCCATCAGGGTGCTGCTCGTGGATGACGATGCGCACATTCGGATGGTGATTGCGCAGGAGTTGATGTCAGATCCGCGCACTTTGCTGGTAGGCCAGGCCGCCAGCGTCAGGGAGGGGCGCAAGGCCATCAAGCAGCATGAGTTTGATGTGCTGCTGGTAGACCTGAACTTGGGCGATGGCGAGGCCTTTGAGCTGCTGGAGTTTTTCAGGTCTTTTCGCCCCTCGGCACAGGCGGTCGTCATTTCCGTGATGGAAAACGACGAGCAGGTGATGCGAGCCTTTGAGCTGGGGGCTGCGGGCTTTGTGGGCAAGAATTCCTGGTTTGGCAACTATGCGCAATCCGTGCTGCAAGTTGCCAATGGTGGCGCGTCTATCACCCCCAACTTAGCGCGGCGCTTGCTACAGCGGTTTGACCGTACTAACGCAGCAGAATCTAAGCGGCGCCAGCCCGATGATGCTGACCGCCTTTCCGCCCGCGAGAAAGAGATTTTGCGCCTGGTCGCCAGCGGGTACACCAGCGTGGAAGTCGGGTCGCGCCTGTTCATCAGCAGCATGACGGTCAACACCCATCTGCGGAACATCTACCGCAAGCTACAGGTCAGGACCCGTGCACAAGCCGTGCGATTCGCCTCCTTGAGGGGATTGTTCTAGCCAGGGTTGCCATCACCGAAGGCTTGCTGCCCGCGCTATGTTTCGCACCCGTCCTGCCTGGTTTGCGATCACCTGTATTTCCTTTTGGTTGCTGCAGTTGGTGTTGACGGTGCTGGCGTTTGGCTGGCTTGGGGGTATCGGTGGTGGTGTGCAACTTTGGCTGCGAGGTGTGACGCTGCTCGTCTGCTTGGCATTGGGGGGGCTGCTGCTCATTCAGCTGCCCAGGGCCTTACAGTGGCGACCCCGCCTGAGTCCACGACCGAGCCCGGAACTGCATGCTGAACGGCGGCGCATTGCCCGTGACCTGCACGACAGCCTGGGCTCTCAGCTTGTGTGTGCCATGGCGCTTCTTGACTCCAAACCTTCCAGCGACAGCGAGGTGCTCAATGTTCTGGAGCGCTGCATGCTCGATCTGCGCCTGATCGTGGACTCCATGGGCGGGGAGGGCGAGTCGGTGACCGAGCGCCTGGCACGGCTGCGCCACCGCATGCAGCCCGTGCTGGAGCGCCGCGACATCCAGATGACCTGGGACGTGCAAGTCTTTGATGGAGCCATGCAGTTGCATGGGCACTGTGCTACCCACTTGGTGGCAATTGTCCAGGAGGCATTGAGCAATGTGCTGCAGCATGCCAGGGCTACCGAAGTGGCTGTCAGCGTGCACTACCTTGCTGCGTCGGGCTCTTGGTATGCCGAGGTCAGCGATAACGGCATTGGCATGGATACACAACATGACGGCGCCCAGGTGCACGCCGGATCAGGCATTGCAGGCATGCGCAGGCGGGCGGAACTGGCTGGGGGGCAGTTCAGCTTTCTGCCGCGCCAGGGTGGGGGCACCTGTGTGTGGGTGATCGTGCCAGGCGGCGCTGCGGATGGCTAGTCCGCAAAGCCAGGGCAACGACGAGGTATCTATCAGTTGAGGCCAATAGGCAAAAAAAAGCCCGGCAGGTGCCGGGCTTGAAATGGATCCCTGAAACCCAGGTTTCGAGAGGATCCAAGGAGACAACTGGAGTCAGGAACAGCGTTCCTTGTAACCGGTGTGTGCGCAGCGCTTAGCGCTTGCGTGGGGCGGCCGTCTTGGCAGCGGTGGCGGCAGTGTTGGCCACAGCGTTGAAGTTGGCTTCGGCCACGTCGCTGGCTTGCTTCACGGCCTTTTGCACCGATTCAAAAGCATTGTTGGCGGCAGACACAGCGCTCTTCATCACGGCCACAGCGGTTTCAGAGCCAGCAGGGGCGTTCTTTGCAGCGCTGTCCACCAAGTTGGTGAAGGCCTTCTGTGCGTCGGTGGCTTGGCTTTCGAAAGCCTTGCCAAATTCAGCGCCGGTGCCCGAGGCGATGTCGTACAGGTGGCGGCTGTAGGCAGCGGTCTTTTCTGCCAGGGGTTGGAACAGGCCAGCCTGCAGGGCCAGCAGCTCTTGCGCGTCCTTCACGCCCAGCACGGCTTGGGTGTGGGTTGCGGCTTCCGACAGGGCAGCGCGCGAGGCAGTCACGTTCAGCTCGACCAGCTTTTCCACGCCTTCAAAGGCTTTGGTGGTCAGGCCAAACAGGGTTTCGATGTTGGCTTTGTGGGAGGCCAGGATTTGTTCTGCGGTCAACGTCATGTCATATCTCCTAAAAAAGGGGGCCGAAGGTGGCCGGGTACTTACAGACATCTGCTCTGACGTTGTGATTCGGATGAATCATGTTGCAGTGCAGCATGGGTTGAATTTTAGGCCGCTGCTCGGCTATTGCAAGTGTTTTTTGTTGCAGTGCAGCAAATTAGAGGCAAGGCTCCAGGAATGGGGTGGCTTGCCACAATGGCGTCATGCACGCCTATTACGCCGACCAGTTCGTTTTGCCTTTGCCCGAGGGGCACCGCTTTCCCATGGCCAAGTACCGCATGCTGCGCGACCGCATTGCGCAGGAGCTGCCCGGCGTGGCCTTGCATGTGGCCCCCACTGCGACGGATGCCGAGCTGGTGCTGGCCCACGCACCCGCCTACGTGCAGGCGGTGGCCACAGGCACGCTCACACCCGCCGAGCAGCGGGAGATCGGCTTTCCCTGGAGCGAGGCCATGGCCGAGCGGGCGCGCCGCTCCGTGGGGGCCACGCTGGGGGCTTGCCGCGCAGCGCTGCGCGACGGGATTGCAGGCAACCTGGCAGGTGGCACGCACCACGCCTATGCCGACAAGGGCAGTGGCTTTTGTGTTTTCAACGATGTGGCCGTTGCCGCACGCCTCATGCAAAGCCAGCACCCGATGGCTCAAGACACCTCCCCGGAGGCTGGCCTTGAACCCCTCAAGTCCCTGCAGGTGGCCGTGATTGATCTGGACGTGCACCAGGGCAACGGCACGGCCCACATCTTTCAAGGCGATGCCAGCGTGTTCACCCTGTCGCTGCACGGCGAGCGCAACTTTCCGTTCCGCAAAGAGGCCAGCGACCTGGATGTGCCGCTGCCCGACGGTTGCGGCGACGCGGACTATTTGCAGGCACTGGACCAAGCGCTGGACGTGCTGGCGCAGCGCTTTCGCCCCGACCTGGTGTTGTACCTGGCGGGGGCTGATCCGCATGAGGGCGACCGGTTGGGCCGCCTGGCGCTGAGCTACGACGGGCTACAGGCCCGCGACCACCGCGTGTTCGACTGGGCCTGGCAGCGCCGCGTGCCGCTGGCTTTTTCCATGGCCGGGGGTTATGGGCGCGACATTGCCAGCACCGTGCAGGCCCAGCTCAACACCTGGCAGGTGGCGTTGCAGTATTACGCCCGCTGGCAAAATGCGGCGGCATGAGCACGCCCACCTCCGCACCCACCGCACCCACCGCAGCCGCTGCACCCACAGTGCAGACACCCGCCCGCCCCGCGCCGCAGCCCCGCCGTGCGTACCAGGCGTTTCGCTCCATCAGCACCCGCTGGGCCGACAACGATGTGTATGGCCACGTGAACAACGTCGTTTACTACAGCTGGTTCGACACGGCGGTGAACGCGCACCTGATCGAGCAGGGCGTGCTCGACATCCACGCGGGCACCACCATCGGGCTGGTCATCGAGACCCAGTGCAACTACTTTGCGCCCCTGGCCTTTCCGCAGACGGTGGAGGCGGGCATCCGGGTGGCGCGGCTGGGCGGCTCCAGCGTGCGCTACGAGGTGGGGTTGTTCGCCCAGGGCGAGCCCCTGACCGCCGCCGCAGGCCACTTTGTGCATGTCTACGTCGACCGCGAAACCCGCCGCCCCGTGCCTGTGCCGGCCCCACTGCGCGCCGTGCTGGAAAAGCTGGTGCCCCATCGCGATTGAAGTGTGATCTCCGTGCGATGTGCGTGCGCTTGGTTTGCTATTAAAAATATAGCTGCTCGCGCTTTATTGGTAGGCGCTAGAGGCTGATTTTTCTTCAATCCCAGCGCGGGGGTGGCCCCCGCAGGCCGTGGCCCTGCTGCAGCGCTGGGCACCCTGCAAGGGCTACACTTTGGCGCCTTGCTCCCGAGAGCGTTCAAACCACCCCCCTGGCACCTTGGTTCCGCCGTGTCGCACTGCCTGCATCGTCTGCGGCAGGGCCCCCGGCCCGGGCCGCTTTGCGGGGTGTTGGCAGCCCTTGGCGCGCACGGCGTGTTGTGAAACCAGATCCCTGACCCTATGGCCTCCCCCGGGCCTTCCCGGTCTTTTGCGAGGGCATCGCCCAGTCCATGATCATCACCAGCTTGCTCGACACCGACCTGTACAAGTTCACCATGATGCAGGTGGTGCTGCACCAGTTTCCCAGTGCCCAGGTCGAATACCGCTTCAAGTGCCGCAACCCCGGCGTGCAACTGGCGCCCTTTGCCAACGAGATCCGCGACGAAATCCGCTCGCTGTGCGGCCTTCAGTTTCAGGATGCCGAGCTGGCCTACCTGCGGTCGATGCGTTTCATCAAGAGCGATTTTGTTGATTTTCTCGGGCTGTTCCGCCTGAACGAGAAGTACATCACCATCACGCCCCTGCCCATGGGCGAGATCGAGATCACCATCCGCGGCCCCTGGCTGCACACCATCTTGTTTGAGATCCCGGTGCTGGCCATCGTCAACGAGGTGTACTTTCGCAACACGCAAAAGGTGCCTGACTTTCCCGAAGGCCGCCGCCGCCTGGACGCCAAGATCGCAGCGCTGCAGGCCGATGGGCTGGGTGACCTCAAGATTGCCGACTACGGCACGCGCCGGCGCTTTAGCCGCGCCTGGCACGAAGAAGTGCTGCGCGTGCTGGTGGCCCGCCTGGGCACGGGCGACCGCCGCCCCGGCGCACCCACGGGGCCGGGCCAGTTTGCAGGCACCAGCAACGTGCTGTTTGCCATGAAGCTGGGCCTGACCCCACTGGGCACCATGGCACACGAGTACCTGCAGGCCTGCCAGGCCCTGGGCCCGCGCCTGCGCGACAGCCAGGTGTTTGGCTTTGAAATGTGGGCCAAGGAATACCGGGGCGACCTGGGCATTGCGCTGTCGGATGTGTACGGCATGAGCGCCTTCCTGCGCGACTTTGACCTGTACTTTTGCAAACTGTTTGACGGTGCGCGGCACGACAGCGGCGACCCCTTTGCCTGGGGCGAGCGCCTGCTCGAGCATTACCGCAAGAACCGCGTCGACCCATTGACCAAAACCCTGATCTTCAGCGACGGCCTCACCATTCCGCGCACCATCGAGCTGTACCAGCAGTTCCGGGGGCGCTGCCAGCTGGCCTTTGGCATTGGCACCAACCTCACCAACGACCTGGGCGACGCGCCCGCGCACGAGCCGCTGCAGGTCGTCATCAAGATGACCCGCTGCAACGGCCAGCCCGTGGCCAAACTGTCGGACACGCCCGGCAAGGGCATGTGCGACGACGAGGCCTACCTGGCCTACCTGCGGCAGGTGTTTGAAATCCCCGCGCCACAGCCTGTGCAATCAGCGCTGTGAATGCATTGACTGAGCCCACCACCGCACCCGTCTGTTTTTCAAAAAGAACCGCAATGATGGAGACAAGAACAATGACCCTTTCTCGCCGAGCGGCCCCGTGGATGGCGGCGGCCGCAGCCCTGTTGCCCAGCCTGGGCCAGGCCGCCGAACTCGATGGCAGTGCACTGTCTGCCTTGTGGGGCGTGCCGTTTGCGGGCCTGCTGCTGTCGATTGCGCTCATGCCCTTGCTGGCCCCCATCTTCTGGCACCACCACTTTGGCAAGGTGGCGGCGGGCTGGGCGCTGGCGTTCTTGCTGCCGTTTGCGGTGGCCTTTGGCCCTGGCGCAGCGGGCGCGAGTTTTGTGCACGCGCTGGTGGCCGAATACATTCCCTTCGTCATCCTGCTCACCGCGCTGTTCACCGTGGCGGGGGGCATCTACATCCGGGGCAACCTGCACGGCAGCCCGGCGCTCAACACCGCCATTCTGGCCATTGGTGCGGTGCTGGCCAGCGTCATGGGCACTACGGGCGCGTCCATGCTCATGATCCGCCCGCTGATCCGCGCCAACGACAACCGCAAGCACACGGCGCATGTGGTGGTGTTCTTTATCTTCATCGTCTCCAACGCCGGGGGCTCGCTCACCCCGCTGGGCGACCCGCCGCTGTTCCTGGGCTTCTTGAAGGGCGTGGACTTTTTCTGGACCGTGGGCCACATCTTCCCTGAGACCCTGTTTCTGGTCGGCGCGCTGCTGGCCCTCTTCTTTGCGATGGACTCCTGGTACTACCACCGCCGCGAAGAAGTGCTCAAGGTCGATCCGACCCCTGACACCCAGGCCATTGGCTTTGACGGCAAGGCCAACTTCGCCCTGCTGGGCGTGGTGGTAGCACTGGTGCTGATGAGCGGGCTGTGGAAGTCCTCCGTGTCGTTCACCATCGCCGGGGCTGACGTGGGCTTGCCCGGCATCGTGCGCGATGTGGGCCTCATCGCCGTGACCCTGGTATCGCTGTGGCTCACACCCAAGCAGGTGCATGAGGACAACCAGTTCAGCTGGGGCCCCATGCAAGAGGTGGCCAAGCTGTTCGCAGGCATCTTCCTCACCATCATCCCCGTCATCGCCATGCTCAAGGCCGGTGTCAACGGCCCGTTTGGCGCCGTGGTGGCCGCGGTGACGCGGCCCGATGGCACGCCCGATCCGGCGATGTACTTCTGGGCCTCTGGCGCGCTCAGCTCCTTCCTCGACAACGCGCCCACCTACCTCGTGTTTTTCAACACAGCGGGGGGCGACCCTGCCGTGCTGATGACCACCCTGGCCCCCACACTGGCGGCCATTTCGGCGGGCTCGGTCTTCATGGGCGCCAACAGCTACATCGGCAACGCCCCCAACATGATGGTCAAGGCTATTGCCGAAGACCGGGGCGTGAAGATGCCCAGCTTCTTTGGCTACATGCTGTGGTCGGGCGGCATTCTGGTGCCGCTCTTTATCGTCATGACTTTCATCTGGTTCAAGTAGTGAACATCCCCCTGAGCGGCTGCGCCGCTTCCCCCTTCTCTCGCACCGCTGCGCTCTGCGGGAAGGGGGACGCCGCCCTCGCTGCAGGGCGGCCTTTGCTCGGCGGCCACTGGCTTGGGCCACGCCAGTTTCATAGGCCGACGCGCCTTGCGAGTAGTTTGGAGACTGAAGATTTATGAGCAAACCCCGCATCCTGGTCGCCCGTGCGATCTTCCCCGACATCGTGGACCGCCTGCGCGCGCATTTCGACGTTCAGGACAACCCAGATGACGTGATCTGGACGCAGCAAGAGCTGGCCGAGCGCCTGGCCGACAAGGACGGCGTGCTGACCACGGGCAGCCAGCGCGTGGATGCCGCGCTGCTGGCCGCCGCGCCGCGCCTCAAAATCTGCGCCAACATGGCCGTGGGCTACAACAACTTTGACGTGGACGCCATGACCGCCGCGGGCGTGCAGGGCACCAACACGCCCGATGTGCTGACCGAAACCACGGCCGACTTTGGCTTTGCCTTGCTGATGGCCACCGCCCGCCGCATGACCGAGAGCGAGCATTACCTGCGCGCCGGGAAGTGGACCAAGTGGAGCTACGACATGTTTGCGGGCAGCGACATCCACGGCAGCACGTTGGGCATCATCGGCATGGGCCGCATCGGGCAGGGCATTGCCAAGCGCGGCGCGCACGGCTTTGGCATGAAGGTGGTCTACCACAACCGCTCGCGGCTGCCCGCCGAGCTGGAGGCCGAATGCAAGGCCACCTACGTGGGCAAGGAAGAGCTGCTGCGCACAGCCGACCATGTGGTGCTGGTGGTGCCGTACAGCGCGGCATCGCACCACACCATCGGCGCTGCCGAACTGGCGCTGATGAAACCCACCGCCACGCTCATCAACATTGCGCGCGGCGGCATTGTGGACGACGCGGCGCTGGCTGTGGCCCTGCGCGAAGGCCGCATAGCCGCAGCGGGCCTGGATGTGTTTGAGGGCGAGCCCAGCGTGCACCCGGACTTGCTGACCGTGCCCAACGTGGTGCTCACGCCCCACATCGCCAGCGCCACGGTGCCCACGCGCCGTGCCATGGCCAATCTGGCGGCAGACAACCTGATCGCCTTTTTAGGCGGGCGTGGCCCTCTCACCCCGGTGAACCAGCCCGTGACCGGCCTGCGGGCGCAGTAACACCGCTCCTTCAAGCGAAATAGGCCGCCAGCGCTTTATGGATAAGCGCTAGCAGCTATCAAAATAATAGTAAACCTGCCTTGACTACCGATACCCTCGTTCTGCTGGCCGCACTGGCCCTGGTGTTCATCGCGCTCGCGCTGCTGGCGCTGCGCCGCCCCCGTGTGGATTTGCCGCCCGAATGGCTGGCCCGCCTGCAGACGCTGGAGCGCACCACCCAGGCCACCCAACTGGCCGTGGCCAAGAACGATGGGGCGCTGGACGGCATGGGCCAGCAGCTGCGCGGCTTTACGCAAACCACGCAGACCACGCTGGAGGGGCTGCGCCACGCGGTCGATGAGCGTTTGACGCAAGCGGTGGCTGAATCGCGCAACGGCCGTGCCGAACTGCTGGCCGCCTTTGGCGTGTTTGAAGCGCGGCTGGAGCAGCGCCTCATGGCCCTGGACGCGGCCACGCGCCTCACGCTCGATGCGCTCAAGAGCGACACCCAGTCGCAGCTGGGGGTGATGTCGCAGGCCCTCAAAGACCAGCTCGAAGCCAACAGCTTTCAGATCAAGAACCAGTTTGCGGTGCTGCAAGATGCCGTGTCGCAGCAGCTCACCGGGCTGGTGCAGGGCAGCCAGCACAACGCCGAGCAACTGCGCACCGCGCTCAACGAGCGCCTGGCCGCCATCCAGGCCGACAACGCCACCAAGCTCGAAGAAATGCGCCGCACGGTGGATGAAAAGCTCCACGCCACGCTGGAGCAGCGCCTGGGCGAATCCTTCAAGCTGGTGAGCGACCGGCTCGAGCAAGTGCACAAGGGCCTGGGCGAGATGCAGACCCTGGCGGGCAGCGTGGGCGACTTGAAGCGTGTGATGACCAACGTGAAGTCGCGCGGCACCTGGGGCGAAATGCAGCTGGGCGCCATCATCGACAACGTGCTGACACCCGAGCAGTTCGCCCGCAACGTCAAGACCGTGCCGGGCAGCGACGAGCTGGTGGAATTTGCCATCCGCCTGCCGGGCAAGAGCGACGAGCACCCGGTGTGGCTGCCCATCGACTCCAAATACCCGGTGGAGCAATACCAGCGCCTGATGGACGCGCAGGACGCGGCCGACAAGGCCGCCATCCTGTCCGCAGGCAATGCGTTTGAAACGTCCATCAAGCTCGAAGCCAAGAAGATCTTCACCAAATACGTCTCGCCCCCGCACACCACCGACTTTGCCGTGCTGTACCTGCCCACCGAAGGCCTGTTTGCTGAGGTGATGCGCCGCCCCGGCCTGGTCGAAGCGGTGCAGAACGAGTGCCGCGTGATGATCACCGGCCCGGCCAACTTGGCCGCCATGCTCAACAGCCTGCAGATGGGCTTCAAGACGCTGGCGATTGAAAAGCGCTCGTCCGAGGTCTGGAGCCTGTTGGGCATGGTCAAGACCGAGTTCGCCAAGTTTGGCGACGTGGTCGAGGCCACCAAAAAGTCCATTGACGCCGCCGCCAAGAAGTTTGACGAGGTAGGTGTGCGCACCCGTGCCATCCAGCGCAAGCTGCGCGATGTGCAGGACCTGCCTGCGCCAGAGGACGATGCCGCCGCGCCCGGCGGGGGGAATGGCGCCTTGCCCGGCGCCAATGCATCGCTGCTGGGCCTGGAGGACGACACCCCATGAACATGGCGCTGGCCCGGTTGATTGCCGGGCAAATCTTTTTGCACGCCTGCATGACGGGCATGCGCATGGCCACGCCGCTGCTGGCCCTGCGCGAGGGCTACAGCGCCGCCGCCGTGGGGGTGCTGCTGGCGCTGTTTGCTCTCACCCAGGTGTTTCTGGCGCTGCCCGCAGGGCGCTACGCTGACCGGCACGGCCTCAAGCGCCCTGTGGGCATTGCGGTGGCCATGGCCTGTGTGGGGGCCGGGGCGTCGCTGGTCTACCCGGTGTTTGCGGTGATGTGCTTTTCGGCCCTGCTCACGGGCGGGGCCACGGGCCTGGCCATCATTGCGCTGCAACGCCATGTGGGCCGTGCCGCGCACGACACCACCCAGCTGCGCCAGGTGTTCAGCTGGCTGGCCATCGGGCCTGCGGTGTCCAACTTCATCGGGCCGTTTTTTGCGGGGCTGATGATTGACCACGCAGGCAGTGCTGCGGGCAGCACCGAGGGCTACCGCGCCGCATTTGCGCTGCTGGCCCTGTTGCCGCTTGCCACCTGGTTCTGGGTGCGCCACACCGAAGAGCTGCCGCCCGTGATCGCCGCTGAGGGGGGCCGCCCCGGGGCTCGTGGGATCTGCTCAACGAACCCGCCTTTCGCCGCCTCATCATCGTGAACTGGGTGCTTTCGTCGTGCTGGGACGTGCACACCTTCGTCGTGCCACTCATCGGGCACGAGCGGGGGCTGTCTGCCTCGGTCATCGGCTCCATCCTGGGCGCATTTGCCGTGGCTGCGGCCGTGGTGCGGCTGCTGCTGCCGCTGGTGGCCAAGCATGTGCGCGAGCATGCCGTGGTGGCCGGTGCCATGGTGATCACGGCGGTGCTGTTTGGGGTGTACCCGCTGCTGGCGTCGGCCCTGGCCATGGGTGTGTGCTCGGTGCTGCTGGGCTTCACCCTCGGGTCGGTGCAGCCCATGGTGATGAGCCTGCTGCACCAGATCACGCCCGAGCACCGCCATGGCGAGGCCCTGGGCCTGCGGCTCATGGCCATCAACGCCTCCAGCGTGCTCATGCCCATGCTGTTTGGCACGGCCGGGGCCGTCATCGGCGTGGCGGGTGTGTTCTGGGTGGTGGGCGCCACGGTGGGGGCCTGCGCGCGCACCGCCTGGCGCATGAACACCGATGCGGGTGCAGCCCACGGCGGCACCCAGGGGCCACACGCATGAGCGAGGCCGGTGTGAGTGCGTCCGCAGGCGCGCCCGATAGCCTGGTGCACACCTGGCACAGCTTATTGGGCGGGGCCGGTGTGCCGGAGACGGAGTGGGCGCTCGTCAGCGCGCTGGCCCTGGGGCTGGCGCTGCTGCTGGACTGGCGCTTTGGCGAGCCACCCTTGCCCCTGCACCCCGTGGTGTGGATGGGGCGCTACCTGGGCTGGGCCGGGCGCCGCGTCGCCCCGCTGACCACGGCAGACCCACCGCCCCATGTGCAAAAGCGCCGCTCCTTCTGGCTGGGCGCGCTGGCCTGGTGCGTGGGGGCGGGCGGGGCAGGGGCGCTGGCCTGGTGGCTGCAAAGCCACTTGCAGCAAGGCCCTTGGTGGCTGGCTGCGCCGGTGCTGGCCGTGCTGCTCAAGCCGCTGCTGGCGTGGCGCATGCTGCGCGATGAAGTCATGGCGGTAGAGCGGGCACTGGCCCGCTCGCTGCCCGAGGGGCGTGAGCAACTGGCCCGCCTGGTCAGCCGCGACGTGAGCCAGCTCACGCCCAGCGAGGTGCGCGAATCGGCCATCGAATCGCTGGCCGAAAACCTCAACGATTCGGTGGTGGCGCCGGTGTTCTGGTTTGTGCTGCTGGGCCTGCCGGGCGCGGCCATCTACCGCTTTGCCAACACGGCCGATGCCATGTGGGGCTACCCCGGCAGCCGGGGCGCCCGCTACTGGCAATGGGCGGGCAAGTGGGCCGCGCGGGCCGACGATGTGCTGTCGTGGCTGCCCGCGCGCATCACTGCACTGCTGCTGGCTGCGCTGCACGGCGGCCTGCCCGCCCGCCTGCTGGCGCAAGAGGCCCGCAAAACCCCATCGCCCAACAGCGGCTGGCCCATGGCCGCCATGGCCCTGGCGCTGGGCGTGCGGCTGGCCAAGCCCGGCGTGTACACCTTGCACCCTGACGGGCACGAGCCCGGCCCGCTGGACACACACCGGGCTGCGGGTTATGCACAAAAAGTGGTTCTAGCGCTTGTTCCAACAGCGGTAGCAGCTCTTTTTTTTATAGCAATTGCCGGGGGCTGAAGCATGCAGCAACCCTTGCCAATCCCGCAGCCCCTGCCGGGCGACAACGCAGCCGATGGCCCCCACCACCCGGTGGGCGTGCATGGCGGCCCGGATGCGCTGGGCGTGCCCACGCACGATTTTTCAACCAACAGCAACGCTTGCGGCCCATGCCCTGAGGCGCTGGCTTGTGTGCAGCAGGCCGACCCCACCCGCTACCCCGACCCGGCCTACACCGCGCTGCGCGCCGCGCTGGCGGCGCTGCACGGCGTGGCACCTGGGCGCATCGTGGTGGCGGGCAGCGCGTCTGAATTCATTCACCGCATCACCACCTGGGCGCGGCTGCAAGGCGCGGCGCAGGTGCTGCTGCCCCCGCACAGCTATGGCGACTATGCCCAGGCCGCCCAGGCCCATGGGTTGGCAGTGCGGCGGCGCGGGGCAGGGGGCGTGGATGGCGCTCATGATGCTCATGATGCGTTCACCACCTTGCACTGGGCCTGCGAACCCGCCAGCCCGCTGGGCACGGTCGATGCCGTACTGGCCGCGTGGCATGCAGACCCGACACTGAAAACTCCCGGCAGCCTGCGCGTGCTGGACTGCGCCTACCGCCCTTTGGTGCTGGAGCCTGCAGGCCCCGCCCCCGCACTCCCCGCATCGGCCTGGCAGCTGTGGTCACCCAACAAAGCCCTGGGCCTGACGGGCGTGCGCGCCGCCTACGCCGTGGCCCCTGCGGGGGCCGAGGGCACGGTGCTGGCGCTGCAAGCCCTGGCCTCGTCCTGGCCCGTGGGCGCACATGGCGTGGCATTGCTTCACGCCTGGGCCACGCCCGCCGTGCAGCAATGGGTGGCAGCCTGCCTGCCCACCTTGCGGCAGTGGAAGGTGCGCCAGCAGGCCCTGTGCGCTGCGCTGGGCTGGGCCGTGGCACCGGGCAGTTTGGCCAACTACTTCTGCGCGCAACCGCACACTGCCACGTTGCAGAGCGACCTGGCGATGCTGCGTGCCAGCGGCATCAAGCTGCGCGACACCACATCGTTCGGCCTGCCGGGCTGCGTGCGCCTGGGGGTGCTGGCGCCCGCCGCGCAAGATGCGCTGCGGGCCGCATGGCAGGCCGTCTTGGGCCCTGCGGGCCGTACCATCCCGCATTCCATCGGTTCCAGGGAGGCCTTGTGAGAACCATCACTGTCAATCGCTATGTCACGCCACTGCGCGAAGGTGGCTCCATGCCCGCCATCGTCGAGGGCGATGACCTGGGCACCTACGTGCTCAAGTTTCGCGGCGCAGGGCAGGGCGTGCGCGCACTGCTGGCCGAGATGATCGCGGGCGGCATCGCCCGCGCCCTGGGCCTGCCCGTGCCAGAGATCGTGCTGGCCCAGCTCGACCCAGCCTTGGCACAGACCGAGCCCGACCCGGAGATCCAGGACCTGGTGCGTGCCAGCGGCGGCCTGAACGTGGGGCTGGACTATCTTTCGGGCGCGCTCAATTTTGACCCGGCGGTGGATGCGGTGTCGGATGACTTTGCCTCGCGCCTCGTGTGGTTCGACGCGCTGGTCGGCAATGTGGACCGCACCGCGCGCAACACCAATCTGCTGATGTGGCACCGCCAGCCCTGGCTCATCGACCATGGCGCCGCGCTGACTTTTCACCATGCGTGGAACGGAACGGTGGCGCAGCCCGCCAAACCCTTTGCGCCCATTGCCGACCATGTGCTGCTGGCCCGGGCCACGCTCCTCACGCAGGTGGATGCCGAGCTGGCTGCCCGCCTCACGCCGGCGGTGGTGGCAAGCATCCTGGCCGAGGTGCCCGGCGAGTTCTTGTTGCTGGCCGGCGCCGACCATGAAGAAGGCTTGCTGACGGCTGCCGCCACCCACCGCCAGGCCTATGTAGACTACTTCTGCGCCCGCCTGGCCGGGCGCACCACCTGGGTGAATGCGTTGAAGGAGGCCATTCATGCACGCGCCTGAGGTGTATGACTACGCCATCGTGCGCGTGGTGCCGCGTGTGGAGCGCGAAGAGTTCATCAACGCGGGCGTGATCCTGTCGTGCCAGCGCACCGGCTTTCTGCAGGCCGCCATTGCGCTCGATGAAGCGCGCCTGCTGGCCATGGACCCGCACGCCGACATCGACGCCGTGCGCCGCCACCTGTCCGCCATCGTGGCCGTCTGTGCGGGCGACGAAGGCTGCGGCCCCATTGCCCGCCTGCCGTACCGCCAGCGCTTTCACTGGCTCACCGCTAAACGCAGCGCCATCATCCAGACCTCGCCCGTGCACACCGGCCGCTGCACGGATGCAGCGGCTGCACTCGACCACATCATGGACCGCATGGTCCGCCCACTGCCTTGACTTCCACCACCTCTTCCAAACTGGCCCGCTGCGTGATGGTGCTGGGCACCACCAGCGGCGCCGGCAAAAGCTGGCTCACCACCGCGCTGTGCCGCTACTACAGCAACCTGGGCCTCAAGGTCGCGCCCTTCAAGGCGCAGAACATGAGCAACAACGCACGTGTGGTGAGCAGCGCCACCGGGCAAGGAGAAATCGGCTCTGCCCAATACTTCCAGGCCCTGGCTGCCCGCGCCGAGCCCGAGGTGCGCATGAACCCGCTGCTGCTCAAGCCCGAGGCCGACACCCACAGCCAGGTCGTGCTGATGGGGCAGGTGAGCGCCGAGCTCACGGCCTTGCCCTGGCGCGGCCGCAGCGCCCTGGTGTGGCCGCACATTGCGGCCGCGCTCGATGCGCTGCGGGCCGAGAACGATGTGGTCGTCATCGAAGGCGCTGGCTCGCCCGCCGAGATCAACCTGCATGCCAACGACATCGTCAACATGCGCGTGGCGCGGCATGTGGGTGCCGCCTGCCTGCTGGTGACCGACATTGACCGGGGCGGCGCCTTTGCCCACCTGTACGGCACCTGGGCGCTGCTGCCCGAGGACGAGCGCGCACTGATCCACGGCTTTGTGCTCAACAAGTTTCGCGGCGACGCCAGCCTGCTGGCCCCGGCCCCGCAAATGCTGCAAGACCTGACCGGCGTGCCCACCGTGGCCACCATCCCCATGAACTGGCGCCATGGCCTGCCCGAGGAAGACGGCGTGTTTGACGACCGCACCCTGGCCGCAGGCACGGTGCACACCACCGTGGCCGTGGTGGCCTACCCGCGCATCAGCAACCTGGACGAGTTCCAGCCCCTGAAAAACGTGCCCGGCGTGCGCCTGCTGTGGGCGCGCAGCCCCGCAGACCTGGGCGGCTTGAAGCCCACCGACTGGGTGGTGTTGCCCGGCTCCAAGGCCACAGCGGCCGATCTGGCCTGGCTGCGCGCGCAGGGGCTGGACCAGGCCATTGCCCAGCATGCAGGGCAGGGCGGCACGGTGCTGGGGGTGTGCGGTGGCCTGCAGATGCTGGGCGAGGCGCTGATCGACACCGCAGGCATTGATGGCAATGCCCCCGGCCTGGGCCTGCTGCCCTTGGTCACCACCTTTGAGATCGCCAAAACCGTGCAGCGCACCCAGGCGCAATTTGGTGCGGTACAGGGGCCTTGGTCTGCGCTGGCTGGGGTGGCTGTGCAGGGATACGAAATCCACCACGGCCAGACGGCCCAGCACCCTGCCATGGCCGCCAAAGGCGACGTGGCGCGCGAGGTGATCCCTGGCATGTGCTGGCAAAACGCGCAGGGCAACGTGCTGGGCCTGTACCTGCACGGCCTGCTGGAAGACCCTGCCGCCTTGCAAGCCCTGTTTGGCCGCGAGGGCGCAGCCCCCGTGCCCACGCTGGACGCCGTGTTTGACGGCCTGGCCGCCATGGCCGAGGCGCACTTTGCCCCGGGCTTCTTGCGAGGTCTCGTTGCGTAGCCCGACTGATCCCCGCATTCGTTGACATCCGTGCTTGCGTGGGGGCGCTGCCCAGCGCAGCATCGGCCCCTTGTTTTTGAACTGACAGCATTGCCGCACACCATGACGAGCTTCACCCTACCCACGATCTCCGACCTTCACGACACCGCCCTCACGGCCCGCCTGCAGCATGTGCTGGACCACAAGACCAAGCCGCTGGGCTCGCTGGGCCAGTTGGAAGCACTGGCCCTGCGCATCGGCCAGGTGCTGGGCACAGAGGCGCCTGTGCTGCAGCAGCCGCAGATGCTGGTGTGCGCGGGTGACCACGGCTTTGCGGCCAAAGGCGTCTCGGCCTTCCCCAGCGACGTGACCTGGCAGATGGTCGAGAACTTTCTGGCCGGGGGCGCAGCCGTGAGCGTGCTGGCCCGCCAGCACGGCCTGGGCCTCACCGTGGTGGACTGTGGCGTGGCCAAAGACATTGCCCCGCGCGATTCCGCCCCCGGCCAGCCCCGCCTGCTGCTGCGCAAGGTTGCCCCCGGCACGCAAGACGCATCCGTGGGCCCCGCCATGACCGAAGCCCAGTGCCAGCAGGCCCTGGCGAATGGCGTCGAGGTGGTGCGCAGCCTGCCCGGCAATGCGCTGCTGCTGGGTGAAATGGGCATTGGCAACACCTCGGTCGCATCACTGCTGCTGGCCCGCCTGGGCGGCCTGCCGCTGGCCGATTGCGTGGGCGCAGGCACGGGGCTGGATGCTGCCGGCATCGAGCGCAAGCGCGCCGTGCTGCAGCAGGCCTTGGATGTGAACGCCACCGCCACCACGCCCCTGGCCGCCTTGGCCGCCCTGGGCGGCTTTGAAGTGGCCACCCTCACCGGCGCGGTGCTGCAGGCCGCCGCCGAGCGCCGCGTCATCGTGGTCGATGGCTTCATCACCAGCGCGGCCGTGCTGGTGGCCAGCCGCATTGCGCCAGCGGTGCTGCAGCGCTGCGTGTTTGCCCATCGCTCGGGCGAGCGCGGCCACAGCTTGATGCTGGCGCAAATGCAGGCCGAGCCTTTGCTGGAGCTGGGCCTGCGCCTGGGCGAAGGCTCGGGCGCCGCCCTGGCCTGGCCCCTGCTGCCATCGGCCTGCGCCGTGCTGCGCGAGATGGCGAGCTTTGAATCTGCCGGGGTGGATGGGCAGGTGACGTGAGTGGCGTGTGGTGCTGGATTTTGATGATTTTGGCCTGTAGCGCTTATCTAATAAGCGCTGGAAGCTATTGAAATGATAGTAAAAGAGAAGATTGGCAAGGCGGTTGGGCGCAGCCAGGGCGGTGCGTGCCGCCCGCTGTGCCGCGCCGATGCTGTGTGGGGCGGGCCATGAACATTCGCCGTTGTGCCGCCATCGCTTTGGCCGCGTGGATCGGCGCGGTCGGCGTGCTGTGGGGCGCGGGCGAATGGCTGAGCCAGCCCGCTGCCCGGGCCATTGGCGCGGCCCCTGCAGACTTTGCGGCGCAGGCGGTGCGCATCCCCATCCCCGCGTCTGCGGGCCAGTTTGTGTCGGGGTGGTTCAAGCCCGGGCAGCCCCAAGGGGGCGCGGTGCTGCTGCTGCACGGCGTGCGCGCAGACCGCACCCAGATGCTGGCGCGGGCGCGCTTCCTGGCCGCTGCGGGCTACACCACGCTGCTGATTGACTTGCCAGCCCATGGCGAGAGCAGTGGCGACCACATCACCTTTGGCGCCCGCGAGGGCGAGGGGGTGAAAGCCGCGCTGGCGTTTTTGCGAGCCCAGGTGCCGGGTGCGCGGGTTGCGGTCATCGGGGCATCGCTGGGAGCGGCCTCCACCGTGCTCGCGCTGCCCCAGCCCGAGCCGGATGCGCTGGTGCTGGAGTCGATGTTTCCTACTATTGACGATGCGGTTGGCAACCGGCTGGTGGGCACGCTGGGGCCTGCGGGGCGTTACCTTGCCCCGTTGCTGCTGTGGCAATTGCCGTTGCGCCTGGGTGTGCACACTGCGGATCTGCGCCCCGTGGAGCGGCTGGCGCAATGGCATGCGCCTGTGCTCATCGCTTCGGGCTCCGAAGACCGCCACACGCCCTGGCATGAGACCGAACGCCTGTTTGCTGCCGCGCAGGCGCCCAAGGCGCTGTGGAAGGTGGAGGGCGCTGCGCATGTGGATTTGCATGCCTTTGCGCCCGCTCAGTACCAGCAGCGGGTGCTGGCATTTTTGGCCGTGCACTTGCGTGGGGCACCGCCTGGGCCCTGAGCAGGGGCCGCCGTAGCGCTTCCTTTGAACAGGTTCTTAGACGGATTCGCTTTCTTTTCATCACAACCTATACCGTTCGGGCGGAGCCCTTCGACATCCTCAGGACAGGCCTGTCGAAGCCTTGTGCGGCGCTTCGACAGGCTCAGCCCGAACGGTTTTCTATTTTTTGAACGCATTGCGCGCCATGAGGCCGTTCTCGCAGGCTTGCTGGCGGTGCGGGCCAAATGGGGGCAATGGGTGCCAGAACAGGCACTCCCCGTTGAGGTGCATTTTGTATACAAAACGGTGCAAACATTGTGTGCAAAGCTGGCATGGCGCTTGCGTACTGCGTTGGCATGCAAGCCCACACCTCTGCACCCGCCCCCTCTTTGGCCACCTCGGCTGCTGCTCCTGCCGCCATTGAGGTCGTCGCGCTGACCAAGCGCTACGCCAGCGGCAAGCCCGCCGTGGATGCCATCAACCTGCGCATTGCCAGCGGCAGCTACTGCTGCCTGCTGGGGCCTTCGGGCTGCGGCAAGAGCACCACGCTGCGTATGATTGCCGGGCACGAGTCAGTGACCAGTGGCGACATATTGCTGGAGAACCGCAACATCACTGACTTGCCCGCCGCCGCACGCGGCACGGCCATGATGTTCCAGAGCTTTGCGCTGTTCCCGCACCTCTCGGCCCTGGACAACGTGGCCTTCAGTTTGAAGATGAAGGGCGTGGCCAAGGCCGAACGCCAGGCCAAGGCGCGCGACCTGCTGGAGCGCGTGGCCCTGGGGCACCTGGCCGAGCGCAAGCCCGCAGAACTCTCCGGCGGGCAGCAGCAGCGTGTGGCGCTGGCGCGTGCGCTCATCACCCAGCCGCGTGTCTTGCTGCTGGACGAACCTTTGTCGGCGCTCGACCCTTTCCTGCGCATCCAGATGCGCGCTGAGCTGCGCCGCTGGCAAAAAGAGCTGGGCCTGACTTTTATCCATGTGACCCACAGCCAGGAAGAGGCTATGGCCCTGGCCGACACCATGGTGGTGATGAACCACGGCGTGATCGAGCAGGTGGGCAGCCCGCACGAGGTCTATAACCGGCCCGCCAGCGAATTCGTGGCGCGCTTCATGGGCGGGCACAACGTGATCGACACGCCCGAAGGCAAGGTGGGCGTGCGCACCGACCACCTGCAGATTGCCCCCGCCAGTGCCGAATTGCCCTGGGGTGCCCAGCGCATGCAGGCCGTGGTGACCGACGTGGAGTACCAGGGCACCTATGTGCTGGTGGGCCTGCAAAAGCACGGCGCAGTTCTGTCGGCCAACGCCACGGCGGCGTATTCGGTGATGGTGTCCGAGGCCGCCTTTGCTGCGCAGCCCTACCAAGTGGGGCAGGGCGTGCAATTGCACTGGACGCCTGACCAGGCGCACCCGCTGTCCGTGCCCGCTCCCGCAGTGGCCGTCGCCGCCTGACCGCGCCGCCGCTTTACCTCTTTTTCCACCCGTCCCCTTCCGCAACCCAAGGAGTTTTCCCATGTCCGATGCTTCCCGTGCTGATTCCCCTGTTGTTGTCTCCGATGCCACTGGAGTGGCTCGCCGCTCGTTGCTCAAGGGCACGGCGGGCATCCTGGCCGCTGGCATGTTCCCGGCCGTGCATTCGCAAGAGAAGATCGTGCTGCGCTACCTGGGCACGGCGGTGAACCAGGACAAGGCGATTGCCGAGAAGTTCAAGGCCGACACCGGCATCGAGATCCAGTACGTGGCCGTGACCACCGACGACGTGACCAAGCGCGCCGTCACCGCGCCCAACAGCTTTGACCTGATCGACACCGAGTACTTCTCGCTGAAAAAGATCGTACCCACGGGCAACCTGAAGGGCATCGATACCAAGCGCATCAAGAACGCCGACAAGATCACCACGCTGTTCACTACCGGCCAGGTGGCCGGCAAAGCCGTGGGCGACCAGGGCACCGCACCCAAGAAGGTGATCTACCTGGAAGGTGAAAAGTCCAAGAAGTTCGCGACTGCGCCCACGCAGTTCATGAGCCTGATCCCCACCGTGTACAACGCCGACACGCTGGGCATCCGCCCCGACCTGATCAAGCGCCCCATCAACTCGTGGGCCGAGCTGCTCAACCCCGAGTTCAAGGGCAAGACCGCGATCCTGAACATCCCCTCCATCGGCATCATGGACGCCGCCATGGTGGTCGAGGCCATGGGCATCTACAAGTACCCCGACAAGGGCAACATGACCAAGAAGGAGATCGATCTCACGATCAAGACCCTGATCGAAGCCAAGAAGCAGGGCCAGTTCCGCGCGCTGTGGAAGGACTTCAACGAGTCGGTCAACCTCATGGCATCGGGCGAAGTGGTGATCCAGTCGATGTGGAGCCCGGCTGTGACGGCCGTGCGCACCAAGGGCATCGCCTGCAACTTCCAGCCCCTGAAGGAAGGCTATCGCGCCTGGGCCGCCGGCTTTGGCCTGCCCGCCACGCTGAGCGGCCGCAAGCTCGATGGCGCGTACGAGTTCATCAACTGGTTCCTGGACGGCTGGGCCGGTGCCTACCTGAACCGCCAGGGCTACTACAGCGCCGTGCTGGAAACTGCCAAGTCCAAGATGGAAGCCTACGAGTGGGCCTACTGGATGGAAGGCAAGCCCGCCACGCAAGACATCAAGAGCCCCAATGGCGATGTGCTGGCCAAGGCCGGTGCGGTGCGCGACGGCGGCAGTTATGAGTCGCGCATGGGTGGCATCGCTTGC
Organism: Acidovorax sp. 1608163; assembly: GCF_003669015.1. Taxonomy (NCBI): domain Bacteria; kingdom Pseudomonadati; phylum Pseudomonadota; class Betaproteobacteria; order Burkholderiales; family Comamonadaceae; genus Acidovorax; species Acidovorax sp. 1608163. Next base: position 1,857,183 of record NZ_CP033069.1, read on the forward strand.
TGGAATGCGTTGATGGACGAAAACAACTACATGGTGCAGAAGTGGAATGAATTCGTCGCGGCGTAGAGAGTGCACCCCCTGAGGCGCTTCGCGCCTTCCCCCTCTCTCATATTGCTTCGCAATCTGGGAGGGGGACGCCCCCGGTGCGGCGGGGCAGCCCTTGCACGGGGGCACTGGTCTTGGGCAGCGTCAGTCTCAAGAGCAAGCGCCGAACGGTAGACCTTTGAATTCATTGATTGCAAACACCATGAGCACGACCACACAGTCCTTACCTGCTGCAGCTGTCCCCGGCCGCAGCATTGCCGCCTGGTGGCAGGCTGCGCCGTTCACGCTGGTGTTCGCGCTGTTTTTCCTGATTCCGCTGGCGCTGATCGTGATGGTCAGCTTCTGGGACTTCAACGAGTACGAGCTGCTGCCAGGCTTCACGTTCAAGAACTACATCTCGATCTTTGCGGGCTGTGGCGATGCGTCAGACGGCCTGTGTGTCACGCTCAAGACGTATTACTCCACGCTCAAGTTCAGTTTTCTGGTGTGGCTGATCACACTGGTGATCGGCTTCACCGTGGCCTATTTTCTGGCCTTCCATGTGCGCTCTTCGGGCATGCAGACCCTGCTGTTCGTGCTGTGCACCATCCCGTTCTGGACATCGAACGTGATCCGCATGATCTCGTGGGTGCCGCTGCTCGGGCGCAATGGGCTGGTCAACCAGACGCTGATGGGCATGAACCTGATCGAGACGCCCGTGGAGTGGCTGCTGTTCTCGGACTTCTCGGTGGTGCTGGCCTTTGTGCACCTGTACACCATGTTCATGATCGTGCCCATCTTCAACAGCATGATGCGCATCGACCGCAGCCTCATCGAGGCGGCCAGCGACAGTGGCGCGAGTGGCTGGCAGACGCTGTGGAACGTGATCGTGCCGCTCTCGCGCACCGGCATCATCATCGGCTCGATCTTTGTGATCACCATCGTCATGGGCGACTTCGTCACCATCGGCGTGATGGGCGGGCAGCAGATCGCATCGATTGGCAAGATCATCCAGGTGCAGACGTCGTACCTGCAGTTCCCGCTGGCAGCGGCCAATGCCGTGATTTTGCTGGCCGTGGTACTGATGATCATCTGGGGCCTCACGCGCCTCGTCGACATTCGCAAGGAGCTGTGAGATGAAAGTCCGTGAATCTCGCCCCGCCAGCTTCTGGCCCCTGGCCATCGTGTTCAGTCTGTTCGTGCTGTTCATGTACGGGCCCATGTTCGTCATCTTCATCCTGAGCTTCCAGGGCCCCGAGGGTGGGCTCACTTTCCCCATGCGCGGTGTGTCGCTGCACTGGTTTGCCAAGCTGGCCGAAGGGCTGGGCGTGGTGGACATCGGCGCGGCGCTGTGGCGGTCCCTCGGCCTGGGCGTGGCGGTGATGCTGTGCACGGTGGTGCTGTCGGTGCTGGCCGGGCTGGCGTTTCGCAAGCGGCTGGCGGGCGGCAACACGCTGTTCTTCATCGTCGTGGCCAGCCTCATCATGCCGTCCATCATCGTCTCGCTGGGCATCGGGCTGGAGTTCCGGCTCATCGACAACGGCATCAAGGCCGCGCTGGAATGGCTGGGCATGGAGAGTGCGCTGGAGGGCTATGGCACCTCGCTGGGCCTGTTCACCTCGGCCCTGGGGGCGCATCTGACGTGGACGCTGCCGTTCGGCCTGCTGATCATGTTCGCGGTGTTCAACCGCTTCAACCCTGCGTACGAAGAGGCCGCACGCGACCTGGGCTCCACGCCTTGGCAGGGCTTTGCCCATGTGGTGCTGCCGCTGATTGCGCCCTCGGTCGTGGGCATTGGCATGTTCGGCTTCACGCTCAGCTGGGACGAGATCGCCCGCACCTCGCAGGCCATTGGCGATGTGAACACGCTGCCGCTGGAGCTGCAGGGCCTGACCAGCACGGTGACCACGCCATCGATCTACGCGTTGGGCACGCTGACCACGGTGGTGTCGTTCGTCGTCATGGGCATCACGCTGGCGCTGGTGTGGGCCTTGGGTCGCCGGGGCCAGGGCCGCCCGGGTTAAAAACGGCAGGCTTATGACGACCACTATTCCCAGGCCCCGGCGCGCACGCGCTGCAGCCGCTGAACCGACCGCTCAGCCCGAGGCCCCAGGCCAGCTCAGCGACAACGACATGTACGACCGCATGGTGTCGGCCATCCTCGACCACCGGCTACCACCCGGCACCAAGCTGGTGGAAGACAAGCTGGCGGCTGCCTTTGGCGTGTCGCGCACACGGGTGCGGCCCGTGCTGGTGCGGCTGGCCAACGAGCAGGTGGTCACGCTCACGCCCAACCGGGGCGCATCCATCGCCCAGCCCACGCCGCAGGAGGCGCTGGAAGTGTTCGAGGCCCGCCGCCTGCTGGAGCCGCGCCTGGTGGAGCTGTTCATCGCCAACGCCACCGACGCTGACATTGCCGCGCTGCGCACCTGCATCGACGACGAAGAGGCTGCCCGCGCCAGTGGCGACATGCGCCGTGCCATCCGCCTGTCGGGCGACTTTCACCTGCACATTGCGCAGGCAGCAGGGCACCAGACGCTGGGTCGCATCCTGCGCGAGCTGGTCTCGCGCACCTCGCTCATCCTGATGACCTACAGCCCCAGCCACGCGCAGACCCGCGAAGAGGCCACGGCCTGCGGCTGCCGCGAACACCGGGCGCTGATTGACGCCATTCGCCTGCGCGACGCCAAGGAGGCGGCCCGGCGCATGCTGGACCATTTGGTGCGCATTGAGTCGCAGCTTGAATTCACGCCCCCAGCGGCGGATGCCCCGGACCTGACCCAGCTGCTGGGCAGGGTCTGATTTTTGAACGCCCTTGTTCCATGCGCCAACTGCTCGTCATCAACCCCAACACCTCGGCCCATGTCAGTGCGCTGCTGCAGCAGCATGTGCAGGCCGCTGCGGGTTCGCACGTGGCGGTGCGCACGGCGACGGCGCGCTTTGGCGCCCCTTACATCGCGTGTGAAGCCAGCTACGCCGTGGCGGCCCATGCGCTGCTGGACGCCTGGGCACACGACCTGGCCCAGCCAGGGCCACAGCCCGATGCTGTGCTGATCGGCTGCTTTGGTGACCCCGGCCTGATGGCGCTGCGCGAAAGCAGTCCGGTGCCCGTCACTGGCCTGGCCGAAGCGTCGTTCATCGAAGCCGCGCGCCATGGCCGCTTTGCCATCGTGACTGGCGGCGAGCGCTGGGGCCCCATGCTGCAGCGCCTGGCGCAAGCGCTGGGCCATGCGCATGGGCTGGCAGGCATCCACACCGTGGCCCCCACCGGCGCCCAGCTGGCTGCTGACCCCGTGGCCGCCCGCGCTTTGCTGGCCCAGGCCTGCCGCGACGTGGTGCGCCAGATGGGCGTGCAGGCCGTGATACTGGGTGGGGCAGGGCTGGCCGGCATGGCCGCCGCCGTGCAGCCGCAGGTGTCGGTGCCAGTGATCGACAGCGTGGTGGCTGGCGCCACCTGGGCGCTGCGTGCCCACCCGGTGCCTCCGGAGAGAAAGACGGCAGGTTTTGATGTGGCTTGGGCAGGGGTTTCGGGGGAGATGGCTGCGCTGGGTGTGGCTGGAGTGGTTTGACGTTGCCGAGAGGAAAGCCTAGTATTACGTTTGTAATTACTTGGAGATTTCCCATGCACATGCTCAAACTGACCCAGATCGGAAATTCTGTGGGTGTTGTCCTGCCCAAAGAAGCCCTGGCGCGCCTGAAGCTAAGCAAAGGTGAATCGATCTTTCTCACGGAAACGCCCGATGGCTATGCCCTGACGCCGTACGACCCCACCCTTGAGGAAGAGATCAAGGCTGGCCGTGAGTTCATGCACGACTTTCGGGACACCTTTCACCAGTTGGCCAAATGAGTTGGCGCTGGGTTAGCAAGCAGGCGCTGGTTCTGCTTCACGGCGAGAGCCTAGCCACTCATGGTGGGCGCGAAGGCATGCGGGATGAAGGTTTGCTGGAGTCCGCCCTGATGCGGCCGCAGAACATCGTGGCTTATGCGGATGCCGACAATCCCCCAGACGTGGCCGCTTTGGCAGCGAGCTATGGCGTGGGCTTGGCCAAGAACCATCCCTTCGTGGATGGCAACAAGCGGGCAGCCTTTTTGGCAGTAGGCCTGTTCCTTTACCTCAATGGCTTGCGTTTGCAGGCCAACCAGACGGACGCCACGTTGACCATGCTCGCTGTTGCCGCAGGCGACATCACCGAAGAGGCCTTCGCTGCATGGCTGCGGGACCACACCGTCGCTCGTTGATGCAAATTTGAAGTGTTTTTAGGTTCTAGCGCATATCCAGAAAGCGCTAGCAGCTATAAAAATAGAAGCAATTCTCCCGCTTCCTGTCTTCTCACTAAGCAGCCAGCGTCTTCGGCTGGTAGTCGCAATACTGGCTCACCGCACACTCCCAACACCGCGGCTTGCGTGCCTGGCACACATAGCGGCCATGCAGGATGAGCCAGTGGTGGGAATCCACCGCATAGGCGGCGGGCACCCGCTTCATCAGTTGAAGCTCCACCGCCAGCGGGTTCTTGCCCGGTGCCAGGCCTGTGCGGTTGCTCACGCGAAAGATGTGCGTATCGACCGCCATGGTGGGTTGGCCAAAGGCCACGTTCAGCACCACATTGGCCGTCTTGCGGCCCACGCCGGGCAGGGCCTCAAGCTCTTCGCGGGTGCGTGGCACGACGCTGCCGTGGCGCTCCACCAGGATTCGGCAGGTTTCCATCAGGTGCTTGGCTTTGCTTTTGTACAGGCCAATGGTCTTGATATAGCCCTCCAGCCCTTCCTGCCCCAAGTCCAGAATGGCCTGCGGCGTGCCCGCTACCGGAAACAGCTTGCGCGTGGCCTTGTTCACGCCCACGTCGGTGGCCTGGGCCGACAGCAGCACGGCGGCCAGCAGCTCGAACACGGTGGTGTATTCCAGCTCCGTGTTGGGCATGGGGTTGGCCGCCTTCAGCGTGGCAAAAAACGGTTCAATCATCGTGGTTTTCATGCCGCGCAGTGTAGGGGCTGGCGCCTGTTTGTGTGCAGGGCGCTGCCAAGCAGGAAACCTGCGTGCCAATTGGCGACAATGCAGGGTCCATAGCCATTTTTCTTCAGCACACGCCATGCAATTTGCCGACCGCCTGAACAACGTAGAAACCTCCGCCATCCGCGAACTTTTCAAGCTGCTGGGCAAGCCCGGCATCATCAGCTTTGCGGGCGGCTTCCCGGACAGCGCGATGTTTGACGTGGAGGGCATCCAGGCCGCGAGCAACGCCGCACTGGCCGAAGAACCTGGCGCCGCGCTGCAGTACGGCGCGACCGAAGGCTACAACCCGCTGCGCGAACAGCTGGCCGCCTTCATGGCCAGCAAGGGTGCCAAGGACGTAGCGGCTGACAACCTCATCGTCACCACCGGCAGCCAGCAGGCGCTGGACCTGCTGGGCAAGACGCTCATCAGTCCCGGCGACAAGGTCATCGTGGAAGGCCCGACCTTCCTGGCCACCATCCAGTGCTTTCGCCTGTACGGCGCCGAACTCATCAGCGCACCCATCGATGGCAACGGCGTGAAGACCGACGAGCTGGAAAAGCTCATTGCCGAGCACAAGCCCAAGTTCGTCTACCTGATCCCCACCTTTGGCAACCCCAGCGGCGCCATGCTGAGCCTGGAGCGCCGCAAGGCCGTGCTGGAGATGGCAGTGAAGCACAACACGCTGATCGTCGAAGACGACCCCTACGGCGATCTGTACTTCGGCGAAGCCCCACCGCCCAGCCTGCTCAACCTGTCGGCCACCGTGCCCGGCAGCCGAGAGCTGCTGGTGCACTGCGGGTCTTTGAGCAAGGTGCTGTCGCCCGGCCTGCGCGTGGGCTGGATGATTGCCCCGGCCGAACTGCTGGGCAAGGCCACCATGTGCAAGCAGTTCAGCGACGCACATACCAGCACCTTTGCGCAGGCCACGGCCGCGCAGTACCTTAAGGCTGGCCGCATGCCCGCCACGCTGGCCAACGTGCGCAAGGTGTATGCCGAGCGCGCCCAAGCCATGGGCGATGCGCTGCGCAAGGAGCTGGGTGACGCTATCGAGTTTGTGCAGCCCCAGGGCGGCCTGTTCGTGTGGGCGCGCCTCACGGGGGCAGGCGGCAAGGTGGCCGACGGCAACGTGCTGGCCAAGCGTGCCATCGAAAAAGGCGTGGCCTTTGTGCCTGGCACGCCGTTCTTCTGCGCCAACCCGGACCACGCCACCTTCCGCCTGTCGTTCGCCACGGCCGATGTGGACAAGATCCGCGAAGGCGTGGCGCGCCTGGGCCAGGCCATTTAAAGCATGCCGCACGCCAACGACCTGGAGCAGGTGCACCAGCGCCTGGAGAGCCTGGAGATCAAGGCCAGCTACACCGAGGACTTGCTGGACCAGCTCAACATGACGATCTACCAACAGCAGCAGTTGATAGAGCGGCTGGTGGAGGAGATCAAAACCCTGCGCCAGCAGGTGCCTGATGGGGGAAGTGGCAGCGTTCGCAATCTGCGCGACGAGCTGCCGCCGCATTACTGAAGCGCGATGAAGGCATCCACCGCGTGCCCTTGGGGGCGCTGGGTGGATTCACGCTGGCAGGTTGCCTGGTTGGTCGCGGGATGCTGGGCTGATTCTCAGAGGGAGGGGCCCGTAGCCTTAGCCCACTTCGTGCTCTGCCGACGCAATCTGGTTGCGTCCCCGGTTCTTGGCCAGGTACAGCGCCTGGTCGGCGCGGTCCAGCATGTCGCGCAGGCTGCGGTCTGTGGCGCGGATGGCGCCCATCCCCAGGCTGGCGGTGATGTGGTACGGGTGGCCGGTTTCATCTTGCAGCTGCAAGTCTGCCACCCCTTGCAGAATGCGAGTGGCAACTTCCTCGGCCTCGGTCGCGGAGGTCAGCGGCAACAGCACACCAAACTCTTCACCGCCCAGGCGCCCCACGATGTCAGAGGCGCGCAGGTGTACCCTGACGGCGTGGGCGAACTCCACCAAGGCCCTGTCGCCTTCCAGGTGGCCCAGGCGGTCGTTGATGGCCTTGAAGTGGTCCAGGTCCAGCATCAGCAGGGTGAGCGGCTCGCCATGCGTGCGGGCGCGCTCGTAGATGGCCGTGGCGGTCTCCAAAAAGGCCCGCCGGTTGGCCATGCCGGTCAGCATGTCGGTGGTGGCCAGGCGGTGCAGTTCGCGCTCCAGGTTTTTGCGCTGGGTGACGTCGCGGTAGATGCCCTCCACCCCCGCAAATTGGCCAGCATGGTCGTACAGCAGATGGCTGCTGATGGAGATGTCAATGACGGAGCCATCACGCCGCACCATCTGCCCGGGGAAGTCTGAGACTTCGCCTTTTTCCATGATGGCGGCCTTGAAGGCGTCTCGGTCGGAGCTTTGGGGGTAGTACGACTCTGCCGTGCGTCCCTCGATCTCGTGGGGCTCGTAGCCCAGCACCCGCCGCACCCCCGGGCCTACATGCAGCACCACACCCTGGCTGTCGGTGCGGTAGTAGACGTCCTGCATGTTCTCAAACAGGCGACGGAAGTTTTGCTCGCTCTCGCGCAGTTGCGCCTGGATCTCGCTTTGGTGGGTCATGTCCAGTCCGCACATCAACACGGCGGGGGCTCCTTGCCATTCAATGGCCACGCTGGAGATCAGCACCATCCGCAGCTGGCCTTTGGCAGTGCGGATGCGGAATTCGGAGGATTTGTTGGGGCGGCCCTCCTGGTCGGGCTCGGCCACTTGCTGGATGCGGTTGGTGGAGCGCACTTGGTCCATGGGGTGCACAAATTCGCCGGACTGGCGGCCCACAAGATCTGCTGCGCTGCCCGCCTGTAGCAACGCCACAGCGGCGGCATTGGCAAAGCAGATCTTGCCCTCCTGCGTGATGATCACGGCCCCGGGCAGCACCTGCAACAGATCGACGTTGTGCGACATTGGTTTGGAACAATCCAAAGTGTTGCAACATTTTGGCACCCGAATTGCCTGGATGGAATTCATTTTGGTGCATTCAGGCACGGTGCAAGTCCTGTGCGCGTCACTCGGCTTATCCCGCTTGGGTGCATGAAATGGTCAAACTGAGGCGCCCAGGGTGACCACAAGCGGTACCATCGCCCATGAGAAAAACTTTCCAACTCCACGTTGAAGGCAAGAACCGCGACCGCGTTCTGGACGCCGTCAAGCATGAAATCCGCAAATACATCAAGCGTGAGCGCCGCCGTGATGTGCCCGAGGGCGCCCATTTTTGGGACTTTGATTGCCGCTTTGGGCTGAGCAAGGACGCTGCTGAAGCAGTGCACCTGTCGGCGCTGACGGAGCGCATCAACGCCGTGGCAGCAGAGGGTGGGGCGCAGTTTTACGTGGAAATCCTGGCCAAGCCCGGGGTGCGCAAACCGCGTGCGCCTGGCGAAACGGGCGACGCCGAGCCAGACGACTTCGACGCTGAGTAAGTACCAGGGGGCCGAAGGCCCCCTGATTGCATTTGGTGTTTGGCCGTTTTTTCTGCGAAAGCAGGAAGCAGCCTGGGCGGTGGTCAGTCTTTTGGTATACCTGCCGTACCCGTTGTGCCTGCTGCCAGGGCGGCAGCGGCGCGCAGTTTGTCTTTTTTGCTGGGCCGTTTGCCCTTGATGCCGCCGTTGCCCTCACCCTTGTCTTGCACGGGTGGCTCGGTCGGCTCGAAGCCCGCCACCGTTTCGCGCGGCAGGCTCAGGTTTTGCCGCTTTTCAATCAACCGGAAATGGGCCTCTGACTCTGCGGTGACAAAGCTCACGGCCACACCGCTTTCGCCCGCGCGACCGGTGCGGCCAATGCGGTGGGTGTAATCGTCGGTGGAGCGGGGCAGGTCGTAGTTCACCACGGCAGGCAGCAGCGCAATGTCAATGCCCCGGGCGGCGAGGTCGGTGGTGACCACCACCTGCCAGCGTTCATCCTTGAATTCCTGCAGCACTTGGGTGCGCGCGCCTTGGCTCAATCCGCCATGGAACGGTGATGCGTAGATGCCCGCTTTGTAGAGCTTTTCGGCAATGTGCTCTGCCGCATATTGGGTGGCCACAAACACCAACACGCGCGACCATTGGTGTTGTTCGACCAGGTGCTTGAGCAACTGGGTGCGCCGGGGCGCATCCACGGCAATCGCACGCTGGGCGATGTCTGGCTGTGTTTGATCGGTGGGGGCAATGTCCACGCGCACGGGCTCGCGCAGCAGGCTGTGGGCCAGTGCCTGCACCGGCGGGGCGAAGGTGGCTGAGAAGAACAGGTTTTGCCTGCGCTCGGGCAGCAAGTTCAGCACCGCTTGTAACTCATCGGCAAATCCCAGGTCCAGCAGGCGGTCTGCTTCGTCCAGCACCAGGTGCTGCACCTGGCCCAGCCGCAGGGCGTTGTGCTGCACCAGGTCCAGCAGGCGCCCCGGCGTGGCCACCACCACATCAGCCCCGCCGCGCAGGCGCATCATCTGCGGGTTGATGGAAACGCCGCCGTACACCACGGCCACCTTGATGGGATGGGCCAGGCGTTGCGCCAGCAGGGTGATCACTTCACCGACCTGCGAGGCCAGCTCGCGCGTAGGCACCAGTACCAGCACCTGGGTGTTGCGCTGCTGCGCTTCGGTTTGCAGCATCTGCAGCAGGGGCAGTGCAAAAGCGGCGGTCTTGCCAGAACCTGTCTGGGCGCATGCCAGCAGGTCTTGCCTCTTCAAAACGACGGGAATGGCCGCTGCCTGTACCGGCGTGGGGGCCGTGAAGCCGCTGGCTGCTGCCGCGTCGACGAGGGCAGGGGAGAGACCGAGAGAAGCAAAAGGCATGGCGTGTAGCGCTGGGGCGGCAGCAAGGTGGCGCGCAATGCGCGGTAGGGCAAAAGAAGCACTGGGGTGGTTGGCACCACCCATCGAGGGCTGGGCGACGCAGGCCCCCACCATGCCGTGCGGCTGGGTTGTCGGGAGACTGCGGCGGGGCGCGGAGTAGGCGCCGATCCCCCGATTGTGAGGCACAGGGTAACGGGTCGCGCCATGCCCTCGGGGTTTTCACGCATTGGGTCCTGTGCGCGGGCCTGCTGTGCGGGATCACGCCGATAATCGCTTCCCCATCGCATACGCACACACAAAATGAGCTTCGCCATAGAACCCGGAACCATTACCCACGGCATCCAGCTGGCCGTAGCCCCGGTGTTTTTGCTGACCGCCGTGGCCGGCATGATTGGCGCCGTGGCGGGGCGCCTGGCGCGCATCATTGACCGGGCCCGGGTGGTCGAGGACCGCGCGCGCAACTCCAGCGACACCGAGCACCACGACCGTGCCATGCTGGAGCTGGGCTACCTGCGCACCCGGGGGCGCCTGGCCAATGCCTGCATTGGGCTGCTGACGCTGTGTGGCTTCCTGATCGGGGTCACCATCGTCCTGCTGTTTTTGGGGGAAACCATGGATTTCCGGGGGCACAGCTGGGCTGTGGCGAGCTTCTTGAGCGGGGTGATTTCATTTTTGATGGCGCTGGTGTTGTTTTTCACCGAGACAGTGATGGCCACGCGCCTGCTGAACTTTCAGCTGCTGAGTGCGCAGGGGAAGTGACCATGGCCTCGTTGCGTGATCTCAAAAGCCTGGGCGGCCTGGTCTATTCCACCGACCACGGCCGCATGTGCCCGGACTGCAGCCAGCCCCAGGCACAGTGTGTGTGCAAGCAAAACAAGCCCTTGCCCACGGGGGATGGCATCGTGCGGGTATCGCGAGAAACCAAAGGCCGGGGAGGCAAGGCCGTCACCCTGGTCAAAGGCGTGTTGCTGGATGCCACGGCGTTGGAGCAGTTGGGCAAACAGCTCAAAACCGCGTGTGGCACGGGCGGTACCGTCAAGGACGGGGTGATTGAGGTACAGGGCGACCACATTGACCGCGTGATGGCTGCGCTGCAAAAGCTGGGCCACAAGGTCAAGCGCGCGGGGGGCTGATCCATGGACATTGCGGGCATGGACCCCGCCACACTCCAGCGGCTGGTGACTGTGCAAATGCCGTATGGCAAGCACAAGGGTTGTGTGATTGCCGATTTGCCTGGCAATTACCTGAACTGGTTTGCGCGGGAAGGCTTCCCCCACAACGACCTGGGGCGTTTGTTGGCCCTGATGCACGAAATCGACCACAACGGGCTGACTGACCTGCTGGCGCCATTGCGTTAGGGTTTGCGGTCAGTCGGGCCTCACGCGTTGGCCAGCGCCATAATCGCGGCAGCATCTATTCGGCATCTGTTTACCAACTTGAGGGAGTGCCAATGAAAGGCAATATCGCAGCGATTGTGCTGGTCGTTTTGGGCGTGTTTTTCTTGCTGACCAACCTGGGGCTGATCAGCATCAGCCTGCGTGAGTTGTTGCGCGTGTGGTGGCCGGTGGCGCTCATTGCGGTGGGCTTGGCGCTGTTCTTTACCCCTGGCGGCAAAGGCCGATAAACCTGAGCAGAGGCCTTGATCCAAGGCCATTGCACGCAGTGCTGGGCATGTGGGAGCGCTGACCGCCACGAAACCCCCTCAGTGGCAAGCGGCCTTTTGAACAGGCTCTTAGCCGTGCGCGTGGGGCTCCTGTGGCTCTGACGCTGCAAATGCAGGCAGGCTCCCAAAATACCCTCTGAACAAATTGCGGGCCACGCCATGGGCTGCCGCTTGCAAGCCGTGGGCCACCTCGGGGGCAAACAAGCGCGCGGTGTGCCCGTTCCAAAGGTGCACCCACGCTGCAAAATGGGCGGGGGTCACGTCCTGCAGCGACAGGTGCTTGTCCAGCACATTGCCTTTGAAGCTGCGGGTGCCCAACAGCACGGTGCTCCAAAAATCGACCAAACGGTGCAAGTGGGCATCCCACTGCCCATGCAGCGCCTTGTCAAACACCGGGCCCAGCAAGTCGTCCTTGCGCACATCCGCATAAAACGCATGCACCAGCTCGGTGATGCTTTCCTTGTCGGGGGTGCGGTGTGCGGTAGTGACTGGCATGGGCGCAGTGTGCACGATCAGTTGCAGCTACAAGCTGATGTACCGCAACCTTGCGTTGTGGCCGCTGCTTCAAACTGTGGGAACAAAACGTTGTTCTCCAGGTGAATGTGGTTGATCAGGTCTTCTCCCAACTGGGCAATGCCCGCATACAGGGCGCGCCAGGTGTTGCAGGCGCCTTGGGGTGGGGTGGCGTCGTTGGTCAGGGCATTGAGCTTGTCCAGCGATGCCCCGTGGTCTACATGCTCGGCGCGCATCATGCCAATGGGCTGGCCCACAAACGGATTGCCGCCCGCCTTGAGCATGGGGAACAACACGACCTCTTCCTTTTGCATGTGCGAGAGCAGTTCTTCGTGCATGGCCTCCAGGGTGTCGGCCAGGCCTGCAGGCACCAGCGGGTGGTCGCGGTGCACGGCTTCCACGCGGCGTGCCATGCGAATCAGCTCGGGCAGTTGCACGCGGTGCACTTCGTGGTAGCGCTCCAGAATGTGGTCGATCAGCTCTGTGGGCGATGTCACCCCAGGCAGGCTGCTGCTGCGCTGCAGTTGCGACAACTCTGCCAGCACGGCATCCACATCCAGCGATTTTTGGGTGGCCGCTTCGCGCAGGCTGACCTGGCCGCCGCAGCAAAAGTCCAACTTCAAGCGGCGAAAAATCGCGGTCGATCCCGGCAGTTGCACGGCGATCTGGCCAATGGCTTGCTCTGCGCTCAGGGCAGGTTGGGTTTCTTGAAGTCGAGCATTCATGGGGGATTCCTTTAAAGATTCATTTAATGTGAATATTTTATTCAATAAAATTCAGATAACAAGCATCTTTTAAATTGAGCCAGGACAAATTCCATGCGCCTTACCCAATGGACGGACTACACCCTGCGTGTGCTGATGTACTGCGCGGCCACCCAGGGCCGCGAGCAGCCCGTGACCATCACCGAGGTGGCCGAGGGCTACGGCATATCGCGCAGCCATTTGATGAAGATCGTGCAAGAGCTGGCAGCACAAGGCCTGCTGGAGACCACGCGCGGGCGTGGGGGCGGCATGCGCCTGATGAAAGCCCCTGCCGAGATCAACCTGGGCGCCGTCGTGCGCCAGACGGAGACGGACTTTCACCTTGTGGAGTGTTTTGACCCCAATGTGAACCAGTGCCGGCTGAGCGGTAACTGCAGACTCAAAGGGGTGTTGGGCGGTGCCATCAATGCTTATCTGGCGGTGCTCGATGGCGTCACGCTGGCCGACTTGGTGGATGCACCCAACCCGAAGATGCTGGCGCAGCCCTTGATTCGGCGCAGCATGCGGGATGCGAAACCGGTGATGGGTCTGCCGATCAAGGGCTGAGGAAGCCTGCAGGCACTCTGCCTGCAGGCTCAATACCGGCCGCGTGTGAGGGACGTGTGAGCGGCCTGCCCAGGCGCCCTCGCTTCCTTTAGAAATCGTTGCTTTTGTCGACCAGCTCGTTGTAGGTCTTCAGCAACTTTTGGGGGCTGCCTTCCACCATCCAGCCAGAGCCTGTTTGCATGATCATGCGGTCCCCCTCGTTGTAGGGCACTTTGTCGCGCACGCGGCGAAAGCGCTCTTTGGCTGTCTGGCGGAATTGCTCGGTGCTGCTCTCGAAAAAGCTCCAGTGGATATCGCGGCCGTCTTTGTGCGCTTTGGCATATGCCAACGATTCGTCGGCAAGGGCTTCATAGGCTGACAGGCGTGTCTCGGCCATGGCCACATCAAACTTCTCTTCGCCCAGCAAGTTGACCAGGGCCTTGGCGCGCGCCATCAGGGCCATGCGGTAGTAGGTGTACTGCTTGCCTTCGGTCTTTTCCACGTCGGCCAGTTTGGCTGCCAGCACCTTGTCGTTTTCTACATCCAACTGGTCAGAGAAAGCGCTGCTGGCTTTTTGGAACGCCTCAAAGCTGGCCACCAGCGGGGCATGCATGGCCTTGCCTTTGGCGAACTTGTCGTCTTTGTAGTTGTCGCGGCTGTAGTAGTTGTTGGCCTCGGTCACCTGGGTGTCCATGGCGTCAAGCGCCTGAATGTAGGCGGCGCCCGCTGCATCCAGCGCGGGCATGGCGGGCTTTTGCGCGGCGGACGTGGCAAAGCTGGTTTTGCACTTTGCAGTGCTTTCGGGGTCGGTTTCGTACAGGCCGTACACCACGCTTTCGCGGCCTGTGGGGCCGGTCTTCATGTTTTTCACCCAGGTGGCGTAGCGCTCGATGGACTTGTGGGCTCTGCCATCCAGCCTGTTGTAGCAGCCGATGTAGTCCTGCAGCTTGGCGGCGGCGCTGGGTTCCTCCACAGGGGCCTTGGCGGGGGGCGTTGCAGCGGCGGGTTTGCCGCTGGCTGGCGCTTCGTTGACGGCGATGCTGGGCGCCACAGGGGCCTTGGCGGTGTCTTCAGATTTTGAGTTGCAGGCAAGCAAAGCCAGCAGCAGCGGTGCTGCCAACAGCGCACGGGTGGCGCAAGCGAAAGAGGTCATAAGGGCAGGGCGCAAAAGCGCAAATGAGGGTGGCAAAGTGGGGCGATGTGGCCCCGTGCGGGCGGATTGTGCCGACGCCTTTGCCTTGCCAAGGGCATTGCTTCCCTCTGAAGTGCAACAAGCTGTGCACTTTTCCTCAAACGCCCGCGCTAAGGCGGCACACCCTGTACTCCGCCTGAGGGATGTCCTGCATAACTCCCTGCGGTCTGTGATAGCGCGGCCTCGGGCGGTTCGCTGCGTTGCTTTTCTTGCCAATAGCCCAGCTATTGGCTGCCAAAAGACGCCTTGCGGCCCCTCCCGATCCCACTACCACCGCCTCGCGAGGGTGATGCAGGACATCCTTAGCGGCTGAAGACTTCCAGCAACCTGTCCAGGCCGCCTTGGTTGATGGCCACTTTGGCCTGTGCGCGCACGGCGGGCTTGGCGTGGTAGGCCACAGACAGGCCCGCAACGCCCATCATGGGCAGGTCGTTGGCTCCATCGCCCACCGCAATCGCCTGCGATGGCGAGATGCCCATGAGCGAGGCCAGCTCCAGCAAGGTGCGGCGCTTTTCGGCACCGTCGCAGATGTCGCCCCAGGGCTGGTCCACCATGCGGCCGGTGAGCAAGCCGTTGTCCACCTCCAGCATGTTGGCGCGGGCAAAGTCGATACCCAGCCCTGCCTTCACTCGGTCGGCAAAGAAGGTGAAACCACCCGAGACCAGCAGCGTGGTCAGGCCAGCGGCCTTGGCGGCGGTGATGAGTTCTTGGGCGCCTGGGTTAAAGCGCAGGCGCTCTGCGAACACCTGCTCCATGTGTTGCACCGTCACGCCTTTGAGCAGGGCTACGCGCTGGCGCAGGCTTTCCTTGTAATCGGTGATCAGGCCTTGCATGGCCGCTTCGGTGATGGCCGCCACTTCGGCCTTGCGGCCTGCTGCGTCGGCGATCTCGTCCACGCACTCGATGTTGATGAGGGTGGAGTCCATGTCGAACGCGATCAGCTTGTAGCTGGACAGGGACAGGAGCGGGTCAATGCCCTGGACAACAAGGCCGGGGGCGAATTCGGTGGTGTTTTTCATGGCAGGGCGCTTGAGGCAAATGCTGGAATCAGAACCCGTAATGGTATCGCCCATGGAATGCGGCTGGGCTGCGGCGAGGAAGCCAGAGCGTGGGCCGTGGAGTGCGGGCGGGCTTCACAGCCCAGCGTGCAAAGGAGTAAGGCGGCCGTGACCCGGTCCAGGTTGATATTGACCGATTTGGCGGCATGTTTGTGGGGTAGCCTTGGCCATCCGCACATCCATCCTCAAGAGCCCGCGAGAGCCTTTACCGATCCGCCCTTAGATGAAAACCATTGACGAGATGTTGAACCTGGACCTGCTCACCCCTGAGCAGCATGCTGAAATCAGCGCGTGGATTGCACGCGCTGCTTCACCCGATGAGATTTTGCAGATGCCCGCCCCGCTGTGGCAGGCCGTCGAGCGTGCCAGCAAGGTGATGGGCATCGATGAGGACCTGCTGCGCCCGCCAGCGCTCGACTATGGCGCGCTGGCGCCCGGCTGATGCGCCCTGGCCGCAGCGGTCTGCGCCTTTGAGCAGGTTCTTATGCGGCAGCTGCGCTGGCCTCCGCCCCCGCAAACACTTCACGCGCTGCGGCCAGCCCGTTCAGCGCGGCCGGAAAGCCCGCGTAGACGGCCATCTGCATGAGGACTTCGACAATCTCTTCGCGGGTGACGCCGACGTTCAGTGCTGCCTGCAAATGCACTTTGAGTTGGGGTGTGGCGTTGCCTAGTGCCGTGAGCGCGGCCACCACGGCGATCTCGCGGCTGCGCAGGTCCAGGCCGGGGCGCGAATAAATGTCGCCAAACGGGAACTCGATCAGATAGCGGGCGAAGTCTGGCGCAATGTCGGCGAGGCTTGCCACGACGTGCTCACCGGCTTGGCCGTCGATTTCGCGCAGCTTGGCGAGGCCCTGGAGGTAGCGGGGGTTGGTGTGTGGAGACATGGGGGCTTCCTTGGCGGGTGGACGATGGTGTGTGGCGAAGGGAAGCTTCCAGGCCCTGGTAGTGCCCGATCTTGTCTTGCAGCACCTGCGCGGCTTGCTGCATCGCAGTGATCGTTGCCAGCACCTGCGCAAGATGCTGCTCCAGCAGTTCGCGCCGCTGCGAGGCGGTTGCATTCCCCTCGCTGCGCAGCCGTGCGAAGGCCTGCATCTGCCCGATGGGCATGCGGGTCTCGCGCAGGCGCAGCAGGAATCCGATCCATTCCATGTCCGACGCCGCATAGCGCCGCTGGCCGCCGGGCGCACGTGCCACGGGGGCAATCAAGCCCGCGCGCTCGTAGTAGCGCAGCGTGTGGACGGACAAGCCAGTGCGTTGAGCGACGTCGGTAATGGTGAGGAGGGATGCCATGGGAGGAATTCTCGAAGTTGGAGTGCACTCTAAGTCAAGCCCTTTGAACAGGCTCTTTGAGCGCCTTACCCAAATCAGCGCACCAGCCCTGACCCCTCGGCCCATCGCAGCCTGTCAACGCATTGCAAGCCCAAGGGCAAACCGGGGCAGCGACGCCATGGGGCGGGGTGCCGCTTTTCCCAGGTCAGTGGGGGTTGGCGGGCTATCGCTGTGGCACAGAAGGGGTAGGGGGCGCCGCCCTGCGCAGGCTGCGCCAGTCTTTGCCCCTTGCGCCGAAGCCATGCGGGCCTGCCCGCTTGCCACGCAAGGGCGCTTTACTGCGGCACCAGCCCCGCCGCCTTCACCAGCTCGGCGTGGACCTTGATCTCCTGCGCGATGGCGTCCTTGAGCTGCTGGCTGGTGCCTGGCGCCACCTCCATGCCGCTGGCGGCGAGCTTCGCCCGGGTGTCCGGGTCGGCCAGGGCGGCGTGCGCTGCGCGCTGCAACTTGTCGATGATGGGCTGGGGCGTCTTGGCCGGGGCGAGCAGGCCCACCCAGGCGGAGAGGTTCATCTCTGGCGCACCCGCTTCGGCCATGGTGGGCGTTTGCGCCAGGGTGCCGGTGCGTTGCGCGGCCATCAGCCCCAGCGCGTGCAGCTTGCCCGACTGGATGTGCGGCAGCGCCTCGGGCAGCACGGCAAACAGCATGTCCACCGTGCCCGCCAGGGCGTCGTTGATGGCCGGGGCGCCACCCTTGTAGGGCACGTGCAGCAGATCGGTCTGGGTGCGGGTGGTGAACATCAGCCCCGCCAGGTGTTGCGGGCTGCCGTCGCCTGATGAGGCATAGGTCAGCTTGCCCGGTGCCGCCTTGGCGGCGGCGATCACGGCGGCCACGGTGGGAAACTTCTGCTTGTCCTTGACCACCAGTACCATGGGCTGGTTCACGAACTTGGTGATGGGCACGAAGTCGGCCTCGGGGTCGTAGGGCAGGGTCTTGAAGATGCTCTTGTTCGTGGTGAGGAACGACGCGGGCGAGACCATGAGCGTGTAGCCGTCCGGCGCCGCGCGCGATACGAGCGGCGTACCGATCTGGCCTGAGGCCCCCGCCTTGTTGTCCACCACAAAGGCCTGGCCCAGTTCGGCCGCCATCTTCTGTGTGACCACGCGCGCAATCATGTCGGCACTGCCGCCTGCTGGCAGGGCCACGATGACTTTGACGGGGCGATCGGGGTAGTTGCCTTGGGCCGAGGCAGTGGCTCCCGAGCACAGTGCCACCAAGGTGCAGGCCAGGGCCGGGATAAGACGCAGAAAGGGCATGGAACAACTCCCAAAGGTAGACGAACACACAAGCCGGGTGCGCCCGCTGATGGGATGGCTGGCGTCCCCCGTCGCGGAGAAACCGCGTGTTCCACTCTCAAGCAATTCCTGCACCAGACAGGTTTCGCCTGCTGGGTGGTGCCCTTGGCGTGTCTTTGCGTGCTTCTCTTTTGATAGCTGCTAGCGCTTATTGAATAAGCGCTTCAGCCATTTTTTGCGTGCAGGTAGAGATCATCCGACCAGGTGGCCAACCACCCGGGCTTGAAGGCCACGAACACCGCACACAGCATGCCGGTGACCACCGCATCCCCCCAGGCCATCAGCCAGCGGGCGACCAGCGAGAGCTGATCGCCCACACCCGGCAGCGTATGGCCAGCCCACTGCGACAAGGTGCCCGCCACAAACAGGCACAGCGCCGTGCCCAAAAAACCCCGGCCCAGCACATACACGAAGGCGCGCACGCCCGCGAGCGGCCGTGCCCCCGCCAGGCGGCGCAGCACCACGCCCAGCAGCAGCGCCAGCGTGGCTGGCACCACGCCCTGCCACACGGCCATGCCCAGGGCGTCGTCCCACGCCAAGCCGGGCGAAAGCAATGCCGCGGTGGCGCCCACCGCGAGCAGCGTGGGCACCGCCAGCGGCCAGCCCAGCATGAGCAGCACCAGGCACGCGCCGGACCACTGCAGCTGCAGCGGCATGTGGTGCAGCGTGGGCAGGGCCCAGGCCCAGGGCAGCAAGACAAGGGTGGCGAGCAGTGGCGTCCACAGCGTGGCAGGTGCGCCCTGCGCCTCGTGCGCCAAGGGTTGGCGGCTGGCCAGCAGCCGCCAGGGGCGGGCCAGCAGCGCGACAGCCAGGGCGATCAGGGCCAGAGCAGCTTCCATTTAGATACTATGATTTTGATAGCTGGTAGCGCTTGATGGATAAGCGCTAGGGGCCATTTTGATCATATTTTTGAGGCGCTACGCCGCCACGGGTTGCCCCAGCGAGCGCAGGATGTCCCGCACCATCTGCGCGCGGTCCTTGGGGTCTTTGAGCTCGCGCTCGATGCGCAGCTTTTCGTTGCCCGCCAGCTTGATGTGCTTGTTCTTCTGGATCAGCTCAATGATGCGCATCGGCTCGATGGGCGGCTGGGGCTTGAAGGTGATATTGATCACGCCGGGCGCCGCATCGACCTTCACCACGCCGTAGGGCTGGCTCAGCACGCGCAGGCGGTGCACGTCGATGAGGGTCTGGGCCTGCGGCGGCAACTTGCCGAAGCGGTCCACGATCTCTTCGAGCAGGCCGTCGATCTGGTCGGGGTTCTTGGCCGTGGCCAGCTTCTTGTAGAACGACAGGCGCAGGTGCACGTCGCCGCAGTAGTCGTCGGGCAGCAGGGCGGGGGCGTGCAGGTTGATGTCGGTGGTGACCGACAGGGGGCTGAGCAGGTCCGGCTCCTTGCCGGCCTTGAGCGCCTTGACGGCTTCATTGAGCATCTCGTTGTACAGCTGAAAGCCCACCTCCAGCATGTTGCCGCTCTGGTTCTCGCCCAGCACCTCGCCGGCGCCGCGGATCTCCAGGTCGTGCATGGCCAGGTAGAAGCCGCTGCCCAGTTCCTCCATCTGCTGGATGGCATCGAGGCGCTGCGCGGCGTGCTTGGTCAGGCCCTCGGTGTCGGGCACCATGAGGTAGGCGTACGCCTGGTGGTGGCTGCGGCCCACGCGGCCGCGCAGCTGGTGCAGCTGTGCCAGGCCGAACTTGTCGGCGCGGCTCATGATGATGGTGTTGGCCGTGGGCACGTCGATGCCGGTCTCGATGATGGTCGAGCACAGCAGGATGTTGTAGCGCTGGGCCACGAAGTCGCGCATCACGCGTTCGAGCTCGCGCTCGGGCATCTGGCCGTGGGCCACGGCGATGCGGGCCTCGGGCAATATCTCTTCGAGCTTCTGGCGGCGGTTCTCGATGGTCTCCACCTCGTTGTGCAGAAAGTACACCTGCCCGCCGCGCTTCAATTCACGCAGCACCGCCTCGCGGATCACGCCCGTGCCCTCGTTGCGCACGAAGGTTTTGATGGCCAGGCGCCGCTGCGGCGCGGTGGCGATGACCGACAGGTCGCGCAGGCCTTCGAGCGCCATGCCCAGCGTGCGCGGGATGGGCGTGGCCGTCAGCGTCAGCACGTCCACCTCGGCGCGCAGGGCCTTCATCTGCTCCTTGTGGCGCACGCCGAAGCGGTGCTCCTCGTCGATGATGAGCAGGCCCAGGTTGTGGAACTTGGTGGACTCAGACAGCAGCTTGTGCGTGCCCACCACGATGTCCACCGTGCCGTCGCCAATGCCCTTGATGGCGGCGGTGATCTCCTTGCCCGAGCGAAAGCGCGACACCTCGGCCACCTTCACCGGCCATTTGCTGAAGCGGTCCACCAGCGTCTGGTAGTGCTGCTCTGCCAGCAGCGTGGTGGGCGCGAGGAAGGCCACCTGCTTGCCGCCGGTGACGGCCACGAAGGCCGCGCGCAGCGCCACCTCGGTCTTGCCAAAGCCCACGTCGCCGCAGACCAGGCGGTCCATGGGGCGGGGGCTGATCATGTCCTGGATCACAGCGTGGATGGCAGCGTTCTGATCGGCCGTTTCGTCAAAGCCAAAGTCGTTGGCAAAGGTCTCGTAGTCCTGCGGGCTGTAGCGGAAGGCATGGCCCTGGCGCAGTGCGCGGCGGGCGTAGATGTTGAGCAGCTCGGCCGCGCTGTCGCGCACCTGCTCGGCGGCCTTGCGTTTGGCCTTTTCCCACTGGCCGCTGCCCAGCTTGTGCAGCGGCGCTTCGTCGGCGGAAACGCCCGTGTAGCGGCTGATGAGCTGCAGCTGGCTCACGGGCACGTAGAGCACGGCCTTGTCGGCGTATTCCAGGTGCAAGAACTCCTGCATGGCGGGCGTGCCATCGGGGTTCTTGTTACCCACATCCATGTTGACGAGGCCGCGGTAGCGGCCAATGCCATGCTGGCTGTGCACCACGGGGTCGCCCACGTTCAGCTCGGCCAGGTCCTTGATCAGCGCCTCGACGTCGCTCACCTGCTCTTGCTTCTTGCGCCGGCGCGTGGTGGGGCCGGCGGCGAACAGCTCGGTCTCGGTCACGAAGTCGATGCCGTCCTCGATCCAGCTGAAGCCTACGGTGAGGCCGGCGGTGGCAATGCCCACCTTTTCGTCGGCCGTGCCCTGGAACTCGGCCAGCGAGTCGAAGGCTGGCGGGTTCACGCCGCTGGCGCGCAGAAAGTCGAGCAGGCTCTCGCGCCGGCCATCGCTTTCGGCCAGCAGCAGCACGCGGTGCTGGGTGTTGCGGATGTGGGCGTGCAAGCGGGCCAGCGGGTCTTCGGCGCCGCGGACCACCGACAGGTCGCCCAGCTTGTGGAAGTGCGGGTTGTCATCCACGTCCTGCACGCCGGGGCGCAGTGACAGTTGGGCGTGCTCATTGGCGCGGGTGTAGAACTGGTCGGCCGAGAGAAACAGCGCCTCAGGCGGCAGCGCCGGGCGCTCGGGGTCGCCCTGTACCAGGCGAAAACGGTCTTTCGTGTCCTGCCAGAAACGCTGAAAGGCGGGCTCCAGGTCGCCGTGCAGCACCACGGTGGCTTCGCCGCCCAGGTAGTCGAACACGGTGGCGGTCTCGTCGAAGAACAGCGGCAGGTAGTACTCGATGCCGGCCGTGGCCACGCCCGCGCCCATGTCCTTGTAGATACGGCTTTTGGTCGGGTCGCCTTCGAGCATCTCGCGCCAGCGGCTGCGGAATTTGGCGCGCGCCTCGTCGTCCATGGGAAATTCGCGGCCGGGCAGCAGGCGCACCTCGGGCACGGGGTACAGGCTGCGCTGGCTGTCGGGGTCGAAGGTGCGGATGCTGTCGATCTCGTTGTCGAACAGGTCCACCCGGAAGGGCACCAGCGAGCCCATGGGGAACAGGTCGATCAGCCCGCCGCGCACCGCGTATTCGCCCGGGCTCACGACCTGCGAGACATGGCTGTACCCCGCCAGCGTGAGCTGGGCCTTGAACTTCGCCTCGTCGAGCTTTTGCTTGACCTTGAAGTGGAAGGTGTACCCCGCGAGGAAGGAGGGCGGTGCCAGCCGGTACAGCGCCGTGGTGGCGGGCACCAGCACCACGTCGGCCCCGGTGTCCTTGTCCTTCTGGCTGATGCGCCACAGCGTGGCCAGGCGCTCGCTGATCAGGTCCTGGTGCGGGCTGAAGGTGTCGTAGGGCAGCGTCTCCCAGTCGGGGAACAGGGCGCAGCGCAGGCCAGGTGCAAAGAACGCCATTTCCTCGATGAGGCGCTGCGCATCGGTGGCATCGGCCGCCACGATGGCGGTGGTGCGCCCTGCCGCCTTGTCGCGTTCTGCCAGGCGGGCCAGCAGCAGAGAGTCGGCGCTGCCCACGGGGCGGGGCAAGGAGAAACGTTTACCGGGAGTGAGTTTGGGGAGTTCCATGCGGGACGGTGTCTGCAACCCCGGGGCACCCCCTGGGGCGCGGTGCGCGCACGGGCCGGGTGGATCGGGGAGTGGAGATTCTAGAATGAGCCCCTCATGACTGCACCGCTCCTGCCCACAGCCCCTGTTCCTTTGTCTGCCCACGGCCGTTTCTGGGGCCTGGTGCCCTGCGCGGGCATGGGCCTGCGTGCGGTGTCTGCAGGGGGCGTGGCGGGCGCAGTGCCTGCGGCGCAGACGCTTCCCAAGCAGTACCACTTGGTGGCTGGGCAGCCCATGGTGCTGCACACCCTGGCCGCATTCGCCGGGGTGGGGCGCCTGCTGGGCACCCTGGTGGCCGTGGCGGCGGGCGACCATTTTCTGGACGCTTATACACACCCCTCTTTTTTCAAGGTGGAGTGTGGGGGCCCCACGCGGGCCGACACAGTGCTGGGCGGGCTCAAGGCATTGCGGGAGCGGGGCGCGCAGCCTGAGGACTGGGTGCTGGTGCACGACGCGGCCCGCTGCCTCATCACCACCGCCTTGATCGACACCCTGATCGATACCTGCGCCAACGACGGGGTGGGAGGGCTTTTGGCGCACAAGCTGGCCGACACCCTCAAGACCTCCATCGACGGCCCTGGTGGCGTGCGGGTGGCCACCACGGTGGACCGCAGCGACAAGTGGCTGGCGCAAACGCCGCAGATGTTCCGTATCGGCCCGCTGATGGCTGCGATCGAGCGCATTGGCCCCAGCGTGACCGATGAGGCCAGCGCCATGGAGGCCATGGGCCTGCACCCCCGGCTGGTGCCTGGTGGCGCGCAGAACTTCAAGGTGACCTACCCGGATGACTTTGCACTGGCGGGTGCCGTATTGGCCCAGCGCGGCCACGGCACCACGCTGGAGCGCTTTGGCGGCCTGCGTGGGCTGCCCCCATGGATGGGTGACACCCATTTGTGTTCAAGAACATCAAGCCGTTCACGCTGAGCTTGTCGAAGCGCCGCGCAAGGCTTCGACAAGCTCAGCCCGAACGGGTTGGTTTCTGATGGGCTGAGCGCGTATTCGTCTGAGTGGCGCTGCCCGCACAGCGGGCGCAGGTTGTTGTTTTCTTTTTGATTGGCCCTGCAACGGGCAGAGAGCGATGTGATGAATTTCAGGATTGGTGAGGGTTGGGATGTGCATGCATTGGTGCCTGGCCGCCCCTTGGTCATTGGCGGGTTGACGATTGAGCACAGCATGGGCTTGCTGGGCCACTCGGACGCCGATGTGCTGCTGCACGCCATCACCGACGCCATCTTGGGCGCCGCTGCGCTAGGCGACATTGGCACGCACTTCCCTGACACCGACCCTGCATTCCGTGGGGCCGACTCGTCGGTGTTGCTGGCCGAAGCAGGCCGCCGCGTGCGGGCTGCAGGGTTTGAGATTGCCAATGTGGACAGCACCGTGGTGGCCCAGGCTCCACGCCTGGCGGCCCATATCCCCGGCATGCGCGCCTGTATTGCGCAGGCCCTGGGCCTGGCGCCCGATCAGGTCAACGTGAAGGCCAAGACGGCCGAGCGCCTGGGGCCGGTGGGCCAGGGCCTGGCGATGGAGGCGCGTGCGGCCACCTTGGTGTACCGCCGCTGAGTAGATGGGGCGAGAGCTCGGTATTCCTTGCCAACAAAGTCTGAGACAGTCATACGGGCGCGGTGAGGCGTTGCAGGACGATCTTTCGCTGCAAACGTCTGAAACAGGTGCTCCTTGGGGACTCACCTATAAGCAGTCGCGGCATCTATGTCTGAGACAGCGCGAAGGTCCGTTTCAGGCTCACAAGCGACGGGGCCGCGAGTGAGTACTATCGGCCACTACCCGTCATTCAAACAAGTTGGGACCAACGGAGAATGTGCGTTAAAAAACTAATTGCTGGCGCTTTCCTCGTGCTCACACTTTTAAGCTGTGGAAAGTCCCAAGAAGCGCAGTCCACTATCGCCATCCAGCGCACAGCTCCCTCAGGTGAACAAGCTCTGGCGGTAGGCGAGATGGTCAGCTTCTCTATTGAAGTTCGGGCTCAGAACTTCAGTGGCCCGGCTCATGTGGGTCTCGTGATTCAATCGGCAGACCGGACAGTTTTGGCTACGTTAGACCCAGTACCAATAGCTCCTGGAAAGAGCGTGCAATTGGAAGCTTCCGTGACTGTTCCCAAGACGACGTCGATCCAAGTCTTCACACCTCTGTTCCTAGGTGATACGGCGCAAACCTCAGTCTTAGACACCCGGATCTACAAAGTGCTCTAGGCAGCGACAGCCTACGGCCAGGAGCGGCCGCTCGTCGATACCGCTCAGTCCGCTCGCAAGCGGACATTCGCTACGGGAAATCACACATCACATTGCCTATGCAACAGTCCAGCGCACTTGCCGACCTCGATGCTCTACTGGAGAAATCCGATCTGGACTCTTCCGATTGGGCTGAGTACGAGTACAAGGACGGCGATACGCTCCTCGCGAAGCTGAATGCAGAAGACCGGGCTGTACTATTCCGCTCGGCGAAGGTGAGGCCAGCGAACTGGCGCGGATGCTTGATCAGCATTCTTCATCCATCAAATGCAGACGAACGTCATGAGCTATTGGGCGCGCTAGAAGACTCAGACGACGAAGTTGCCTATAACGCTCTCAGTCGCATCTACTTTTTTTGCGGGTTCATTGACTCGGAGAAGAAGGGCGTGTTGGAAGACAGCCGGTGCCGTGTCGATGGCCTGCGGGAAAGAGTAAGACAGGATCGAATCGTCATGCTAAGGATGCAACATCTCTCTCAAGCGAGCCCGCGCTTCACTTCCTATTGGCGTGTGCTGGTCGATGCCGCAGGCGAGGGCTGATTCACCCACTTCGGCATCACCACAGTACAGCGAGATGCATGCCGCAGGCGCCCGTGCGCACGAGGTTCGGAGCCAAGCATAAAGCGATGGCCACAACGCACTCGATTCGTCTCTGATAGTTGCGGGCCTTTTCTGCCTTTCCTTCCATGAAGCAAGGCAGATCGGCCATCTCATTTACAAAAGATTGAGTAGTCCGTCCGAGTAAATGGAAGCCTGCTAAATAGATGCGAGGAAGACCGCAACGGGCCCAGAGTCGCCATTCCGAAACGCCACCCGTAAGCAGCTATCAACTTACTGCAGCGGCCGTTTGAAATCTCGGTGTCTGCCTACGGCAAGCTATAGTTTGCCGACTTAACGCATGCTAGGTTTCATGGAGTTTTTCTACTTGGATGTTTGAGCAGGTCATCCTTTGTAAACTTGCGCTGCAAGCCGCCTCCAGGAGAAATAATTTTACAGAATATCGCGCAGGTTTTACGTCCTGAATTGCTCCAAATGTTAAAAGGATTATTAATCCAATGAGAGAAATAGTAGGTAGATCATTTTTTGGTTACGCTGCAAAATGTAATAATTTAAAGGAGATCCTAGCATTTTTAAGCGACATCACTGGGGATGATGCCACCAAAGCTACAGTTGCTTTTGGAATGCTTCTTTCGGCAAATTCTACTGAAGGTGGCGAGTATCGATCTGATGCTTTAGCGGTTCTAAATAGCCTTGCTTATGCGAAAGCCGAATTGGATTCGGCGCGATGCCATACTTTTCCGACTATTGATGTTACGAGCGACATTCTTTATTCGGCACAAAAATATGCCGATGAAAATACAATTCCATGTAACGAGTGGCCAACCTCAGAAGACATTGTAAAAAACGTTTTGGAAACAGCAAAAAAATATACTGTAGTTAAAGAATGGCAAAAACTAATTAAAAATGAAAATGGGGTAGTTGTCGGCGTCAAATCAATTGAAGCGATTTAACATGGCAATCGATCGGACTGGTCGCGATGCGACTGTGTTCTTTATGACTATTTAATATGGTGGGCGATCATCTGCTCATCTCGACGTTGAGCGCCCGCTGTCATTTGAGCTGACCGGCTGCTCCTGGCCGATAGTACGCATTCGCCGTAGATCAGTGGATGACGGAACCCGCTGCATCGTGATCGCTACTACTGGGTCATGTCTCTCAGACTCTATTGCCAGTGAACCCCTGGGCGATCCCGCATGAGGATCGCCCGCTGCGCTGCCGTGGTCAGGCTTGGTCTTGCGCCCGCTTGCGGGGCAATTGGCGCTTGATGGCCGGGCGCTGCAGGCGCTGCTTGGGGTCCACGCCTGCGGGCAGCTCTGTGGCCCGCTGCAGCTGGATGTGGGCCACCAGCCCGCCGGTGCTGGAGTTGGCCAGCGCAAAGATGCCACCCATGCGCTGCACGGTCTTGTCCACAATCGACAAGCCCAAGCCCGCACCTGCCGCTGCCGTGCGGGCCGAGTCGCCACGGAAAAACGGCTTGGTCAGGTTGGACAACTGCTCAGGCGGCACACCTGCACCGTGGTCGCGCAGCTTGAGCAGCACCCAGCTCTCGCGGCCCTTGGCGGCAATGTCTACGCTGGTCACGCCGGTGTCGGCCGCTTTGCCGTAGCGGCGGGCGTTTTCCAGCAGGTTCGAGATCACCCGTGCCAATTCCACTTCGTCGGCTAGCACGTTCAGGTCTTCGGGCACCTGCATGGTGATTTGCAGCTCCCGGTGGTCTTGCACCGCGTAGACGCACGATGACACCACCGCGTGCAGGTTCACCGGGGTCAACGTCACATGGTCGGGGCGGGCGTAGTCCAGAAATTTGTCGATGGTGGCGTCGAGCTGAACGATGTCGGCCACCATGTGCTCGCGGGCGATGTCGTCTGTCACGCTCATTTCGGTCTCCAGCCGCAGGCGGGCCAGGGGCGTGCGCAGATCGTGCGAGATGCCGGCCAGCATCACGGCGCGGTCTTGCTCCAGCTTGGCCAGCTTTTGCGCCATGCGGTTAAAGCCGATGTTCACCTCGCGGATCTCGCTGGTCACCACCTCTTCATCGAGGTGGCTGGCGGCAAAGTCGCCGTCGCGCACGCGGTTGGCGGCATACGACAGTTGCTTGAGCGGGCGGTTGATCAGCCGCGCAATGGCAGCTGCCCCGGCCAGAGACAGGGCTCCGGCGGTGATGAGCCAGATGAGCCAGGTGCGCCCGCCTGCAGGGCTGAAGCGCGAGCGGTCCATCAGCAGCCAGTTGGGGTCGCCATTGATGTTGAAGCCCACCCACAGGCCGTTCTCGCCATTCACGTTCTGGGCCACGATGGTGTCGGGGCCCAGGCGGGCGGTGAGTTCTTCGGTCAGGCGGTTGCCCAGGGCGTTGCCATCGAGCAGCGTGAACTTGTCGCCCGGCTCGCGGGGCAGGATGCGCACGCCTTCCTGGTCGGCCATGGTCTTGATGAGCGAGACGCGCGCGATGGCGTCCGAGTGCACCAGGGCGGCCCGGCTCAGGTTGACCAGCGAAGCGATTTGCTGGGCCGTGTGCAGGGTGCGGGGTTCAAACTCCAGCGCCCGCAAGGTTTGCAGCCATGCCAGGATGCTGCCCACCAGCAAGAGCGCCAGCAAAAAGAAAGTGCGCCAAAACAGATTCAGACCCACGCGAGCGCGTTGCTCGCGTGCGATGCGCAGCGACGACTCCAGCGGTGCAGGGCTGGTGGCGTCGGCGGGCGGTCCTTCGTGTGTGCGCCTGCGGGGCCTGGGCTTGCCTTCAGGCTTGTTCATCGTGAATTAGCTCGTTCCGTCCGGTACAAAAACATAGCCCACACCCCACACGGTCTGGATGTAGCGGGGCGCCGCAGCGTCCACTTCCACCAGCTTGCGCAGGCGCGACACCTGGACGTCCAGGCTGCGGTCAAAGGGCTCAAATTCGCGCCCGCGTGCCAGCAAAGCCAGCTTTTCGCGCGACAGCGGCTGGCGCGGGTGGCGCACCAGGGCCTTGAGCATAGCGAATTCACCGGTGGTCAACGGCAACTCTTCGCCGTTGCGCTGCAAGGCGCGGGTGCCCAGGTCAAACGTGAAGGGGCCAAAGGTGACCACTTCGTTGTCGCCCGAGGGGGCGCCGGGGGCTTCTTGCGCGGGGCGGCGGCGCAGCACGGCGTGGATGCGGGCCAGCAGTTCGCGGGGGTTGAAGGGCTTGCCCAGGTAGTCGTCGGCGCCCACTTCCAGGCCCACGATGCGGTCCACGTCCTCGCCCTTGGCGGTGAGCATGATGATGGGGGTGCGGTCGTTGGCGGCGCGCAGGCGGCGGCAGATGGACAGGCCGTCTTCGCCAGGCATCATCAGGTCCAGCACGATGATGTCTACGGTTTCGCGCAGCAGCAGGCGGTTCAGCGCCTTGCCGTCTTCTGCCACCATGACTTCAAAGCCTTCTTGCGTCAGGTAGCGGCGCAGCAGGTCGCGGATGCGTGCATCGTCATCCACCACCAGAACTTTGTCGGTGCGATTGGTTGTAGTGGCCATATTGCTCTCAAGTCCAATTTGTAACAGAGCCGATTCTGACCAAGTTGGGCGCCGAAGTTCGGCTTTTACCCCCGGGTTTGACCAACTGTTACAAGTTTTGCCCCAGCGTCAACCCTGTCTGACACAGCTTTGCGGCGCGCGCCTACACACTGGGGGTTGGCGTGCGGATAGGCGTTTTGGGCATGGTGCCCAGGCGGGCTGTTCACCGCACCTGAAAGGTCATGGGTTGATGAAAAATGCTATTCGTTTGGTAGCTGCCAGCGCTTTGCTGGCAAGCGCTGGGGCTGTTTTTGCTCAAAATGGAGCGGCCGTGGCAGTGGCCGCTGAGCCGCGCAATGTGGTGCAGTTGTCTGCCGCAGGTTTGGTGGAGGTGCAGCAGGATGTGCTGGTGATCACCCTCACGGCCAGCAAGGACGCCCCCACGCTGGCTGTGGCCCAGACGCAGCTCAAGCAGGCGCTGGATGCGGCCCTGACGGAAGCCAAGGCCAGCGCACAGGCCGGGCAGATGGACGTGACCACGGGCTCGTTCAGCCTGTCGCCGCGCTATAGCAAGGACCAAAAAATCGTGGGTTGGCAGGGGCAGGCCGAGTTGACGCTGCAGGGGCGTGATTTCGCTCGCATCACTACCGTTGCAGGCAAGCTCCAGACCATGGCGGTGAGCAACGTGATGTTCACCCTATCGCGGGAGTCCCGTGCCAAGGCCGAGAGTGAGGCCCAATCCCAGGCCATTGAGCAATTCAAGAGCCGCGCAGGGGAGTTGTCGAAAGCCTTTGGCTTTGCGGGCTATGGGTTGCGCGAGGTGAGCGTGTCGGGCCAAGGCATTAGCGTGGCGCCGATGGGCATGCGGCTGTCGCGCGAGAAAATGATGTCGTTCTCTGCGGATGCCCCTGTGCCCGTGCAGCCAGGGCGTGAGCAGGTCAGCATCAGCGTGTCGGGCACGGTGCAGATGCGCTGACCGCGACGTTGGCCCGCGCGGCTCAGTCCAAAGCTGCGCGCAGCGCCTCGTCCACCTCGGCCCGGGTGGTGGGGCGCACGGCGCGGGCCCGTTCTTGCCCCTCTTTCAAAACGATGAGCGTCGGCCACAGCTTGACCTTGTAGCTGCGCCCCAGGCGCTGGCCGGGCCCATCTTCCACCTTGATGTGCTGCACTTGGGGCAGACCTTGCAGCGCCTGTTCGATCAGCGACTGGGCGCCTGTGCAATGCGGGCACCAGGGGGTGCCGAATTCGAGCACCGTGGTGCCTTGCAGCGTGTCCACCGCAGCGCGGGTGGGCGCCTCGGCCAGGTGTTGGGCGGTATATGGCATGGCGCGGGTCCTCGGTTAAATGACGCCGTCAAACACCATCACATCCACCGCATCCCCCACTGCCACATTGCCCTGCTGATGGTGCAGCACGATGAGCCCATTGGCCTGCACCATGGAGCTGAGCACGCCCGAGCCCTGGTTGCCAGTGGTGCGCACTTGCAGGCTGCCGTCGGGGCGGTGGTGACGGTGCCGCGCTGGTATTCGGTGCGGCCGGGCTTTTTGCGGATGGCTTCGGTACTGATGGCGCGCAGCAGGGGCGGGGCAGGGCGGGTGCTGCCCATCATGCGCAGCAGGGCCGGGCGCACAAAGGCCAAGAAGGTCACCATCACCGCCACCGGGTTGCCCGGCAGGCCAAACAGAATGGCGCCACCAGGGTTGGCGTCGATATCATTTTGATAGCTGCCAGCGCTTGCCAATGGTGCGCTAGAGGCTGATTTGGCCTCAAGATTTTGTGCTGCAATGCGCCCCACGGCCATGGGGCGGCCGGGGCGCATGGCGATGCGCCAGAAGGCCACGTCGCCCAGCTTTTTCATCATGGCGCGGGTGTGGTCGGCCTCGCCCACGCTCACGCCGCCGCTGGTGATGATG
Organism: Acidovorax sp. 1608163; assembly: GCF_003669015.1. Taxonomy (NCBI): domain Bacteria; kingdom Pseudomonadati; phylum Pseudomonadota; class Betaproteobacteria; order Burkholderiales; family Comamonadaceae; genus Acidovorax; species Acidovorax sp. 1608163. The sequence goes on from NZ_CP033069.1 coordinate 1,887,916, forward strand.
GCGTCGGCGCGCTGTGCCGCCTCGGTGAAGGCGGCTTCGAGCAGGGCCGGGTCGTCGCGCACCACGCCCATGTCGATCACCTCGACGCCCAGGCGGCAAAGCAGGCCAAACACCGTGTAGCGGTTGCTGTCGTACACGGCGCCTTCGCGCGGGGGCTCGCCCAGGCTCAGGATTTCGTCGCCGGTCGAGAAGTAAGCCACCCGCAGGCGGCGCGACACGGTCACCGTCTTCAGCCCCAGGCTGGCCACCAGGCCCAGTGCGGCGGGGGTGAGCAGCTCGCCCCGCGCCAGGGCCACGCCGCCTTCCATCAGGTCCTCGCCCTTGAAGCGGCGGTTATCGCCCAGGCGCAGCACATCGGCTGCGATGGTGATGTGCTCGCCCTGGGCGGTGGTGAACTCTTGCGGCACCACCGTGTCCAGCCCGGCGGGCATGATGGCGCCGGTCATGATCTTCACGCATTCGCCCGGCTGCACTGCGCCTGCCCAGGCCTTGCCCGCTAGGGCCGTGCCCACGTTGCGCAGCGTCAGCGGCTGGCCTGCCACCAGTTGGTTGCCCGCAAAGGCATAGCCGTCCATGGCCGAGTTGTCGTGGGGCGGCACGCTGATGGGCGAGATCACATCGCACGCCAGCACGCGGCCCAGGGCCTCGAAGATGCCGACTTCTTGCGTGCCCTCCACGGGCTGCACCAGGGCCTGCAAAAACGCGTTGACCTGGTCTGCGTGCAGGGCCTGGGGGTCGTAGCCTGCCAGTTCGGCGGCAATCTGGGCGATGGATTTCATGCGAAAACGGTGGTTGGGTCGGGGAGTCAAAACGGCGCGTTGCCCCTTGTGCGGGCCGTGCTCTAGGTTGCGGGCGTTGCGGTGGCGATGGTGACCGATGGGGTGGGCGCCGAGGGTAGCAAAAGCAGCATGTGCAGTTTGTCGTATGGCACACCGTTCACCACGATCGCGCCCGGCAGCAGGCCCCAGGCGCGAAAGCCCGCCTGCTCGTACAGCCGCACCACATGGGTGTTGCTGGCCGTGACGGTGAGCACCAGTTGCGTCAGCCCCGGCACTTGCCGTGCCAACTGGATGCAGGCTGCCACCAGTTGCTGCCCAATGCCACGGCGCTGGGCCTGGGGCGACACCATCATGCCCACCACCACGGCGCAGTGCTGCTGTTTGGTGCGCTGCTCGCGTTCGCAGCCTACACAGCCCAGCAGGGCGCCGCTGTCGTCAAACGCACCCAGAAAGAACTGGCCCGACGGGGGGTTGCCAAACCGCTCCACATAGCTTTCGGCAGACCGACCCACCGAGGATTCGTAGTCGGAGGTGAACGCATCGGGCGCGCTGCGTAGGGCTTCGTCGCGCAAGGCCTTGTAGGCCACGGCATCGCTGGCCTGCAGGGGGCGTATCTGCACGGCAGTGCGCTCCAAGGTGGCACCTGGGTGTGGCATGGTCAGCTGGCGCGTTCCAGCGCCTGCAGCTCGGCCAGCGTGTTGGCGTTGAAGAACGCCTTGGGGTCGTCACCGGGTTGGTCAAACGGCACCACGGCGCAAGGGTGCAGGGCCGTCCAGGCGTCAATCTTGCGGCCCCCAGCCTGGGTGAAGCGCACCAGGCTTTCCAGCAGGTCCACCCGCAGCAGGCAAAACACCGGCTGCGTGCGCACGGTAGTCTGGCCGGTGCCGTCGTCCTCAGGGGCGGCCGCCATGGCGATGTCTGCTTGTTGCGCGTCAGCCGCCTGTGCCATGCGGGCGGCCAAGTCCAGCGGAAACAGCGGGGTATCGCACGGCACCGTCAGCAGCCAGGGGGTTTCGCAGTGTTCCAGCCCAGTCAAAAAACCGGCCAGCGGGCCTGCGTAGTCGTTGCTGGCATCGGGCCACACAGGGGCGCCAAACGACTCATAGGCCGCCAGATTGCGGTTGGCATTGACCAATGAGGCGCCCACCTGCATCTGCAGCCGCATCAGGGTGTGCAACGCCAGCGGCAGGCCGCGGAAGTTCTGCAGGCCTTTGTCCACCCCGCCCATGCGGGTGCCTCGGCCCCCGGCGAGGACGAGGCCGGTGATGTTTTGGGTGTCAATCATTGGTGTTCTTTAACTCTTCAAAGGACCGCAAGCCAGAGTTTCCCGTGGCCTTGGCGCTAGAACTGCGTAAGCCAGGGCAGCCAAGCCAGGGCCGCCCCGCCGCGAGGGCTGCGTCCCCCTTCCCGCGCGCAGCGCGAGAGAAGGGGGAAGCGACGCAGTCGCTCAGGGGGTTGTGCCATGTCATCCACCGATATAGCTCATCTCCACCCGCCGCGTGCCCGTGCTGGCATCGGCGGGCAGGCTGCTGCGCAATTCCGAATACCGGTCGCTGCGCTGCTGCCAGATGGGAGCGATGGCTGCGGCAATGTCGGCATCGCTGGCGCCGCTGCGCAGCAGGCTGCGCAGGTCATGCCCTTGGGATGCGAACAGGCACAGGTACAGCTTGCCCTCGGTGGACAGGCGGGCGCGGTTGCAGTCGTGGCAAAACGCCTGCGTCACGCTGCTGATGACGCCCACCTCGCCCAGCGCGCGGTCGTACTGCCCGCTGGCATCGGCATAGCCCCAGCGCTCGGCGGTTTCACCGGGGCTGCTGGGCGACAGGGGCACCAGCGGCAGCTCGGCGCGCAGGCGCGCGATCAGCTCGGCCGAAGGCAGCACCTCGTCCATGCGCCAGCCATTGGTGGCGCCCACGTCCATGTATTCGATGAAGCGCAGCGTAGTGCCTGTGCCGCGAAAGTGGCGGGCCATGGGCAAGATTTCATGGTCATTGGTGCCGCGCTTGACCACCATGTTCACCTTGATCTGCGACAGCCCCGCCGCCTGTGCGGCATCGATGCCTGCCAGCACATCGGCCACCGGAAAGTCCACGTCGTTCATGCGGCGGAAGACTGCGTCGTCCAGCCCGTCCAGGCTCACCGTCACGCGGTTCAAGCCCGCCTCCTTCAACGCCTTGGCCTTGCGTGCCAGCAGCGATCCGTTGGTGGTGAGCGTGAGGTCCGGCGCCTTGCCGTCCACCGTGCGCAGCTGCGCCAGTTGGGCGATGAGGTCTTCGATGTTTTTGCGCAGCAGCGGCTCGCCGCCCGTGAGGCGAATCTTGCGCACCCCGTGCGCCAGAAACAGCGACGCCAGCCGCGTGATTTCTTCAAAGCTCAGCAGCGCGCTGTGGGGCAGGTAGGGGTAGTCCTTGTCGAACACTTCCTTGGGCATGCAGTAGTTGCAGCGGAAGTTGCAGCGGTCCGTCACGCTGATGCGCAGGTCGCGCAGCGGGCGCCCCAGGGTGTCCACCAGCAAGCCAGTGGCCTGCGAGGGGTGCAAAGGAACCAGGGCTGCCAAGTCAGCGCGGCGCAGGTCCACCAGGGGAATGACACGTTCAGCCATGGCCGAATTGTGCCCGAAGGCCTGTTTCCCACACCAGGCAAGTCCTTCATTGTCTTGATCCGCGTCAAGACGCGAGCGGGTTGTGCACTTGGCTGGATCTTCGCCTTGGGCTGCTGGCGGCATATTGATCTGGCGCAAGGGAGTAGGTTGACATTGTCATGACAATTCCATGACCTTCAAGGGTTTACCCCAGTTACTCTGACAGAAAGCAGGCACCGTCATGACATGCAGCAATCCAACCGTGGTTCCGTGGTCGCGCCAACGTCGGCGCCTTGTGCAATGGGTGACGGCGGGCGTGGTGTTGCCCACCTGGGCGGCCTCCGTGCAGGCGCAGATGGCGTTGTCTGCGGCCATCAACGTGTCGGGCTCGTTCCGGGCGATGTCGCAGCGCATGGCCAAGGCCTATTGCCAGCAGCATTTGGGCGTGATGCCCGATGTCGCCCTGGAAGCGTTGGCCAAGGCGCGCAAGCAGGCGCAGGCCGGGGCCGCAGACCTGGCCAAAGGGTCTACTGCGGGGGCCTGGCCTGCCGAGCTGAGCCGGCAGCTGGAAGAAGTGCAAAAGCAGTACAACATCTTGAACACGCTCACGGCGGTGGCGCCTTCCAAGGCATCGGCCGTGGCGGTGGCCGAGCAGGCCGACCGCATGATGGCTGCGGCGCAGACCGCCACCGAGGCGCTGGAAAAGCTGGCTCGCGCACCCAGCGCCAAGCTTGTGGGTTTGGCTGGGCGCCAGCGCATGCTGTCGCAGCGCATGGCCAAGCACTATTTCTTGATGGCTGCGGGCGTGGAGCCCAAGGCATCGCAAACCCAAATGAATGCCGACGCCGCCGAGTTCAAACAGGCGCTGCAAGCCCTGGCGGCAGCGCCAGTGTCCACCGCCGCCATCCGCACCGAGCTGGACCTGGGCCAGGCCCAGTGGCTGTTTTTTGAAACCGCCATGCGCCGCAACCCCGATGCCCAGGGCATGTCTGCTGTGGCCACCACCAGCGAGCGCTTGCTGGAGGTGACGGACCGGCTGACCTCGTTGTACGACGCGGCCCTGCGCGAAGTGCTGGGCTGAGACCGAGAGGGGCGCCTGGTGGTTTTACCGCGGCAGCAGCGTGTATTCCAGCGCCCAGAAGTGCTGCCATTCATGGACCTGCGCGTCGGCTGTGCCATGTGCCACGCAAGCCAGAAGCTCTTCGCGCTCAGGGAAGTTCTTCAGCACCCGGTGCGCAGAGCCATCGCGTAGCGGGCGTTGCTGATAGGTGTCGCCATCGGCATCACGCTCTGAAATCGGGGTGCTGCTGCCCGGCACATACCGGTTGTCCATGAAAACGACCTTGGCCCCTGGCTGCAGCACGCCGTGCAGCCCTTGCAGAAACGTCGCAATGCGCTGGCGTGGAATGTGAGACCACCAGAACCCCGCAAAAGCCGCATCCCAGGGGCGCTGCTCCAGCGTGGCCAGTTGGTAGGCATCGCCCTGCACCAGCGTGACATTGGCTGGCACCCGTGTGCGGGCGATCTCCAGCGTTTGCGGGGCCCCGTCCATGGCCAGCACGGCATGCGCCTGGGGGGCGTAGAACTGCGTCCAGTAGCCGGTGCCGCAGGCAATCTCCAGCACGTTGCGCCCGGCCAATACGGTGGGCAGCCAGTCTTCCATCTGGCGCAGATCGGCCTGCCGCTCGGGCTTGGCGTAGATCTGGTCGTATTCCTTGGCGCGGGCGGCGTAGTAGTCCTGCATGGTCATTTGGGGGGTTACACGCAGCGCGCCCCGTCCACCTCAATGCATACGCCGCTGATGAAGGCGGCCTCATCGCTGGCCAAGTACAGCGCCGCATTCGCCACGTCTTGTGCGGTGGAGAAACGCCCCAGCGGGATGGTGGCCAGGAACTTGGCGCGGCGGGCTTCGTCCACCGGGCCGCCTGCAAATTCCGCTGCCAGCCCGGTGTCGGGGTTGAAGACGGGGTTCAGGCAGTTGACGCGGATGTTGTCGGGCCCCAGCTCGGCCGCCATCGACTTGCTGATGGTGATGACCGCGCCCTTGGAGCCGTTGTACCAGGTCAGGCCCGGGCGGGGGCGCAGTCCGGCGGTGGAGGCAATGTTGATGAGGCTGCCGCCGCCTGCGCGTCGCAGTGCGGGCACGGCGTGGATGGCGCTGAGGTAGATGCTTTTGACGTTGATGGCGAAGACCTTGTCGAACTCTTCTTCGCTCACCTCCAGCATGGGGCGGTTGCGGTGCGTCCAGCCCGCGTTGTTCACCATGGCGTCCAGCTTGCCGAACAGGCGCTCGGCCTCTGCCACCAAGGCCTGGACTTGGGCGGATTGCGTGACATCGGCCTGGAAGAAGGCGGCCTTGCCCCCGGCCGCCGTGATCTCTGCCACCACGCGCTGGCCGCCTGCGGTGTTGATGTCGTTGACCAGCACGTTGGCGCCTTCTTCGGCCAGGCGCTTGGCAATGCCTTCGCCAATGCCATTGCCAGCGCCGGTGACGATGATGGATTTGTTCTGCACGCGCATGCGGGGTCTCCTGGTAAAGGGTGGTTTGCTCTGCTTTTGATAGCTTGTTGCGCTTGATTGGTAAGCGCTAGAGGCTCTTTTTGATTGAAGGGTGCGATGGGCTGGAGGGCTGCACATTGGCCGACCCGCGCCCGTAGAACTGCGGGAAATACTCTTTGACCCCGTTGCCCTCAAAGTCCCACCCTGTGCACTGGCCCAGATGGCGGGGCGGGGTGTCCGGGTCACCACCGCCAAAGGCTGCGGGCAGGGTCTGGAAGGCGGCGGTTGCCATGTTGAACAGCAGCTCGCGCAGGTGGGTACAGCTGGCCACGCCGCCAAGGTGCTGCGCAATGGCCTGCCGCCAGCCGCGCGCCATGCAGGTGCCGACCATGCCTTGCAGTGCGGGGCGGGCCTGGGGGCAGTCTTGCAGCGGGTGGGCATCCATGGCGGCCTCGATGGCGTGCACCACCAGTTGCCGGTCGATGGTGACGCGCAGCCACATGTGGTGAATGGGGTCGCCCGCCATGCGAACGCCTTCGCGCCTGAAGGAGGGCATGTCATGCGCCTTGCTGTCGTGCAGCTCGGCCTCGATGTCCCATAGCCCGTCTTCGCGCTCGTAGCCCTGGTAGGTCACGCGGCGGATATGGCTGGCTTTGCGGGGGGCGGGGGAGAGCAGGGGCATGCGTTTCTATCGTGGCTGGTAGCGAGAGATTGAAACTGGCGCGGTCTTAGCGAGTGCTGCCGCGCAAGGGCCGCCCCGCCGCGCTGGCGGCGTCCCCCTGTAGGGGGAAGACGCGAAGCGGCTCAGGGGGTTATTCATGTTTGATGGCGACGGTCTTCAGGGTGGTGAAGCCATACAGCGCCTCAAACCCCTTCTCGCGCCCGTAGCCGCTGGATTTGACGCCGCCAAACGGCAGCTCCACCCCGCCGCCCGCGCCGTAGTTGTTGATGAACACCTGCCCGCTGTGTACCCGTTTGGCCATGCGGAACTGGCGGGCACCGTCGCGCGTCCAGATGCCTGCCACCAGCCCAAACTGCGTGGCGTTGGCGAGTTCCACCGCGTGGTCTTCGTCCTGGAAGGCCATGGCGCAGAGCACGGGGCCAAACACTTCTTCCTGCGCCAGGCGGTGGCCCACGGGCACATCGCGCAGCAGCGTGGGGGCTTGGTAGAAGCCGCCTTCAGGGGCCTCGTCCACCACCACGCCTTGCGCCACCATGGGGATGCCTGCGACTTGTGCGTCCGACAAAAAGTCCCACACGCGCTGCTGCTGGCTTTGGCGGATCAGCGGGCCCACGTCCAGGTCCATGGCGGCGGGGCCTACGCGCAGCTTTTCAAAAGCGTGGCCCAGGCGCTCCAGCAGGGGCTCGTAGATGAGCGAGTCGATCAGCACGCGCGATCCGGCCGAGCAGGTCTGCCCGGCGTTTTGCACGATGGCGTTGAGCACCACCGGCACAGCGGCGTCCAGGTCGGCATCGGCAAAGATGATTTGGGGGCTCTTGCCGCCCAGCTCCAGCGTCACGGGGCAGTGGCGCTCGGCGGCCACCTGCTGGATGAGCGTGCCCACCTTGGGGCTGCCGGTGAAGCTGATGTGGTCGATGCCGGGGTGGCGCGCCAGTGCGTCGCCCACCTCGTGGCCGTAGCCGGTGACGATGTTGATGGCGCCCGGCGGAAAGCCCACCTCGGCCGCCAGTTGCGCCACGCGGATGAGCGACAGGCAGGCGTCTTCAGCAGGCTTCACAACGCACACATTGCCCGCCGCCAGCGCGCCGCCCACGCTGCGGCCAAAGATCTGCATGGGGTAGTTCCACGGGATGATGTGGCCGGTGACGCCATGCGGCTCGCGCCAGGTGAGCACGCTGTAGCCGTCCAGGTAGGGGATGGTTTCGCCATGCAGCTTGTCGCAGGCCCCGGCGTAGAACTCAAAGTAGCGCGCCAGCGCCAGGGCATCGGCACGGGCTTGTTTGGTGGGCTTACCGCAGTCGCGCTGCTCCAGCGCCGTCAGCTCGTCGGCATGTTCCAGCACCTTGGCCGAGAGCTTTTGCAGCAGCCGCCCCCGGTCTGCCGGGGCCATGCGTTGCCACACCGCGTGGTAGCACTGGCGCGCAGCGTGCACGGCCGTGTCGATGTCGGCGGCATTGCTGCGCTGAATGTCGTCAAAGGGCTGGCCGTCAGAAGGATCCACCACCGCAAGCGTGCGGCCGGAGGCAGACGGAACGGAGGCGTTGGCGATGTAGTTCAGTTGCATGGTGCCATTCTGCATAGAAATCGAATGCGTGCTTACTATTAAACAAATGGACCGCTAGGGATTCTCTGCACGAATCCCCGTGCGAGATGCTTGAGCAAGCCTGCTGCCAGGACAATACGCTCATGAAGCAAAGCAGCCTGGGCCTGAGCAATACCACCAAGCGCACGCGTAAGCGCGAGTTCCTTGATGCGATGGAGTTGGTGGTGCCCTGGGCCGAGTTGCTCTCGCTCATTGAGCCCTACGCCCCAGAGATCGGACGCCGGGGCCAGCAGCCCTTTGCAGTGCAGACCCTGCTGCGTATCCATTTCATGCAGCAGTGGTTCAAGCTCAGCGATCCAGCCATGGAAGAGGCGCTGCACGACGTGCCAGCCTTTCGGGACTTTGCGGGCCTATCGCACTGGGACGAGCACATCCCCAGTGAATCGAGCATCCTGCGTTTTCGGCATCTGCTAGAGCGCCACAAGCTGGCCGATCAGATCCTCGCTACGGTTAATGCCCTTCTGCAAGCCAAAGGGCTGCAACTCAAAGCAGGCACGGTGGTGGATGCCACGCTCATTGCAGCGCCGACATCCACCAAAAACGAAGGCAAGGCGCGAGACCCCGAGATGCACCAAAGCAAGAAGGGCAACGAGTGGTACTTTGGTATGAAGGTTCACATCGGGGTGGACGCCGAATCGGGCTTGGTGCACAGCGTGCGAGGCACCAGCGGCAATGTGAGCGACGTGATCGAAGCCAACAGTCTGCTGCACGGGCAAGAAACGGATGCCTTTGGCGATGCGGGCTATCAAGGGGTAGACAAGCGGGCCGATGCCAACAAGAACGTACGCTGGCATGTGGCCATGCGCCCAGGGTTGCGTCGAGCCCTGAACAAAGACAAACCTGTAGATGCGCTGATCGAGCAACTTGAACGCACCAAGGCGAGCATCCGGGCCAAGGTGGAGCACCCGTTCAGGGTGCTCAAGCAGCAGTTCGGATACGTGAAGGTGCGCTACCGAGGGCTCAAGAAGAACTCGGCGCAGATCGTCACACTGTTTGCGTTGGGGAATCTGTGGATGGCAAGGCACAAGCTGCTGGCGAGCATGGGGAAAGTGCGCGTGCAGGGAGCGTGACGCCCAAGTACCAGGGGCCAATGGCCCCCGCACAGCGTCTGAGGGTGCCCTGCTCACGCCAAAGTTACTCAACGCGAGTGCTTTTTACTTCGCACATCACCGTGGCACAACCAGAACCGATTCGTGAAGAGCCTCCCTAGCGCCTGTAAAACAAGCGACAGCAGCTATTGTTTTGATAGTGAGGGTGGGTGAGGTCTCACGCGTAGATGCGCCGCAGTCCGGCCAGGTCCATGATCTCCACCTCGCCGCGCTGCACGCGCACCAGCTGGCGCGCTTCCAGGTCTTTGAGGATCTGGTTGGTGGTCTGGCGCGAGATCGACAGCATTTGCGATAGCTGCTCTTGCGACAGCGCAATCACCCGGCGGGTCAGGCCCCCGGCGTTCCACTGGCCGTAGCCCTCGGCCATCATCACCAGCCTGCGGGCCAGGCGCTGTGGGGCGGGCAGCAGGGCGGCGTCTTCCAGCGCGATGAAGGCGGTGCGCAGCTTGTCGGTCACCAGCAGGGCCAGGGCGTGCCAGTGCTCGGGGTGGGTGCGCAGCCAGTCTTGCAGGGCGTCGTGGGGCACGTGCAGCAGGGTGCATGGCTCGGCCGCCACGGCGTCGTGGCTGCGGGCGTTGCCGTCAAACACCGATATTTCGCCAAACCACTGGGGCGGCTCCAGCCGGGTGAGCAGGGCCGAGCGCGCATCGTCGGCCCGCCCGCCGGTGCCTGACACGCTGAGCGCACCGCGCAGCACGGCGTACAGCCCACAGGGCGCATCGCCCCGCAAAAACAGCGCCTGGCCTACGGCCAGCTGGCGGATGCGGCCCATGCGGATCAGGGCGTCAGAAAAATCAGAGGGCAGCTGGGCAAACCAGCGGCCCGATTGGAGTGCCAAAAGGTGGTCGGAGACTTCGGTCGTCATGCAGGTCAAGAAAAGCAGCGGGCTTTGGCGGGGCCGGTGAGGCCGTTCAGGCGGTTAAGGCCAAAAATGGCGGGTAAGGCCGTGGTGTCGTGGGGGCAGAGGTGATGGCGGTGAGGAGGTCAGTAGCAGGGCGGGCGCCGATTTTTGTCGGCTGCACGACAGACGTTAGCGCCATTCACGCCAGACATTCGATCCTGCGCAAAACAACGAACGGAGACACCCATGAAAACCCTGATCGACCACCTGGCCCAGTACGCCGCCTACCACCGCGACCCCCGCAACATCCATACCCATTTTGTGGGCGTGCCCATGATCATGTTTGCGGTGGTGTTGCTGCTCTCGCGCCCCGTGTGGTGGGTGGCGGGAGTGCCCGCCAGCCCTGCGCTGGTGTGTGCGGTGGCGGCGGGCGCCTTTTACCTGCGGCTGGACTTGCGCCTGGGGCTGGTGATGGCGGCCCTGCTGGCCGCCATGCTGGCGCTGGCCCAGGCCATGGCGCCGCTGGCCACCACAGCGTGGCTGCTGTGGGGCGTGGGCCTGTTTACCGTGGGCTGGGTGATCCAGTTTGTGGGGCATTACTACGAAGGGCGCAAACCCGCGTTTGTGGACGACATCATGGGCTTGCTGGTGGGGCCGCTGTTTGTGGTGGCCGAGTGGGGCTTTGCGCTGGGCCTGCGCAAAGAGGTGCAGGCAGCCATTGAACAGCGCAGCGGCCCGGTGCGCCTGCGTGACCTGGGCCGGGCGGCTTGATGGGCTGCAGCCTTCTCACTTCGAAGACGGAGTGTGGATGAAAATGCCCGCTAGCGCTCAATGGTCAAGCGCTAGCAGCTATGAATTTGGTAGCGGCGGGTATGTGTCTGGATGCAGACAGCGTCAGCCCCGCTCGCCCACCAGCGTGAAGCGGCTGCGGTTGCGCTGCAGCCATTCGCCAGACAGCGGGCTGGCTTGCTGGCTGGGGTGAAAGTCGCGGCGCAGGTAGGCCTTCCAGGGGCGCCAGGTGTGGCGCACCAGCCCGGCGGGGCCCATCAGCGTGCGCCATGCGCTGGCCCAGGTGCTGGGCCGGTACAGGCTGCCATCGCGGTGCAGGTTGTGCACGGTTTGGCGCGTCACATCCAGCACAAACATGAGCGTGGTGCGCCGAAACCAGACGATGCGCCAGCGGTGGTCGCCACCCAGCGCCTGGTAGATGTCAAACGCGGTGTTCTTGTGCTCGGCCTCTTCGGCGCTGTGCCACAGCCACAGGGTTTGCAGGCGCTCTTCGCTGCCTTCGAGCATGTCGGGGTGGCCCAGCAGCCATTCGGCCAGCACGGCCGTGAAGTGTTCATTGGCCGCTGTGACGGCCAGGGCGTGGCGCGGGTCCAGGCCTTCAAATTGTTTGCGCTGCTTTTCGATGGACTGGGCCCACAGGTTGCGCAGCCCGCGCTGCTCCAGGTGGCTGTTGAACAGGCCATGGATGCGGCGGTGTGTGGCCTCTTGCCCGATAAAACCGCGCACCTCGCTGGCATAGCGGGCGTGCTGCTCGGGGGGCATGGATTTGTGGCCATCTCGCACGGCATCGATGAAGAACTGCTCGCCCATCGGAAAGCTCATCGACAGCGCATTGAACAGCGCCGTGCGAAACGCATCGCCCCCGCACCAGTGCTGCGCCATGGGCTGGGCCAGGTCAATCAACAGGCGGCGAACGACCAGTTCGGTCATGGCTGTGTCTCCTTCAAACAGTAACGCACGCACTGCCATCGTGAAGAGGGCGGGCGCAGGCGTCAATCAATGTTTGCGCAAGACGCTGCGCCCGCCGCCTATGGCTTGATGCGAATCAGGCGGATCGCCCCCGTGCGCATGGAGGGCCTGTGCGCCATCACCCCCCGTGGAACTTGACCACCAGCGGCACGATGAGCAGCGCCACGATGTTGATGATCTTGATCAGCGGATTGATGGCCGGGCCTGCGGTGTCCTTGTAGGGGTCGCCCACCGTGTCGCCCGTCACGGCGGCCTTGTGCGCCTCAGAGCCCTTGCCGCCGTGGTGGCCGTCTTCGATGTACTTCTTGGCGTTGTCCCACGCGCCGCCGCCCGTGCACATGCTGATGGCCACAAACAGCCCCGTGACGATGGTGCCCATCAGCAGCCCGCCCAGCGCCTTGGGGCCCAGCAGCAGGCCCACCACCACGGGCACGACCACAGGCAGCAGGCTGGGGACCACCATCTCCTTGATGGCGGCGGTGGTGAGCATGTCCACTGCCTTGCCGTACTCGGGCTTGCCGGTGCCGTCCATGATGCCGGGGATGGTGCTGAACTGGCGGCGCACCTCCACCACCACGGCACCGGCGGCGCGGCCCACGGCCTCCATGGCCATCGCGCCAAACAGGTAGGGGATGAGGCCGCCGATGAACAGGCCCACGATGACCAGCGGGTCCGACAGGTCGAACGTGATGACGCGGCCGTAGCTTTCGAGCTTGTGCGTGTAGTCGGCAAACAGCACCAGCGCGGCCAGCCCGGCCGAGCCGATGGCGTAGCCCTTGGTCACGGCCTTGGTGGTGTTGCCCACGGCGTCCAGCGGGTCGGTGATGTCGCGCACGCTGCTGGGCAGCTCGGCCATCTCGGCAATACCGCCCGCGTTGTCGGTGATGGGGCCATAGGCATCCAGCGCCACCACGATGCCCGCCATGCTTAGCATGGACATGGCGGCCACCGCAATGCCATACAGCCCGGCCAACTGGTAGGCCGAGAGGATGGCCAGGCACACAAAGATCACCGGCCAGGCGGTGGACCGCATCGACACGCCCAGGCCCGCAATGATGTTGGTGCCGTGGCCTGTGGTGGATGCCTGGGCGATGTGCTGCACGGGCGAGTATTGCGTGCCGGTGTAGAACTCGGTGATCCACACCAGCGCGGCCGTCAGCACCAGCCCGGTGGCGCAGGCGCCGAACAGCTTCATCTGGCTGCCGCTGGCGGCGATGGCGTTGTCCGGAATGATCCACACCGTGACGAAGTAAAAGGCAATGAGCGACAGCACCCCCGCAATCGCCAGCCCCTTGTACAGCGCAGGCATCACGTTCTTCATGCCCGGCGTGGCCTTGACGAAAAAGCAGCCAATGATGGACGCAATGATGGACACGGCCCCCAGCGCCAGGGGGTAGACCACGGCGCTCACGGCGGCAGAGCCCACCAGCAGGGCCCCCAGCACCATGGTGGCGATCAGCGTCACGGCATAGGTCTCGAACAGGTCGGCCGCCATGCCGGCACAGTCGCCCACGTTGTCGCCCACGTTGTCGGCAATCACGGCGGGGTTGCGCGGGTCGTCTTCGGGGATGCCTGCTTCGACCTTACCCACCAGGTCTGCGCCCACGTCGGCGCCCTTGGTGAAGATGCCGCCGCCCAGGCGCGCAAAGATGGAAATGAGCGACGAGCCAAATGCAAACCCGATCAGCGGGTTGAGCAGCGTGGCCAGATGGGCCGTGGGCGTGAGGTTGCCGTTGCCCGCCAGGAACCAGAAGAACCCGGTGACGCCCAAGAGGCCCAGCCCCACCACCAGCATGCCAGTGATGGCCCCGCCGCGAAACGCCACATCGAGCGCCGGGCCAATGCCCTGTGTGGCCGCCTGCGCCGTGCGCACGTTGGCCTTCACCGAGACATTCATGCCGATGAAGCCGCAGGCCCCCGAGAGCACCGCGCCCACCACGAAGCCCACCGCCGTGGTGCCGTCCAGGAAGATGCCAATGAGAACCGCCAGCACCACGCCGACGATGGCGATGGTCTTGTACTGGCGTGCGAGGTAGGCCGCAGCGCCCGCCTGGATGGCGGCTGCGATCTCCTGCATGCGGGCGTTGCCAGGGTCTTTGGCCAGGATCCAGCCCCGGGCCCAGATGCCGTAGGCCACGGCCACCAGTCCGCAGACCAGGGCGAGAAGAAGGGGAGGGGTCATTGCTGCGCTATCAGCCATTCGGTGCTCCTATGAATGCAGTTGCACGGATGGAAACACGACGCATCGGTGGTGCTTCCGCTGCGTTGCTTCCTCGGGCCCCGCGCTGCAGGGCCGATTGGCCAACGTGCTCAATTTACAGCCAAAGCCCCAAATGCAAGCGGGTAGAAAGGGGTGTGCCCCTAAAATCAGGGTTAATCCCGACGCAATATGGCATGCCATGCTTCGCGGGTTACCGTTGCTAACCACTATTTTTAAAGACATGTCCCTCAACAACGTCACCCCCGGCAAGAACCTTCCAGAGTCCTTCAACGTGGTCATCGAAATCCCGATGAATGCGGACCCGATCAAGTACGAAGTAGACAAGGAGTCGGGCGCCATTTTTGTGGACCGTTTCATGACCACGGCCATGCACTACCCCACCAACTATGGCTACGTGCCCCAGACCCTGTCGGGCGACGGTGACCCAGTGGACGTGCTGGTGATCACGCCTTATCCCCTGCACCCTGGTGTGGTGGTGACTTGCCGCCCTCTGGGCATCCTGATGATGGAAGACGAGGCTGGTGTGGATGGCAAGGTCATCGCGGTGCCCACTTCCAAGATCCTGCCCATGTACGACCACTGGAAGAACATTGACGACGTGAACGGCATGCGCCGCAACGCCATCGCTCACTTCTTCGAGCACTACAAAGACCTGGAAAAGGGCAAGTGGGTCAAGGTGCTGGGCTGGGAAGGCATTGACGCCGCCAAGAAGGAAATCACCGACGGCGTGGCCAACTACCAAAAGACCCAGGCCTGATCGTTCAGGCGCTTGCGCCCCGCAGAGGCTTGAATCAGGCCTCTGTGAATCCTTCCATTCTTCCGATGGAACCAATGCACGCAGTACCGCGTGCATTTTTTTTGCCTGGCCGCAGCCCAGCGCCGCCTGTAGTGCTGGGTTGTGCCCCTGCGGAGTGCGCTTTGGTCGATGCTTGCTCCACGTCAAACACTACCCAAACACCTTGCTGAGGCGTACGATGGTTTGTATATATTTGATAAATGCGAATCGCTATTTTTAACAATTTATACATCGCGTCGCTGCGATAGCTTGGCTTTCTAAGCGGTTAATATTGTCATTCAATGTTTAAATTGATAAAATTGATGCAAATGTAAAAAATTTGAAGCATAATCCATATGCGCGTGTCTCTTCACCTGTGAGTGCGCGAGCGATAACAGTGGATTGCCTGGAGGCCGCAGTATGGACGCGGTGCTCGACCGGAGACAGCATCCGTGCCTTGAGGGGGCAGGGTGGCAGGTGCAGGCAAGCCTTTTTTGCAGAGAACTACCATGAATCAACTCAAAATCGGTACCCGCTTGGGATTGGCCTTTGGCCTTGTCTTGCTGATCACGGCCCTGCTTGCCACGCTGGGCGTTTGGCGCTTGTCCACACTCAAAGAGGCGACGGCCCGAATCGCGTCTGTTGACATTGAGCGCAATGAACTGGCGATCCATTGGAAGGCCGCGATCAATCTGAACTGGGTGCGTGCCTCGGCGGCACTCAAGACCTCGGATGCGGGCTACATCACCGCGCTGGGCAATGAAATGGCGGCGACCACCAAGGACGTGTCTGAGAAGCAGAAGACGCTTGAAGCCCTGATGGAGGGGGCTCGGGGCAAAGAGTTGATGGCCAAAGTGGCCGCTGAGCGCAAAGTGTATGTGGATGCACGGGCCAAGTTGCTGGAGCGCAAGAAGACCGGCGAAGACGTCTTTGCCCTGGTGGACAGCGAGCTGCGCCCCCTGGCCCAAAACTACATCAAAGCCCTGGACAACGTGACCGACTACACCAAGGCAGAGCTGGACGCTTTTGAGACGTCTGTCATCAGTGGGACCGAGACAAGCCAATGGACGCTGGGTGTGGGGGCCGGTGTGTCTTTGCTGATGGGGCTGCTGTTTGCCGTGTGGGCTACGCGTTCCATCACCACCCCGGTGCAGCGCGCGGTAGAGGCAGCCGAAGAAATCAGCCGGGGCAATTTGTCGATCGACATTGACGCCCAGGGCAAGGACGAGCCTGCCCGCCTGCTGCACGCCCTGGCGGAGATGCAGCAAAGCCTGTCGCGCATCGTGGGCCATGTGCGTGAAGGCTCTGAGAACGTGGCGACGGCCTCGTCAGAAATTGCCCAGGGCAACAACGACCTGAGTGCGCGCACCGAGCAGCAAGCCAGTGCCTTGCAGCAGACCGCCGCATCGATGGAGCAACTCAATTCCACCGTGCGCCAGAACGCGGACAACGCCCGCCAGGCCAACCAGTTGGCCATGAGTGCGTCCACCGTGGCTGTGCAAGGTGGCGATGTGGTGGGCCAGGTGGTTGAGACCATGAAGGGCATCAACGACAGCTCGCGCAAGATCAGCGACATCATTGGTGTGATCGATGGCATTGCCTTCCAGACCAACATCCTGGCTTTGAACGCAGCGGTGGAAGCCGCCCGCGCGGGTGAGCAAGGCCGTGGCTTTGCCGTGGTGGCCAGCGAGGTGCGCAGCCTGGCCGGTCGCTCGGCTGAGGCGGCCAAGCAGATCAAGACGCTGATCAACGACAGCGTGGAGCGAGTGGAGCAGGGCACCGCGTTGGTGGATCAGGCTGGCAACACCATGACCGAGGTGGTGGGCGCCATCAAGCGCGTGACGGACCTGATGGGTGAGATCAGTGCGGCCAGCAACGAACAAAGCCAGGGCGTGAGCCAGGTGGGCGAAGCCGTGACGCAGATGGACCAAGTCACGCAGCAGAACGCTGCCTTGGTGGAAGAAATGGCCGCCGCGGCCAGCAGCCTGAACAACCAGGCGCAAGACTTGGTGAGCACGGTGGCGTTTTTCAAGCTCTCGCCCGCCGATGAGCAAAGCGCCCAGGCCCACCGTGCGCAGGCTGCGGCACCACGCGCGCACTTTGCTTCGGCCCGCGTGGCGGCACCTGCGGCCAAGGCCTTGGGTCGCAGCGCAGGTGGTAGCGGGCATGGCGGCGCCTCTTTGGGCGTGAATCTGGACAACGCCATTCAAGCCCATGCCAATTGGCGCGCCAAGCTGCGCACGGCTGTGACGCAGCGCGAGAGCTTGGACGCCGACACAGTGTCGCGCGACGATTGCTGTGAGCTGGGCAAGTGGCTGCATGGCGCTGGCGGCTCCCAATACGGCGGCAAGCCTTCGTTTGTGAATTTGTTGGAGTCGCACCGCCAGTTCCACCAAGAAGCTGGCAAGGTGGCGCGCCTGATCAATCAGAGGGCTTACGAAGAAGCCGAAAAACAGTTGGAGAACAACACAGGCTTTTCCAATGCGTCGCAAAAAGTGGGTACTGCCGTGATCCAACTGGCCAAGGAGTTGAAGGTCAAGATGGCTGCTGCGTCCGCTCCCAAGGCGGCTGCGCCTGTGCGCCAAGTGCCTTTCAGCAGTGCGGCCAAGCCCAAAGCGGCTGGGGGCGACGATGGGGATTGGGAGTCGTTCTGACAGCGCTTAGCCCTGAGGGCTCAGACCCTTGGGGTTTTGCTGGAGGCTGTATTCGCCAGCGTTGAAGGTTGTAAGGCCGGTGCATGATGCCCCGGCCTTTTTTCTGTGCGATGGGTTGAATGGGACGTTACCCGGGTGCCGGTCCGGTCGCTTGGCGAAAGGGCGTTCGCTCTTGCAGTGACTCCAGGTATTCGCCAATGCCTTCGCCCTCACGCTCCAAAAAGCGCTCGACTGCATCGGCAAAGGCGGGGTGCGCCAACCAGTGGGCGCTGTGGGTTTGCACCGGCAGCAAGGCCCGGGCCATTTTGTGCTCGCCCTGGGCACCGCCTTCAAAGCGGTACGCGCCCTGCTCAATGCACCACTGCAAGGGCTGGTAGTAGCAGGCCTCAAAGTGCAGGCAGTCCACGCGCTCCAGTGCGCCCCAATAGCGGCCATAGGCCACAAGTTCTTGGTCATTTTTGCCGCTGGCGCTTGATTCATAAGCGCTGATAGCTATCAAACTGCTAGCAATAGGGGCGCCGTCTCGCTCGGCGATGAACAACAACCAAGCGTCGGGCAGGTGCTGTGCCATCTCGGCAAAGAAGGCGCGGCTGAGGTAGGGCGGGTTGCCATGCTCTAGGTAGGTGCGCTCGTAGCAGCGGTAGAAAAAATCCCAATCTGCCTGGCTGATGGCGCGGCCTTGCGAGCTGCGGAACTGCACGCCCGCATCGGCCACACGGCGGCGCTCTTGCCGGATTTTTTTGCGCTTGTCTTGGCTGAGGTGGGCCAAGAAGTCATCAAAACTGGTGAAGGGACTGTGGGAGGGTGGCAATGTGGTGCCTGGGCCTGATGCATTTGCGGGCTCAGGGCGTGCGTTCTGCCAGTGGAATTGCACGGTGTGGCGCAGCATCAGGCCTTGTTCAGCGCAGGCTGCGGTGTCTTGTTCGCTGGCAAACAGCACATGCAGGGATGAGATGCCTTCGTCCACGCACCATTGCCGGGCTGCTTGCACCAGCAGCGTCAGGGCGGCATCGTCGCGCGCCAGCAAGCGGCTTCCGGGTACAGGCGTGAAGGGCACGGCCACCACGGCCTTGGGGTAGTAAGGCACGCCGTGCTGCTCGTAGGCATTGGCCCAGGCCCAGTCAAACACGTACTCGCCGTACGAGTGGTCTTTCAGGTACAGCGGGCAGGCGGCCATCAGCACGTCGTTGTCCCACAGCGAGATGAAGCGCGGCGTCCAGCCCGTGCGCGGGGTGGCGCTGCCGCTGCGCTCCAGGGCCGAAAGGTACTCGTGGCGCATGAACGGCGTGGCATGGGTTTGCTGGGCCAGCAGCGCATTCCAGGGCTCTGCGGGCAGGTCGAGCACGCTGGGGTGTACGCGGGCGATAATGTGCGACTCAGCCACGGCGTGCCTTGGGGGAGCAGGGACCCAAACAGGGTGCTTGCCTCTGCTTTACAGGGCCTGCGTGGGCGTTGTCCAACCAGGCCTGCGGGGCCTTCTTCAGTTCCATGACGCTCTCCATTTGCACTGCACAGCTCAATTTTGTGGTGGGCGATATGCCCGGCAATGCGCAAAAAATCATTGCCGCCGCGCGCGAGGCCCATGCCCAGGGGGCGCAGTTGTTGTTGACCCCCGAGCTGGCGGTGTGTGGCTATGCCGCAGAAGACTTGTTTCTACGGCCTGCCTTTTTGGCAGCTTGTGATGATGCCGTGAAAACCGTGGCCCGCGAGACCGCAGGGTTACGGGGCTTGGTCATCGTGCTGGGCCATCCGCAAGCCGTGGCAGCGGGCGCCCCGGCCTTCAGCCCTTGCCACAACGCGGCCAGCGTGCTGCGCCATGGGCAGGTCGAGCAAACCTATTTCAAGCGCGAGCTGCCCAACTACCAGGTGTTTGATGAGCGCCGCTACTTTGTGGCGGAGCAAACGCCTTGCGTGGTGGAGGTGGCCGGCGTGCGCGTAGGGGTGCTGATCTGCGAGGACGCTTGGTTTCCTGCGGCGGCACGCGATGCCGCAGCGGCCGGAGCGCAGTTGCTGGCGGTGATCAACGCATCGCCTTTTCATCTGGGCAAAAGCGCCGAGCGCGAGCAGACCATGCGCGAGCGCGTGGCCGAAACGGGCCTGCCCCTCATCTACGCGCACCTGGTCGGTGGGCAGGATGAGGTGGTGTTTGAGGGGCGCTCGTTCGCCCTCAATGCCAACGGCGCGGTGGCGGGCCGGGCCCCGGGTTTTAAAGAAAATCTGTTTGTAGCGCGCACCCAATCAGCGCAAGGCGCTATTGAATTGGTAGCGGATGTGGCCCCAGTGCCCAGCGCTGAGGCCGATCTGTGGGATGCCCTGGTCTTGGGCGTGCGTGACTATGTGGGCAAAAACCGCTTTCCGGGGGCTTTGCTCGGCTTGTCGGGCGGCATTGATTCCGCGCTGGTGCTGGCCATTGCCGTGGACGCGCTGGGCGCTGACAAGGTGCGTGCGGTGATGATGCCGTCGCCCTACACGGCCGACATCAGCTGGATTGACGCCCGCGACATGGCCGAACGGTTGAACGTGCGTTACGACGAAATTTCGATCAAGCCCCAATTTGAAGCCTTCAAGGCAGCGCTGGCCACCGAGTTTGCGGGCTTGCCTGAAGACACGACCGAAGAGAACCTGCAGGCGCGCATTCGCGGCACCTTGCTCATGGCGCTGTCCAACAAGTTTGGTGCCGTGGTGCTGACCACGGGCAACAAGAGCGAGATGGCCACGGGCTACTGCACGCTGTACGGCGACATGGCCGGGGGCTTTGCCGTCATCAAGGATCTGGCCAAGACGCGGGTGTTTGACCTGGCGCGTTGGCGCAACGCCAACGACCCGTATGGAACGGGCGCCAACCCCATCCCCGATCGCATCATCACCCGCCCACCCAGTGCCGAGCTGCGTCCCGACCAGAAAGACCAGGACAGCTTGCCGCCCTATGAGGTGCTGGACGCCATCGTGGCCCGGTACATGGAGAATGACGAGCCCATCGAGTCCATCATCGCCGCTGGTTTTGCCCGCGCTGATGTCGAGCGCGTCACCCGCCTCATCAAGCTCAACGAGTACAAGCGCCGCCAGGCCCCTGTAGGGGTTCGCGTCACGCGCCGCAGCTTTGGCAAAGACTGGCGTTACCCTATCACCAGCCAGTTCAGGGCCTGACGGGCTCTGTCTGGTTCGTTTTTCAATCCCCAGGCCCAAAGCCTTTTTGACATTCCCAGGAGACCCACCCATGAAAATGATCACCGCAGTTATCAAGCCGTTCAAGCTGGAAGAAGTCCGCGAGGCCCTGGCCGAATGCGGCGTGACGGGCTTGACGGTGACCGAAGTCAAAGGTTTTGGCCGTCAAAAAGGACACACCGAGCTGTACCGCGGTGCCGAGTATGTCGTCGACTTCTTGCCCAAGGTGAAGGTGGAAGTGGCTGTGAAGACCGAAGATGTGGACCGCTGCGTGGACGCCATCGTGAATGTGGCCCGCACAGGCAAGATCGGTGACGGCAAGATCTTCGTCACGCCCGTGGAACGCGTGGTGCGCATTCGCACGGGGGATCTGGACGACTCCGCGATTTGATGCACTGGCCCTCTCTGCTGCTGCAGAGGGGGTGCTCAGCGGAGCCTGCTCAATGGCAGAGCCCTCCGTGCGGCGTGCTTTGCCCTAGGGCGCTGCTCAACAAGCTCAGATGACCGAGCGCAGCGGGGTGGGGGCCTGGTCGGGTCCCGATGCCTGCACGAGATTGCACAGCAGGGGCTCTGCCGATGTGTCGGCCTGCAGCAGTGCCATCTGCCAGTCCCCCATAAAGCCACTGGCCACGCTGGTGCGCAAAAAGGCCAGCAAACCGTCGTAGTAGCCCGCCACGTTCAGCAGGCCCAGGGGCTTGCCGTGGTAGCCGAGCTGGCGCCAGGTCCACACCTCAAACAGCTCTTCAAACGTGCCAATGCCGCCTGGCAGCGCGACAAAGGCATCACTGCGTTCGGCCATCATGGCCTTGCGCTCGTGCATGGTTTGCACAATGTGCAGTTCATCGCATTCGCGGTTGGCCAGTTCCTTGTCCACCAAGGCTTGCGGGATGACCCCGACCACACGGCCCCCTGCCAGGCGTGTGGCCTCGGCCACCACCCCCATGAGTCCGCCGCGCCCGCCGCCATAGACCAGCTGCCCTCCATGCTCGCCAATCCATTGCCCTACGGCTTGGGCGGCTTGGGCAAATGCGGGGTTCTCGCCGGGGCGGGAGCCGCAATACACACAAATGGAAAAAGCGGGGCTAGCCATGGAAGAACCTTTGAAAGAGGGCTGCGGCCCAGATGCCGCCACAGAGCAAGAGCGCCAACAGCACCGCAGCGCTGCCCATGTCCTTGGCGCGTTTGGACAAATCGTGCCACTCGGGGCCAATGCGGTCGATGGCTGTTTCAATGCCTGTGTTGAGCAACTCCACAATCATCACAATGATGACCGACCCCGCCAGCAGGGCTACCTCTACCCATGACTTGCCCAGCCAGCAGGCCACTGGCAGCAGCACAATGGCCGCGAGGGCTTCCTGGCGGAAGGCTGTTTCCTGCCAACCGGCCTTCAGGCCTTCGATGGAATAGCCTGCGGCGTGCCATACCCGGTTCAGGCCCGTGCGGCTTTTTTGGAGGTTGGCGGGGTTGGAGGAGTGGGGTGGCGTGGATGGCATGCGCAGGGATGTGTTAACCAGGCGCGCATGGATGCGCGCAGCTGGGTTTTTATTTTTTAGCTTGGACAAAATGCACCAGACGGGTGCCTGCCAATGCATCGTGCCAGAACTGCTGGGTGGGATGGAATCGGCTCAAAATGGCCCATACGGCCACCCAGCCTGCCAGTAGCACCAGCACTTCCAGCACCGGAATGCCGGTGGAGTAAGCCGCCAACGGAGGCAAAAACCACACCCAGCAGAGCACGTACCGCAGCAGGGCGCGTGTTTGCGTGATGGCTTGGCCAGAGGGGCTTACCACGCGGATGTGCCAGGTTTTTTGCGCCAGCGTTTGCCCTTTGGCCCAGAACCATGCGAAGTAGATCCCAAACACGATGAACAGAAAGCCCATGCGCAGGTAGCGATTGTCCAGTGCATGGCGAGATTGGCTGAGCGTATCAAACAGATACGACGCAATGAATACAACACCAAACATCAAGATGCCCTCGTACAGCCAGCAGGCCATGCGCCGCTTCAGGCTGGGGGCTTGCTGTGAGGCGGAGGCGAACGGAGACGAAGGCTGGGGCACAGTGAAATCAGGACGGGCGGACATGCCGCAAGCGTATCACTGCGGTTGGTAGCCCAGATCTTCGGGGCGAGCGGGCGCGGTGGCAGGCTCTGGTGCACTGGATGTGGGGGCCAGCGGTGGCAGGGACGAGCCCGTTGCCGAAGGAATGGTGACGGGATTTGTCTCCACGACCACCGGTGCTGAAGGGCTTGAAGCGGCATCCGAGGGCGTCGCAACGGCTGCAGGTGTAACCATGGGGCGGGGTGTGTGAGGGTCCACCGGCGTAATTTTGGGCGGGTTGGCGCGTGCCGGGCCTGCCTGTGTTGCGGCTGGAACCTTGGCCAGCTTTTGCGGGGCCACCGGCCGCAAGGCGGTGGCCGCACCTGCGGGTTTGGCGGGCGCGTCGGCCGCCAATAGCCGTTTTTCTTCTTCGCTCAGGGCCTGGTAGGCCTCCCACTGTGCCCGCTTTTCGCTGGGGTCTAGGCGTTGCGCATCGGCGTAGTTCAATCGCGCCTGGCTGCGCTGGCGCCCACTCAAATTGGCCCACTCGGTCATCCGGTTGTGGAGTTTGTCCTGCTCTTCGGCCGGAAGGGCTGCAAAGGTTTGGGACAGAGCCAGCCAGCGGCGTTTTTGACTCTCGCTCAGTACAGCCCAGCGCTCTGCCAACGGGTAGAGGGCCAATTTTTGCGGTGTGGTCAGGGTTTCCCAACCTGGTCCGGAGGCAATTTCAGCAAGCGTATCCGGGGTGCGGTCCGCGTTTGCCATGTTCGCCGGGCGTGCATTGATGGGCTTGGGATTGGGGGCGGGCAGCAGCGTACTGGGCGCCATCAGCACATATTGCGCCACTGGAAAGCTGCCTGCCGCCACGGCGCCCAAAAGCACCAAAGCCAGCACGATGGCTGGCATGTTGGTGGGCGCAACGGTCTTGTCTGTGTGCATGCAGGGCGCGTAGTGTGGGGTATCCGGCAGGGTCAGTTGCGCGCGGTGGCCGAGGTTTTGAGGAATTGCATGAACCCAGGATCGGTATAGGCCTCTGGCGGCAAGTCATCCGTCAAAAGGGCTGCATCCACTTCGGCCACTTCATTCAGGCCATTTTCATCTTGCGCGATGTTGATGGCGAAAAGTCCAATCACCAGTGCCATCAGAGGAATGGCCGACACCATGGCATTCCACCAGCCGCCGTCGCCGCCGCGACCCAAAATCGCGCTAGAGCCAGATCGCAGAACGACCGGCGCAGGCGCTGCCTTGCGGACAGGCGCAACCACCTTGCGCTTGGCCAGGGCTTGTACGCGTGCCGCGCGCAGGCGCTCGGTAATGTCGTAAGGCAAGTCATCGGTGCCCTGCGCCATTCTGGCCGCAATGCGGCGCGCAAATTGGTCTGCAGCTGCTTCGGTAGCGTGGTTTGGTGCGGTGTTCATAACTCGATTCCTTTGGCCTTCAGTGCCTTGCTCAGGGTCTGGATGGCTCTGAAGCAGTGCGTTTTCACGCTGCCTTCTGAGCAACCCATTGCGGCAGCTGTCTCTGCAACATCCATTTCTTCCCAGTAACGCATGAGGAATGCTTCCCGTTGACGTGTTGGCAATTCTTGGATCTCTGCCTCAATTTCCCGAAAGGTCTGTGCTCTGGTGGTCTCGTCTTCTGCACTTGCGGCACGCTCACCGTTGTCGGGGCCTGAGTATGCCTCCAGCAGATCAAAATCCATGCCATCTTCGCCGGGGCCTTCGAAGTCGCTCATGTTCGAAAACAGTGCGTTGCGCGTTTTTTGGCGCCGAAACCAGTCCAGGGTGCAGTTGGACAGGATGCGCTGAAAAAGCATGGGCAGCTCTGCGGCGGGCTTGTCCCCATAGTGCTCCGACAGCTTGAGCATGCTGTCCTGCACGATGTCCAGGGCCGCTTCCTCATTGCGAACGTGGTAAAGCGAGCGCTTGAAAGCGCGCTTTTCTACACTTTTGAGGAAATCGGAGAGTTCTTGTTCAGTTGCCAAGACAAATGGGCCCGGGAATGGTGCGCGATCTGCGACCAAAAGGAGGGTCTACGAAGCTGCGCAGCTTTCGATTATCGCATTTTTGATGTTTTTTTTGAAATGCATCGTGTGTATGTGTGTTGCAGTGCGATAATCCGAAAGCAATTCAAAAGGCAAACGGGTCACGGTCCGGCGCGGTAATCATCCCGCCCATGTCCTTGGCCTCAAGTTCCAAGCTGGCTTCACAAGAGCACTCGCAAGGAGCACCCAAGGTTTTTCGTCAGAGAAATTCACAAAGGTTGATCATGGAAATTTCCAAAGCAGAACTCAACGTGGCCGCTGCCGCCGCGCAAGCCTCCACCGCTGGCTCGCTGGAGTTGATGGGTTCCGAGATTCTCGTCAAATCGCTGCAAGCAGAGAATGTGCAATACATCTGGGGCTACCCCGGTGGTGCTGTTCTCTACATCTACGACGCCCTCTACAAACAAGACACCATTCAGCACGTTTTGGTGCGCCATGAGCAGGCCGCTGTGCATGCCGCTGATGGCTACGCCCGTGCCACTGGGGAAGTGGGCGTGGCGCTGGTGACTTCGGGTCCTGGTTTGACGAATGCCGTGACTGGCATTGCCACGGCGTACATGGACAGCATCCCCATGGTCATCATCTCTGGTCAGGTGCCCACAGCGGCGATCGGACTGGATGCCTTCCAAGAATGCGACACAGTGGGCATTACCCGCCCTATCGTCAAACACAATTTTCTGGTCAAAGATCCCCGCGATCTGGCCATGACGCTCAAAAAGGCCTTCCACATCGCACGCACAGGCCGTCCGGGGCCTGTGGTGGTGGATATCCCCAAGGACGTTTCCTTTAAGAAGGTGTCTTACACGGGCTACCCGCAGAGCGTGGAAATGCGCTCTTACAACCCTGTGCGCAAGGGCCACAGTGGTCAGATCCGCAAAGCCTTGCAACTGCTGCTGGCGGCCAAGCGCCCCTACATCTACACAGGCGGCGGTGTGCTTTTGGGCAACGCCACCAACGAGTTGCGCACGCTGGTGGACATGCTGGGTTACCCCGTCACCAACACGCTGATGGGCCTGGGCGCCTATCCTGCTTCAGACCGCAAATTCCTGGGCATGCTGGGCATGCACGGCACCATCGAAGCCAACAACGCCATGCAGAACTGCGATGTGTTGCTGGCGGTGGGGGCGCGCTTTGATGACCGAGTGATCGGCAATCCCAAGCACTTCGCCCAGAACGACCGCAAGATCATCCACATCGATATCGACCCCTCCAGCATCTCCAAGCGCGTGAAGGTGGATGTGCCCATCGTGGGCGATGTGAAGGATGTGCTGACCGAGTTGATCTCCATGATCCGCGAGAGCAGCACGCGTCCCGACGCAGGTGCCCTGTCTGCATGGTGGGACACGATCGAGGCCTGGCGCAGCCGCAACTGCCTCAAGTACGACATGGGCTCGCCCGAGGTGATCAAGCCGCAGTACGTGGTGGAAACGCTCTGGAACATGACCAAGGATGCGGATGCCTACGTCACGTCCGATGTGGGGCAGCACCAGATGTGGGCGGCGCAGTACTACCGGTTTGACGAGCCGCGCCGCTGGATCAACTCCGGCGGCCTGGGCACCATGGGTGTGGGCATTCCTTACGCTATGGGCATCAAGCTGGCCAAGCCGGATTCCGAGGTGTTCTGCATCACGGGTGAAGGCTCGGTGCAGATGAACATCCAAGAGTTGTCTACCTGCCTGCAGTACAACACGCCGATCAAGATCTGCGCGTTGAACAATCGGTACCTGGGCATGGTGCGCCAGTGGCAAGAGATCGAATACTCGGGCCGCTACAGCCACAGCTACATGGATGCGCTGCCTAACTTTGTGAAACTGGCAGAGGCCTATGGTCACGTGGGCTTGCTCATCGAGCGCCCTCAGGATGTGGAGCCAGCCTTGCGCGAAGCCCGCAGGCTCAAGGACCGCACGGTGTTCCTGGACTTCCGTACCGATCCCACGGAGAACGTGTTCCCCATGGTGCAAGCCGGCAAGGGCATTACCGAAATGTTGCTGGGGTCGGAAGACCTTTAAGCCAAATCGGCCTCCAGCGCTTATTTGACAAGCGCTAGCAGCTATCTAATGGATAGCATTTCTTGACGAATCTATTGCCTGCCAAGTCTGCGCATTACCGTGCGCAGGGGAGGGCAGCGAAAAGAGGAATCCATCACCATGAAACACATCATTGCCGTTTTGCTGGAAAACGAACCCGGTGCGCTGTCGCGCGTCGTGGGTCTTTTCTCTGCCCGTGGCTACAACATTGAATCCCTCACCGTGGCGCCCACAGAGGATCCATCGCTTTCGCGCATGACGATCCAGACCACGGGTTCCGACGATGTGATCGAGCAGATCACCAAGCACCTGAACCGCCTCATCGAAGTGGTCAAGGTGGTCGATCTCACCGAAGGCGCCTACACCGAGCGCGAGCTCATGATGGTGAAGGTGCGTGCGGTGGGCAAGGAGCGCGAGGAGATGAAGCGCATGGCCGACATTTTCCGTGGCCGCATCATTGATGTGACCGAGAAAAGCTACACCATCGAGCTGACGGGCGACCAGTCCAAGAACGATGCGTTCCTGCAGGCCATCGACCGCACCGCCATTCTCGAAACCGTCCGCACTGGTGCCAGTGGCATTGGCCGCGGCGAGCGCATTCTGCGCGTGTGACGGATTGGCTTTCGACCGGTTTGCGTCGTGGGGTAGCGTGCCGTGCCAAAGCACTGTCTGCGACTCCCCGCCTAGCCAGTCGGCCGAATTCAAATCCGATGTAAGACAATCGACTGTTTAGTTTTCAACCCCTACAACGTATTTCAACCGGAGCGACCCATGAAAGTTTTCTACGACAAAGACACCGACCTGAGCCTGATCAAGGGCAAGACTGTGGCCATCATTGGTTACGGCTCGCAAGGTCATGCCCATGCACAAAACCTGAACGACAGCGGCGTGAAGGTCGTAGTCGGCCTGCGCAAGGGCGGTGCCTCGTGGGACAAGGTTGGCAAGGCCGGCCTGAACGTGCTGGAAGTCAACGACGCGGTGAAGGCGGCCGACGTGGTCATGATCTTGCTGCCCGATGAGGACATCGCAGCTGTGTACAAGAACAACGTCGAACCCAACATCAAGCAAGGTGCCTCGCTGGCCTTTGCCCACGGTTTCAACGTGCACTACAACCAAGTTGTGCCCCGTGCCGACCTGGACGTGTGGATGGTTGCCCCCAAGGCCCCAGGCCACACTGTGCGCAACACTTACACCCAAGGCGGCGGCGTGCCCCACCTAGTCGCAGTGCACCAAGACAAGTCCGGCAAGGCCCGTGACCTGGCCTTGAGCTACGCTGCTGCCAACGGCGGTGGCAAGGCTGGCATCATCGAGACCAACTTCAAGGAAGAAACCGAGACCGACCTGTTCGGCGAACAAGCCGTGCTGTGCGGTGGTGCGGTGGAGCTGATCAAGATGGGTTACGAAACCCTGGTCGAAGCTGGCTACGCCCCTGAAATGGCCTACTTCGAGTGCCTGCACGAGCTGAAGCTCATCGTGGATCTGATCTACGAAGGCGGCATTGCCAACATGAACTACTCGATCTCGAACAACGCCGAATACGGCGAGTACGTGACCGGTCCTGAAGTGATCAACGAGCAATCGCGCGCCGCTATGCGCAATGCGCTCAAGCGCATCCAGAATGGCGACTACGCCAAGATGTTCATCCAGGAAGGCCGACTGAACTATCCATCGATGACAGCCCGCCGTCGCAACACGGCCGACCACAGCATCGAAAAGGTGGGCGGTCAACTGCGCGCCATGATGCCCTGGATTGCCAAGAACAAGCTGGTCGACCAGACCCGCAACTGATTCTTCCGGTGTGAAGCATCCAAAGGCCACTTCGGTGGCCTTTTTCATTGGCTCCATCGGCAGGGTTGGCAGAGGCTACACTGCCTCTTTCGTCTGGCTGGCGGAGTGGTCTGGCGATGGGTGTGGCGCTTCCGCGTCCTTGGATTGATTTGCTATAAATATAATAGCTGTTTGCGCTTGCCTATAAAGCGCTGGAGGTCTGTTTGATGCATGATGGCAATAAGCCCAGCGACAACGCCGGTGTCATGGTTCGCAAGCGTCGCAAGGGCATTTACATCCTGCCCAATCTGTTCACGCTGGCGGCGTTGTTCGGTGGCTTTTATTCCATCGTTATGGCGATGAATGGACGCTTCGATATGGCTGCCGTGGGTGTTTTTTGTGCGATGGTGCTGGACAGCCTGGATGGGCGGGTCGCTCGGATGACCAACACCCAGAGCGCGTTTGGCGAGCAGATGGACTCGCTGTCTGACATGGTGTCGTTTGGTGCCGCACCGGCTTTGATTGCCTATGAGTGGTCGCTGCAAGGCCTGGGACGTTGGGGTTGGATTGCAGCGTTTGTGTACTGCGCCTGCGCCGCGCTGCGTTTGGCGCGCTTCAACGTGAACACCGGCGTGGTGGACAAGCGCTATTTTCAGGGGCTGCCTTCACCCGCTGCGGCGGCCTTGGTGGCTGGCTTTATCTGGCTGATGACCGAGTTGGGCGTGCATCCAGGCGAAGATGCATGGCTGAGTTGGTCGCAGATCACCTGGGTGATGTTTGCGTTCACCCTGTACTCAGGCCTCACCATGGTGACCAATGTGCCGTTTTACAGCTTCAAAGATATCCAGATGAAAAAGAGCGTGCCCTTTGCCGCCATCGTGTTGATTGCGCTGGGTATTGCCATCATCAACATCCACCCACCAATTGTGCTGTTTGGCGTGTTTGTGTTGTACGGCGTGAGTGGCTATGGCGTCTACGCATGGCGCAAAGCCAAAGGGCAGCACAGCAGTGTGATCAGCACCTCTACCGATGAGCCGGACGAGCGTGGACTTCACAAGTGAAAGTGTCCGTGGTTGTGGACTTGTGCTACATTGCAACGCATGAATATGTTCGCTCTGGCTCTACTGCTACCTCCCCACGGGCGGAGACAGTAGGCGCACGCGCACACTTTTCCACAAAGGCCCGTATGCAACCGCAGCGGGCCTTTTTCATTGGGCGACAGTTTTTGAGCGTTGCGGGCTAACCCCACCAGTACCAGGAGAAACGACATGGCAGACAAACTCATCATTTTTGACACCACCTTGCGCGATGGCGAGCAATCCCCCGGCGCGTCCATGACCAAGGACGAGAAGCTGCGCATTGCGCGCCAGCTGGAGCGCCTGAAGGTGGATGTGATCGAAGCCGGATTTGCTGCCAGCTCCAACGGCGACTTTGAGGCGGTGCAGGCGATTGCCAATGCCATCAAGGACTCCACGATTTGCTCGTTGTCGCGTGCCAACGACCGCGACATCGCGCGCGCTGCAGAGGCGCTCAAAGGGGCCAACTCCGCTCGCATTCACACCTTCATCGCAACGTCTCCATTGCACATGGAGAAGAAGCTGCGCATGACACCCGAGCAAGTGCTGGAACAGGCCAAGCAGTCTGTGCGATTCGCACGCAACCTGGTGGCCGACATTGAATTCAGCCCCGAAGACGGCTATCGCAGCGAACCCGACTTTTTGTGCCGTGTGCTGGAGGCCGTGATTGCCGAGGGCGCCACCACCATCAATGTCCCGGACACCGTGGGTTATGCCATTCCAGAGTTGTACGGTAACTTCATCAAGACGTTGCGTGAACGCATCCCGAACAGCGACAAAGCCGTCTGGTCGGTGCATTGCCACAACGACTTGGGCATGGCAGTGGCCAACTCGCTGGCCGGTGTGAAGATTGGCGGTGCGCGCCAAGTGGAGTGCACGATCAATGGCCTGGGTGAGCGCGCAGGCAACTGCTCGCTGGAAGAAGTGGTCATGGCGATCAAGACGCGCCGCGACTATTTCAACCTGGATCTTGGCATTGACACCCAGCACATTGTGGCGGCCAGCCGCATGGTGAGCCAAACCACGGGTTTTGTGGTGCAGCCCAACAAGGCTGTGGTGGGCGCGAATGCCTTTGCGCACGCATCGGGCATTCACCAGGATGGCGTGCTCAAGGCCCGTGACACCTACGAAATCATGCGCGCGGAAGATGTGGGCTGGAGTGCCAACAAAATTGTGCTGGGCAAGCTCAGCGGCCGCAATGCATTCAAGCAGCGGCTTCAAGAGCTGGGCGTGAGTCTGGACAGTGAGACAGAAATCAACACGGCCTTCACCCGCTTCAAGGAGCTTGCCGATCGCAAGAGCGAGATTTTTGACGAGGACATTCTGGCCCTGGTGAGCGATGAAAGCGTAACCAGCGAGCGCGAGCAGTACGGGTTTGTGTCACTGTTCCAGCAAAGCGAGACGGGTGAACAGCCCAGGGCGCGTGTCGTTTTCACTGTCGACGGCACCGAAGTGCATGGCGAGTCGGTTGGCAATGGCCCTGTGGACGCCTCGTTGAAAGCCATTGAGTCCCACGTCAAGAGTGGTGCGGAGATGGTGCTGTACTCGGTCAATGCCATCAGTGGATCGACAGAGAGCCAAGGCGAAGTGACGGTGCGATTGCAGAACAGCGGCCGGGTTGTGAATGGGGTGGGGGCGGACCCGGACATCGTGGTGGCTTCCGCCAAGGCGTACCTGAGCGCTCTGAACAAGTTACAAAGTAAAGCGGACAGGGTGGCGGCGCAGGGTTGAGTAAGCAATTTATAATTCAACCAATTTCATTAAAAGTCGTGCAAGGTATTGATCTTGCGCGACTTTTTTTGATTCTGTACACTGCAACACATTTACTAACGTTTGGAGCACTTGGATGCACCATCGCCTTCGCACCGCAGTGAGCCGGGCTCTCTCTGTAATCAGCCTTGTTGTCATCAGTTCTGCGTTGGTGGCTCCGGCAGCCGATGCCGCTGAGCGCAAGCGTGTGACCGTCAAAAAAGCGGCACCTTCCGCGACGGCTGCTACCAAAAAGACGGCAGACACTCGCCGTGTTGCGGCCGTGTCGCGCACTGCCGACCGCCCCGCCAAGGGGCGAACCCGCGTTGCTGCGCAGGCTTCCGAGCGTTCTTCCAAGGTGCAGGCCGCATCGCGCGCCGCTATCGTGCCTGCCAAGTTGTCGTTTGGCCAAATGGCCGGACTGCACGAGGTCTCCGATCCTCTGGACCTCAAGTCCAGCGTGGCTTTGGTGATTGATCAGGACACCCATGAGGTCCTGATCAGCAAAAATGACCATGCCGTGTTGCCCATTGCCTCGCTGACCAAGCTGATGACAGGCTTGATCATCAGCCAGGCGCACCTGCCCATGGATGAGCCCATCACCATCACGCAAGATGATGTGGACACTGAAAAGGGCAGCCGCTCCCGTCTGAGCGTTGGCACCACGCTGACCCGTGGCGAGATGATGCATCTGGCCTTGATGTCTAGCGAGAACCGCGCTGCACATGCCTTAGGGCGCACCTACCCTGGTGGACTGAGTGCCTTTGTGGGCCTGATGAATGCCAAGGCGCGCGCTATTGGCATGGCCGATACGCGTTACGTTGAGCCTACGGGGCTGTCCAGCCAAAACCAATCCAGTGCCCGTGATTTGGCCACCTTGGTCAATGTCGCCCATGGCGACCCTATGCTGCGCGAACTTTCCACATCACCCAGCTACGAAGTGGCGGTGGGGCGCAAGACGCTTCAGTACAACAACACCAATGGTCTGGTGAAAAATCCCACATGGGATATCGGGCTGCAGAAGACGGGTTATATCTCTGAAGCTGGGCGCTGCCTGGTTATGCAAGCCGAAATTGCGGGTCGCAAGTTGATCATGGTGTTTTTGGATTCTGCGGGTAAGTTCAGCCGCCTGGGTGACGCAGAGCGTGTGAGGCACTGGGTGGAGTCCGCTTCATCGTTTGGTGGCAGCGGCTCTAAAGTCGTGGCGAAGGGTGGGCACGGCTGAGCGTCGCGAGGTGGGGAGTCTTCCCCGACTTGGGATTCATTGAGTTGAGCCTGTGCGCTGAGAGCGGCAGGCTCAATTCATTTGTTATCGACCATTTTTGCTATGCATTCCTTGCCACTGCGCACCGAGGCCCATGGATGTGGGTTGCGCGCTCAGCCTTTGGTGCGGACGATGGTCTGTTGTGGTGTTGCCAGTGATTGGCTGCGCTCTGGTGAGTAGCCCAGAGCCAACGAGATTTCTTGGGCCGTCGATTGAAGTTTGGCGAGCCAGCCCTCATCCAGCCGGTCTGCGGGGGCGGAGATCGAGAGCCCTGCCACCAGCTTGCCTTGGTCATCGTAGACCCCAGCGGCCATGCATCTCACCCCCAGTTCCAGTTCCTCATTGTCCCGGGCAATCCCATATTGGCGCGCCTTCGCGAGTTCTCTCTCAAGGATGGGCAACTGGGTAATGCTGTTGCGGGTGTGGCCTGCCAGACCTGTGCGGGTGGCGTAGGCTCGTACACGCTGTGGGTCTTCCAGTGCAAGGAACAGTTTGCCGGTAGATGTCAGATGCAGAGGGGCTCTGCCGCCAATGGCCCGGACCACCTGCATACCTGAGCGCTCGCTGTAGGCGCGCTCGATATAAACAATCTCGTCGCCCTGCCGCATGCTCAGGTTCACGGGCTGCTGGATCAGTTTGTGCAAGTTGCGCATGGGCGCCAACGCCGCATCGCGCACACTCAACCGGGCTTTGACCAGGTTACCGAGCTCTAGCAGGCGCATGCCCAACCGGTAGCTGCCAGACTCTGGTCTGTCTACAAACCTGCCGATGGTCAGGTCATTCAGGATGCGATGGGTGGTGGATGGGTGCAACCCTGTCTTCTCGCTGATCTCTTTAAGAGAAATCGCGTCCTCTCGTGAGGCCAGGACATCAATCAACGTGAACATGCGTTCGAGCACCTGAACGCTGGGCTTTGCTGGGACGTCGGGGTCTGATTTTTTCATGGGCGGTAATGCAGCATATGCCGTGGCATCTTACCTTGTGAAATGCGAAGCGAAGGCCCTGTTTGGCTGGGCATTTGTTGGCAATTTCTCAAGGGGCACACTGCAGTCTTTGCGGCATGGGGCAAAGTGCGACGTGCAGTGAATACACGGCGAATAGCTTGGGCTGAAATGGCGCATGGGCTTCAAACCTGGGGGCTCCTAAGGCTTGAACGGGCAGGCGCTCCAAAGAGGCATTCCACCCGTTCCTGCCGATTGCGTTTCAGCGAGGCCGCCCATAGGCTTCAGAGGCTGCCTGTGCGTTGCCAGCCTTGGTCTTCCAGGGTTTCGTGGGGCATGAAGCGAGCTTTGTAGTTCATTTTTTGGCTTTGCTCGATCCAATACCCGAGATACACGTAGGGCAAGTGGAGTGCCCGGGCTTGCTCTATTTGCCACAAGACGTTGTAGGTGCCGTAGCTGCAGTTGGGCTCTGGCTCATAAAACGTGTAAACGGCAGAGATTCCGTCGTCTAGCACGTCCAGTATGGACACCATTTTGAGGGCCCCTGGATTGCCATCCGGCATGGGTTCTCTGAACTCTACGAGGCGGGAGTTCACCCTGCTTTGCAGCAGGAATTGGGTGTATTGGTCAATATTGTCCTGGTCCATGCCGCCACCCGCATGTCTTCCTTTTTGGTAGCGTTGGTACAGCTGGTAGTGCTCTGGCACAAAGCAAAGCCGAAGCACTTGGGCCTGAAGCGCGATATGGCGAGCGTGAGCACGTTTTTGGCTTCTGTCGGGCTTGAACTCTGCTGCCAAAACCCGCAGGGGCTTGCATGCATGGCAGCCATCGCAATACGGTCGATAGGTGAACATACCGCTGCGCCGAAACCCTTTGGCTACCAAGTCGGAGTACAGCGTGTTCTGAATCAGGTGGCTGGGGGTTGCGACCTGAGAGCGTGCCAGTCGATCTGGGAGATAGCTGCAAGGGTAGGGTGCTGTCGCGTAGTACTGCAGGGCTTGCAGTGGGAGTTCGTTCAGGTGCGTCATGCCGGGATGGTCAGTTGGGCAACAACTGTGACCAGTATACGGACTTGAACCCCCATGGGATCTCTGGCTGTCTGTGCAGCTTTTGAATGCCCGTAAGGAACAGGTCTCGGGGCATCTCCTTGGCACCAAGCGATGCCAGGTGGCGGGTGTTTTGCTGGCAGTCAATCCACGGAATTCCATGCTCGCGCGCAATGCAGACCAGTGCCGCCAGCGCAATTTTTGAGGCATCGGTGGCATAGGCAAACATTGACTCTCCAAACACAGCCTTGCCCAAGGCGATGCAATAAAGGCCGCCCACCAGTTTTCCGTCGATCCAGGTTTCTACACTGTGGGCGATGCCTTCGTTGTGGAGTTGTTCGTACGCTTGCACCATGGATGGCAAGATCCATGTGCCGCTTTGGCCGGTGCGTTCGCGGGTGGCGCAGGCATGGATGACGGAGGAGAAGGCGCTATCGACTCGAATGGAGCAGTGGGGGGCATCGCGAAATTTGCGCAATGTCTTGCGCAGAGAGGGGTGCAGTTTGAAGTCGCTTGTATTCAAAACCATGCGTGGGTCGGGAGCCCACCAGAGAATCGGCTGCCCTTCGCTGAACCAGGGGAAGGTGCCTTGCGCATAGGCCTTGCGAAGGGTGGATGTGTTCAGTGCACCGCCCGCCGCGAGTAGTCCGGGGGCTGGGGTGCCCATTCCCCATGCGCAATCCGGAGTGGGCATGGGATCATTGGGTTCGAGCCAGGGTAGGTGTGATTCCATCGGGCGAAGGGGGTTTGTGCGGGAGTGCGGGAAGTATTGCCAGATGATCGAAGAATAATGGAACGCGTGCAGTAGCGATGGGGCAAAAAAAAACCCTGCACCGTGGGGTGCAGGGTTTATATTGGCTCCTCGACCTGGGCTCGAACCAGGGACCTACGGATTAACAGTCCGGCGCTCTACCGACTGAGCTATCGAGGAATAATCGGTATGTATTGCTTTACTTAGATGTGTAAAGCATTTGAATTCTTGGCTCCTCGACCTGGGCTCGAACCAGGGACCTACGGATTAACAGTCCGGCGCTCTACCGACTGAGCTATCGAGGAACAAGACTTAGATTATATACACAAAATTATGCCGATCTCAAGAGATTGGGCATTTCGTGAAAAACAAGGCTCAGGGCTCAGGCCTTCTCCACAGCCAAACGAGTACGAGCACCATGCATGTGATGGCTGTGGCCGCAGCCCAGCGTGCTGTGTGGCTGAGTAGCAGGATCACGGTGCTGGATGACATCACTGCGGTCGCAGCCCATTTGGCGTGGCGGCTTACACAACCTCCATTAGCCCAGTTGCGCAGCATAGGGCCAAACAGGCGGTGATTCCACAGCCACCGATACAGGCGCGGCGAACTTTTGCCTGCGGCCCAGGCCGCCATCAAAATGAACACCGTAGTGGGCAAGCCGGGAATAAAGATACCCAGAATGCCCAGCCCCAAATTGGCCAAAGCAAAAAGCAGAAGTAGCCACCGGGCGACGAGAGGCAAGGGCCTTGGTTGGACCGGAACTGCTTCGCTTTTTCTTTGAGGCTCCATTGGCGCATTGTGCATGCCTGCACAGCACGGTCTGCGTTGACACACCGCTCCTGCTCAAGGCCCTTGGTCACAGGCCGCGGTTGTGATGCTTTCGTGCGAGTTGAGTCGCTGTGAGGGGGCTAAACCTTGTCCAGCGCCTGCACCAGGTCCGCCTGCAGGTCGTCGATGTGCTCGATGCCCACCGACAGGCGCACCATGCTCTCGCTCACGCCCGCCTTGGCCAGCTCTTCGGGATTGAGCTGGCGGTGCGTGGTCGATGCGGGGTGTGTGGCCAGCGACTTGGCATCGCCGATGTTGACCAGGCGGGTGAAGAGCTGCAGCGCGTCCAGGAAGCGCGCACCGGCCGCCCGCGGGTCGGCGTCGGTGCTCTTGAGCCCGAAGCTCAGGATGCCGGATGCCTTGCCGCCCGACTGCCGCTGCACCAGCGCGTGGTCCGGGTGGTCCGGCAGGCCGGCGTAGCGCACCCATTCCACCTTGAAGTGGCTTTGCAGGTACTTCGCCAGTGCCAGCGTGTTGTCGCAGATGCGGTCCATGCGCAGGGCCAGGGTCTCGATGCCTTGCAGGATCAAAAACGCACTCTGTGGCGACAGCGCCGCGCCGGTATTGCGCAGCGGCACCACGCGCGCGCGGCCGATGAAGGCGGCGGGGCCCAGGGCCTCGGTGTAGACCACGCCGTGGTAGCTCACGTCGGGCTCGTTCAGGCGCGGGAAGCGGGCCTTGTGTTCGGCCCATGGGAACTTGCCGCTGTCCACGATGGCGCCGCCCACGCTGTTGCCGTGGCCGCCCAGGTACTTGGTGAGCGAGTGCACCACGATGTCGGCGCCGTGCTCGATGGGGCGCAGCAGGTAGGGGCTGGGCACCGTGTTGTCCACGATCAAGGGAATGCCGTGCGCATGGGCCACATCGGCCAGCGCGCGGATGTCGGTCACGTTGCCCAGCGGGTTGCCGATGGACTCGATGAAGATCGCCTTGGTGCGCGCGTCGATGTGCTGTGCAAAGCTGGCCGGGTCGCGCGGGTCGGCAAAGCGGGTGGTGATGCCCTGCTGGGGCAGCGTGTGCGCAAACAGGTTGTAGGTGCCGCCGTAGAGCGTGCTGGCCGACACGATGTTGTCGCCCGCCTCGGCAATGGTCTGGATGGCGTAGGTGATGGCCGCCATGCCCGAGGCCACGGCCAGCGCCGCAATGCCGCCTTCGAGCGCCGCGACGCGCTTTTCCAGCACGTCGGTCGTCGGGTTCATGATGCGGGTGTAGATGTTGCCCGGCACCTTCAAATCGAACAGGTCCGCGCCGTGCTGCGCGCTGTCGAAGGCGTAGGCCACCGTCTGGTAGATGGGAACGGCCACGGCCTTGGTGGTGGGGTCGGGCGAGTAGCCTGCGTGGACGGCAAGGGTTTCGATCTTCATGCGGAGGGGTCTCCCGTTGGATGGAATGAGAACGCTGACACGGGCGCCTGCGGCACGGTGTGTACGCAGGCGGCAGCTGCCATTCTTGCACCGGGACGGTGCGCATGGGTCGAATCGTTGGCTATGAGCTTATGCGCTCGGCGCAGGCTGCATGCAGGCCCAATGCGGGGTCGATGCAGGACGGCCGCAGGCGCATTACGGCCTGCGAATGTTGAATGAAAAATGCCTGTACCGCTTGATGGACAAGCGCCAGCAGCTACTATTTCGATAGCGAATTGCCCGTGGGCCGCGCGCGGTAGAACTGCAGCGGCACGGCCAGCGCCTCGGTCTCCTTGGCGTGCTGGTTCAGCACCGACTTCTTCATCTTGCCCACCACGTGCATCTCGCACGGCTTGCAGTCAAAGCGCAGGGTGAGCTTTTCCTTGCCGTTGATCAGCATCAACGGCTCGGCCTTGATGGTGCCCTGCACGCCCGTCACGCCCTTGGCCTGCTTGGGGCACAGGCTCATCGAAAAGCGCACGCAGTGCTTGGTGATCATCAGGCTGACTTCGCCTTCTTCCTCGTGCGCCTCATACGCCGCATCGATCACCTTCACGCCGTGGCGCACGTAGAAGTCGTGCGCCTTCTGGTTGAAAACGTTGCCCAGGAACGAGAGCGTGTCTTCGGGGTAGGGCACGGGCGGCTCCACCGGCACCGCACGTTGCAGGCGCGCAAAGTTGCGGGCGCGGCAGTCTTCCAGGTCGGCCAGCGCGTCGCGGCGCAGCGCGTTGAGGACGGAGGCGGGCACGAACCAGGGCTCGGACAGTTGCAGCGCAATGTCGTGTACCGCAAAGATGGTGGCGCCGAAGCGGCCCAGCTGCTCGCGCAGGCTGGCTTCGGCCTTGGCAGCGTCGGTGGCGCTCTGGTGGGGTTGCTCTACGTCAGCGCAGCCCACGTTGCCGTCTTCGTCGGTCAGCATCAGGCTGAAGCCGGCCGGCGTTTCGCTCAGGTGCGCCCACAGGCCGATGCGGCGGTCGCTGGATTTTTTCTCGAGCGTGCGCACCCAGTCCATGTCGCGGTTGCGGTTGACCTCGGTGCCCTTGCGCAGGTCCTTGAAGCCGTCCATCGGGTCCTTAGGATACACGCGCCACTGGCCCACGCTGCGCGCTGACACGGGCTCGGCCACGTTGATGGCCATGCCCACCAGCTCCTTGTGCAGGTCGTAGTAGCACAGGCCGTCGCCGTTGTGCAGCACGGTGGCCGGGTCGCTCACTTCCAGCTCGACGAAGTCCGGGCCCACCTTGGTCACCCAGCCGATGGCCTGGCCCGGGTTCTTGGGGGTGTCGAAGGCGCCGATGTCTTCCTTGCGGCCGGTCACGAAGTAGTCGGTGAACTCGCGGTTGAAGTTCTGCAGCGGGTCGGGCGTGAAGGTGAAGGTGGTGGCGCCGCTGGACGATCGCGACAGTGGCCGGCCCGCGCTCTCGCGCTCTTCCAGAATCTCGTCGATCAGTGTGCGGTAGTGGGCAGTGATGTTCTTCACGTAGCCCATGTCCTTGTAGCGCCCCTCGATCTTGAAGCTGCGCACGCCGGCGTCGATGAGCGCGCGCAGGTTGTCGCTCTGGTTGTTGTCCTTCATGGAGAGCACGTGCTTGTCGTGCGCAATGAAGCGGCCCTGCGCGTCGGTCACCTGATAGGGCAGGCGGCAGGCCTGGCTGCAGTCACCCCGGTTGGCGCTGCGGCCGGTCTGCGCATGGCTGATGTTGCACTGGCCGCTGTAGGCCACGCACAGCGCGCCGTGGATGAAGAACTCGATGTTGGCCCGCCCCGGCGCATCCACCGGCCCCAGCGCCTTGTGCACGGCGGCGATCTGCTGCACCGTGAGCTCGCGCGCCAGCACGATCTGCGACAGGCCCGCGTCCTGCAGGAAGCGCGCCTTCTCGGGCGTGCGGATGTCCGTCTGGGTGCTGGCGTGCAGCTGGATGGGCGGCATGTCGGCAAGCGCCAGCAGGCCCATGTCCTGGATGATGAGCGCATCGGCTCCGGCCTCGTACACCTGCCAGGCCATGCGGCGCGCGGCTTCGAGTTCGTCGTCGCGCAAGATGGTGTTCAGGGTGATGAAGATGCGGCTATTGAACCGGTGCGCGTGCTTCACGAGGCGCTCGATGTCCCGGATGTCGTTGCCCGCGCCGGCCCGTGCGCCGAAGGCGGGGCCGCCGATGTAGACGGCATCGGCGCCGTGGTTGATGGCTTCGATGCCGATGTCGGCGTCGCGCGCGGGCGACAGCAGTTCAAGCTGGTGGGGCAGGAGGGACATAGGTAGCGATTATCCCAGGGAGTGTCTGAGGAGACTCAATGCCCTTTTGCATGCCCTTGGGTCGCCTCTACTATCAGGCACTTTAATGGTGCAGGAATGCTGCGTTAGCGTGGCCTCAACTTGGGCTGTATGAATACAGCGGCTGTTATGCTCGGCGCGCTGTGCGCCCCAAACCAGTGCGTTCGGCTGTTTCACTGACTCTGGAGATTCTCACTGTGTCGCGCTCTTCTCTGCCTCTTTTCTCCCTCTCCGCCCTGGCTGCTGTTGCTGTGGGCTCGTTGATTTCTGCGGGGGCTATGGCCCAGGATGTGCAGGTGGTCAAGATTGCCCATGCGGGGCCCGTCTCTGGTGGCATTGCCCACATTGGCAAAGACACAGAAAACGGTGTTCGTCTTGCGATTGATGATTTGAATGCCCAAAACCTCGTGATTGGTGGCAAGAAGATCAAGTTCGAGATTGCTGCCGAGGACGATGCAGGGGACCCGCGTCAAGCTACCGCCGTGGCTCAAAAGCTGTGTGATCAGCGTGTAGCCGGTGTGGTCGGTCATCTGCAGTCAGGAACGTCCATTCCAGCCTCGGCCATTTATGCCAAGTGCGACTTGCCCCACATCACGGCCTCTGCGTCAAACCCCGATCTGACGAAGCCTGGGCACAAGACCACCTTCCGTCTGATTGCCAATGACAATGCGCTGGGTGCCGCCTTGGGATTGTTTGGTGCAGACCATTTGAAAATCAAATCAGTGGTGATCATTGATGACCGCACGGCCTATGGCCAAGGTGTCGCTTCGGTTTTCAAGGCCACGGCGCTGCAAAAGGGGCTGAAAGTTGTGAGCGAAGAGTTCACAAACGACAAGGCGACGGATTTCATGGCCATCTTGACGTCCATTAAGAACAAGAAGCCTGATGCCATTTTTTATGGAGGGCTGGATGCCCAAGCTGGGCCCATGTTGCGTCAGATGGAGCAGTTGGGTCTTGGGGACGTAAAGTTCTTTGGTGGTGACGCACTGTGCACCGAAAAGCTGCCAGAGTTGTCGGGCAAGACCCCTGCGCTCAAGAACGTGACTTGCGCCACGGGTGGGGCTTCGATTGGAAAGATGCAGGGTGGCGCCGAGTGGAAGAAGCGTTATGACGCTAAGTTCCCTGACCAGTTCCAGATATACAGCCCTTACGCGTATGACGCAGCCATGGTGTTGGCGGATGCCATGAAGCGCGCTAACTCGGTGGACCCCAAAGTGTTTGTCCCGCTGATTTCCAAGGCAGAGTACAAGGGCGTCACTGCGAACATTGCTTTCACAGCCAAGGGCGAGTTGACTACCCCTGCTGTGACGCTTTACACATACAAAGATGGAAGTCGCGTTGCTCTTAACTGATTGAAGTACATTCCGCTACGAACGACCGCCTCGGCGGTCGTTTCTGTTTCTGGTCACTATTGGCGGAGGTCCCTGAAGCGATGCTTGTTTTCTTGTAGTCGGTGGCTGCCGCCGGATGAGCAACGGTTTGGGTGAAGATGTGGGATGCAGAGGATTGATGTTTTGTCCAAAAACCTTCGTCTGCTTGATTTGTGCTCTAAAACGGTGCTATGATAGAGGGCTTCGCTACTGAGACGGTTTAGATTGTTAAGGTGGCGAAGGGGATTGCAGAAAGTTAGGTTTTTGTTGTCGGCGGGTTAAAAACTGTTGTACAATCAAAGGCTGCGCTAAATGCGGTGGTTGTTCTGAAAAGGGTAATTGCTGCAAACTGCAAAGACCCTCAAGTTTGACAGGACTTTAAAACTTGTGCTAGAATTCAAGGCTCAGCTGATTGCAGCTAAGTCGGGAAAATAAAGAAAACTTCGGTTGCTTTGTGATCCGGTTCATTAAAAATATACAGCCGATAAGCGTGGGCGTTTGATGGCGAGTGCCAAGTTCTTTGGAACTAGTGCTTAGCACTACAAACGCTCATGAGAATAGAAGTGAAGTTCACTTCAATTCCGTTTTTATGAGTTAAGTCGAAAGACTTTAAATTTATCAAGATCGAACTGTAGAGTTTGATCCTGGCTCAGATTGAACGCTGGCGGCATGCCTTACACATGCAAGTCGAACGGTAACAGGTCTTCGGATGCTGACGAGTGGCGAACGGGTGAGTAATACATCGGAACGTGCCCGATCGTGGGGGATAACGAAGCGAAAGCTTTGCTAATACCGCATAAGATCTAAGGATGAAAGCAGGGGACCGCAAGGCCTTGCGCGAAC